>NZ_JBEPOO010000001.1:3038545-3342400 GCF_040546815.1 Devosia sp. 2618
GTGGAAGCCGAAGCGCTGCGCACCCGTGGGCAGACCTTTGCGGCTGAAGGCAATCGCACTGCGGCAGAGGCCGCCGTGCGCAACCTCACCGCGCTGCGCGACCAGTTGCGGCAGGTCTATACTGTGCGCGTGGTCAATCGACCCGATGTGCGGTCCGGGTTCTGGACCTTCCCCGAGGTCAATACCGAGGCGACCAATTACTACGTCGTCGTCGAAGCGATTTCGCCTGACGGCCAGACCCTGTCGCTGCCCATTCTCAATGAAGAAAACGGCCAGACCGAAGTGGTCAACATGTGGGGCGTCCGCGTCCCCGAAAGCGTCTATGACGCGGTGTCTGCCGACAAGCGCGACGATGGCATCATTCAGGGCAATGAGGTGGGTCGGAAGTCGGACGGTTTCCTCGACGTTGAATATAGCATGCCGGTTCTCGGCGGCGCAGTGACCCGGTGGTAGAGCAATGAGCATCCGTGGACCTGAAGCGCTGGCCAGTCTCGACGAGGCGATGCGCGACATTCGGCGCGAGGAAGAAGACATTTCCAAGCGCCTGGCGCGTTCGGCCGAAAAGCTGGGCAAAATCCGCGAGAACGAGGCGGAACTGTTTCGTCAGCTGGCGCGGCTGCGGCTCGATCCGAGCGTGCAGGCCGAACTGGATGGACGCATTTTCGCGGCAGAGGGCAAGGCGCGCGATTTGCTCAAGGCCCATGCCAAGGACCTGAGCAAGGCCGAGCGGGACGCGGCGGCGATCGACGCCAAGCTGGTGCAGTTGACCACCGACCGCACCGAGGCGCTCAAGATTTTCGAGCAGCATCAGGGTGAACTCAAGACGCTTGCCGCCAAGCTGGGCGCCACCATTGCGCGCGACCCCACCTTTGCCGCCAAGCGCAGCGAAGCGACCGAACTGGCGGAAGTCGCCAACCAGTCGATGCGCAAGACCGAGCAGGCCGAAGGCGACCGAGAGCAGAAGGGCAAGCCCTACCGCGACGATCCGCTGTTCATGTATTTGTGGGAAGCCGGCTACGGCACGGCCAGCTATCGCGCCAACAACCTGTTCCGCTATTTCGATAGTCTGGTGGCCAACCTCGTTGGCTTCCAGAAAGCGCGGCCAAACTTTGCCATGCTGAACGAAATTCCGCTGCGCCTGCGCGAGCATGCCGAACGGCAGATCGAAAATGCAAAGGCGGCCGAACTCGAGCTGGATATGCTCGAAACCGAGGCCATCGACAATGCGGGCGGCAAGCCGATCCGCGAGGCGATGGACGTCAGCCAGAAGCAGATCGACGCGGTCGATGCGCAGATCGTCGCCACCGAAGACCAACGCGACGCGACCGCCAAGACGCTCGGACAGTTGTCGCAGGGCGGCAATCCGGCCTTTGAGAGCGCGCTGTCCGAACTGGCGGCGGCTTTGGGCCGGGAGGATATCCAGACGCTGCTGGCCGAAGCACGGCGGACCCGCACCGGGCAGGACGACACGATCGTGGCCCAGATCGATGAAACACGCGTAAGGGCTCGCGAGGAAGAGAACGAAACCCGCGAGCAGAATGAACGGCTCAAGACGCTCGCAACGCGCCGGCGCGAGCTTGAGGACATTCAGTGGGAATTCAAGAAGCAGCGCTTTGACGATCCGCGCTCGACCTTCCGTGAAGACAAACTGGTCGGCGATCTGCTCAATGACTTTTTGCGCGGCGGCATTTCGGCCGCATCCTATTGGGACCAGTGGCGCGGCAGCCAGAACTGGACCGCCGGCACCAGCGACTGGGGCGGCGGCGTCGGCTTGCCAAACAATGGCCGTCAGCGCGCCAGTTCGCCGTGGCCCGATCGTGGTGGCAGCAATATGAGCTGGCCGGACTCGAGCTTTGGTGGCGGCAATTCGGGCAGCGGGAAATCCAAGGGCCGTAGCGGCGGCGGTTTTGGTGGTGGCTGGACCGGTGGGTCGAGCGGCAGTAGCTCGGGCAGCGGTGGCGGGTTCTCGCGGCCACGCACAGGGTCAAGCGGTACGCGCAAGACCGGCGGGTTTAAGACCGGCGGCGGGTTTTAGCTCTTGTCAACTTCGCCTTCCCTTCGCCCCTTAGGGGAGAAGGTGGCCCGCAGGGCCGGATGAGGGGTGAAGTCATAGGGTTTTGCGGAGGGGTTTGCCCCCTCACCCCACCCCTCTCCCCGGAGGGCGAGGGGGCGATAGAGCCAGACGCCTGGCTTTTGCGGCCTGTCCCTATTGCTTGGCCAGCACCGCGAGGAATGCATCGCCGTAGCGGTCGAGTTTGGCTTGGCCGACGCCGGGGAGGTTCAGCATGTCGTGGGGGTGCTTGGGCTGGGCCAGGGCCATGGCGCGCAGGGTGTTATCGTGGAAGATGACATAGGGCGGGACGCCCTGCGCCTTGGCGAGGCGGGTGCGCTCTTCACGCAGGGCTTCGAAAAGCGGCCGCGCATGTTCGGGGATGTTGGCGACGCGTTCGAGCGAGCGGCGGACTTCCACCGATTTGCGCGGACGATCCTTGCGCAGGATGACCGTGCGCTCGTGCTTGAACACGGCGTGGGCGCTCTCGGCAAGCGTGAGCGCGCCGTGATTGGCGTGGTCGACGACAATCAGGCCCAAGGCGGTCAGCTGGCGGATGACCGACTGCCAGACCTTGGCATCGAGATCGGCGCCCTGCCCGAAGACCTTCTGGTGTTGGTGGCCGAAGCGCTCGACCTTTTCGGTCGCTTTGCCCATCAGCACGTCGATGACGTGGGCCGCGCCGAAGCGCATGCCCGTGCGGTAGATAGCGGCCAGCGCCTTGATGGCGGCTTCGGTGCCGTCCCAGCTTTCGACCGGGGACCGACAAGTATCGCAATTGCCGCATTTGCCGTCATAGGCTTCGCCGAAATGGCTGAGGATGGCCTTGCGACGGCATTCGGCGGTTTCACAGACGCCAAGCAATGCGTTGAGCTTGCCGTGTTCGACGCGTTTGATTTCGTCGGGGGCATTGCCCTCGTCGATCATGCGGCGGCGCTGCACCACGTCGGCCATGCCATAGCTCATCCAGGCATCGGCGGGCTGGCCGTCGCGGCCGGCGCGGCCGGTTTCCTGATAGTAGGCTTCGATCGAGGCCGGCAGGTCCATGTGGGCGACATAGCGCACGTCGGGCTTATCGATGCCCATGCCGAAGGCGACCGTGGCCACCATGCAGATGTTTTCTTCCTTGAGGAAGGCATCCTGATTGGCGGCGCGCGTCTCGGCCGGCAGGCCCGCGTGATAGGGCAAGGCGGGTATGCCTTTGCCCGAGAGCCAGTCGGCAACATCTTCGACCTTGGCGCGGGAGAGGCAATAGACGATGCCGGAGCTGCCCTTATGTGCTGCGAGAAAGCTCAACAGCTGATCGCGGGCCTTGTCGCGCTCAACGATGGAATAGGAAATATTGGGGCGGTCGAAACTGGTGGTGAAGACCTTGGCCTGTTCGAGCCCCAGACGCTCAATGATGTCTTCGCGCGTCGTCGGATCGGCCGTTGCGGTCAGGGCAATGCGCGGCACGCCGGGGAACAGTTCGACCAGCTTGATCAGCTCGCGATATTCCGGGCGGAAATCATGGCCCCACTGGCTCACGCAATGGGCTTCGTCGATGGCGAACAGCGCGATGTCGATGCCCGATAACATGTTGGCAAAGCCCGGCGTCGCCACGCGTTCGGGCGCCACATAGAGCAGATCGAGCTGGCCATTGCGCAGCTTGCGGCGGACTTCGGCGGATTCGTCTTGCGACAGCGATGAATTGAGCGCTGCGGCTTCGACGCCGGCTTGCTTGAGCGCTTCGACCTGATCGCGCATCAGGGCGATCAAAGGCGAAATGACGATGCCGACGCCCGGACGGCAGATGGCCGGGATCTGGTAGCACATGGATTTCCCGGCGCCGGTCGGGAAAAGAACCACCGCATCGCCGCCGCCGACGACGTGTTCGACGACGTCAGCCTGCTGGCCCCGGAAGCTTTTGTGACCGAAAACGTCGCGCAGCACGGTCAGCGGATCGCGCGGCGATGCCACGGTGCCGCTGCTGAACATATCCCATGCCGATTCAAGTGTGCTCACCCCGTCCTTGAATCACAGGGTGGGGGTGAGCCGCAAGGCGGCAGAGGTCACCTATCGGTGCTATCCACCGGCTAAGGGCACGGCGTGTTGCGGACTTGGCGCGCCGGTGCGGTTTGGCGGCGCTATTTCAGCGGTTTGCTGAGATAGGGCGAGCCGCGTCGGGCGAAGCGCCAGGGCGTTTCGACGCCTTTGGTGAGGCCGATGCGCGGGCCGGTGCCGATATCGTGAACCATGTCGGCGGCCGTCAGCGTGAACGGCTCGGCGTCGAGCGGCAGGCCGTTTTGCGCAATGGTGACGCCCAGCGCCTGGCAGAGTTTGCCGGGACCGGAGCACAATTGTTTAGCCGCGACGCCACCGCGCCGGTCATGCATGAGGTCGACGCCATGGGTCGGCTCAAGCGCGCGGATCAGCACGGCGCTGCCGGTCTGGCAGACGAAGTTGAGGCACCAGTGGATGCCGTAGATTTTGTAGACATAGGCGTGGCCGGGCGGGCCGAACATGGCGGCATTGCGCGGGGTCGGGCCATTAAAGCTATGCGAGGCCGGATCGCTGGGCTCGTAGGCTTCGACCTCGACTAAGGGGCCGCCGACGCCGTCGACGAGCAGGGTTGCGCCGATCAGGTCGCGGGCGACGTCAAGCACGGGACGGTCAAAGAAGGCGCGGGTGAGTGGCTCGGGCATGGTCGTGATCTCGCTCAGGCGGGCGGCACCCAGTCGCGCATTTGCAGCACATTGCCGCCGAGCTTGGAGAATGCGCGCTGACGGCAGGAGAAGACGAGGATTTGCTGATCCCGCGATTGCTGGTGCAAAGCGTCGAACATGCGCTCAATGCGGTCATCGTCGGAATAGACCAAGGCGTCATCGAGGATGACCGGCGCGGGGCGCCCATCGCGCGCCAGCAGGCGGGCGAAGGCGAGGCGGGTGAGGATCGACAATTGCTCGCGCATGCCGCCGCTGAGGCGATCAACATCCTCGTCCTGCCCCTTGCGACGCACGGTTTGGGGCAGCAGCGTATCCTCGTCAAAGACGATGGAAATGTCGTCAAACAACAGGCCAAGCAGCGGGCGCAGCTCGGTGACGACGGGCTTGAGATAAAGGTCGCGGGCGGCAGAGCGGGCGGCGACGAGGCCCCGGCGCAAACGGTCCAGCACGGCGACTTCGGTTTCAAAGCGCGCAACGGCAGACGATGCGGCGGCGAGCAGATCGACGGTTTCCTGCCAGACTTCTTCCACCGCGCCATCGGCACGGGCGCTGATGGCGCCATTGAGGTCAGCCAGCGTTTCGCGCAGCTGACCGGCTTCCTGCATGGCGGCATCCTGCACCGAGCGAACGCGGCGCAAGGCGGCTTCGGCGGCAGCAAGATCGTGGGCAGACTGGCGCAGTTCAAGGGCGCGCGCGACGGCCGCGCTGTGGTGGGCGTGACGATCGGCCTGGTCTTGCGTGAGGCCTGCCTGTCGGGCGGCACGGTCGGGCTTGGGGCCAAGCGTCGCGTCGAGGCCGGCCAGTTCGGAGACCAGCGCGGCAAGCGCGGTTTCAGTTTCGACCACGGCGCTTGATGCCTGATCGAGCAGTGGCTGCAGTTCGCGGGCGCTGTTGCGGGTGGTCAGCATGGCCTGTTCGGCAGCGGCGTGGGCCTGCCGGACCTGAGAGGGATCGCCCTTGAGTTCGAGGCCGTCGCCGGTCGCCGTGACAAGCTGCGCGATCTCGGCCTGCAGGCGGGCGACGCCTTCGGGGGCAAGGTCGGCAAGGCGTTGGCGGGCGAGGTCGAGCTCTGCGGATTTGGCCTGGGTCTCGGCCTGTCGCTGGCGGGCGGCGGCAAGACTTTCGACGCCCATGCTAGCCAGCAATTTGGCGTGGCGGGCATCGGCCTGTTCGATGGCGGCATCGGCCTGTGCGGGACGATTGGAGCGCAGGGTGAGCGTACCGACGCCAGCGATATCGAGGCGCAAGGCATTGGCAAAGCTGAGGTCTTTGCCGCCATCAAGCGCTGTTCCCGCGGCGCTGATCGCGACAGGGGAACCGGGTTCGTAGTCGACGCGCACGGTCGGCAGCGTTGCGGCCTGGGCGGCGCGGAGGCGGACCAGCTCGACTTCGAGGGCCTGCAACTTGTCGATCTCGGCGGCGGGGATGGCGTTGGCCGCCAAGGCCGCCTGACCATCTTCGACGCTGGCACGAGCAAGTTCGGCCTTATCCAGCCGGGCACGGAGTTGGGCGAGTTTTTCGGCGGCATCGCGGGAGCGGAGGGCGGCGTCGAGGCGGGCCAGCAGGTCGCGCTGCTCGCGTTCATTGGCTTCGGCGGCCTCAATGGCGGTGCGGGCCTGTTGGCTATCGGCGACGAGCGCGGTGCGGCGCTGCAAGGCCACGTCACGCCGTTGCTGGGCGTCGCCGAGACGGAGTTCGAGTGCGTGATGGCGTTGCGTGGCAGCAGTGTAGTCGTCCAAGGCGGTTTTGGCCGCGTCATGGCGATGCAGCGCGAGGGCCGCTTCGGCCTCGGCGATCTTGAGGGCGTCGCTGTGGGTTTTGGCGGACTCAAAGGCGGCTTCAGCGCCAGCAATGGCGGCCTTGCGCGCGGCCTGTTCGTCGGCCTGCTCGATTTCGGCGAGCCGGGCGCGAACCAGACGGCGCTTGTCCAGCGCGGCGCGGAGGCCTTCGACTTCAGCCTTGAGCCTGGCTTCCTCGGCAGATAGCCGTTCGCGTTCCTCGATGGCGGCTGCATAGCGGCCACCGGCCTTGGGGCGCAGGGTGGCAGTGACCAGACGGAACAGTTCTTCTTCGCAGGCGGCGAGGATCTCGGCCATGCGGCGGCCGCCGGTGAGGGCTTCAACTTCCCCCTGCACCGAGGTCAACAGGGTTTCGCGGACGCGCTTGTCGCTTTCTTCTTCGCTATTGCTGCGGCGCTCCATGCCGGTAACGCCCTGGCGCACCCAGAGCAGGCCGGCCGGCCCCGCGCTGCCGCCGCGCGTCAATTCGCTGATAAAAGCTTCGGCTTCGTCGGCCTGCGCCACGAGGCGACCGCTGGCCAGATCAAGCACGCTGGCGCGCTTGCCGCCATAGAATTGCTTGGTCAACCGGAAGGCGCCCGCATCGGTGACAATATCGGCCTCGACCAGCGGATTGCCGCCGCTATAGGGGCGCAGCAATTGCACGATTTTGGACGTGCTGGTGTGGGGCTGAAAGAACAGGGCGTGCAGCGCTTCAAAGGATGTGGACTTGCCGTGTTCGTTGGCGGCCGTCAGCACATTGACGCCTTCGCCAATGCCTTCAATGGCGACGCCGCGTCCGCCGAAGCGTTTGACATTGTGGAGGCGCAGCGCAGTGAGTTTCATGGCGCCACTTTCTCGCAATAGCTGAACAGCCGCACCAGTGCTTCGCGGGCGATGTCACGTTCGTCGGCGGAACGGTAGGCGTCGTCGCTTTCGGCCAGTAGGGCGTCTGCGGTGTCGCGCAGGGCACCGGCACGGTCGATCAAGTCCAGATCGCTGATTTCGCAGTCGGTGGCGAGGTCGGTGGTGTTGAGTTCGAGGTGGGCAAAGTCGTGTGACAGATGCTCGATGGCCGAAACCAGCGCCGTGTGTCCGGCAAGGCGGGCGCGGCCACTGGCCACGACCTGCAGCAGGGTCTGGCGGCGCTGCAGCGCGGGCGGCAACAGGGCATCGAGATTGGCGACGCCATCTTCTGTCGAAAGCAGATCCAGCGGCAGGGTGCGCCAAACAAAGCTGGCGGTTTCGACGGGTGTTACCTGTGGTGGCGCGCCGGGGCCGTCGAAGGTGACCAACAGGGCCGAGCCGGGCTTGTCATGCTTGAAACGGTCGGGTTCGGGCGCGCCGCTATACCAGGTGCGGTCGTTGACGGCGATCTGGCCATGCCAATCGCCCAGCGCCAGATAGTCGAGCCCGGCCAGCGTGGCGCGGTTGGGCGCGATGACGTCGGAGGCGGCGGCGTCTTCGCTAAATTGCTGGATCGCGCCATGGGCGAGGCCAATGCGCAGCGAACCGGCGGGTGTGGCGGCTCCGTCCATCCAGGCGGTCAGGTCGCGGCCGGGGCGACGGGCGGTGCAGGGCGCGGGCAAGAGCACAACGCCGGGGGCGAGGTCGATCAGGTCGGTATTGGTGGCGAGGATCACATTGGGCGGCAGCGTGGCGCGGGCAGCGTCCCAGAGTTGGTCGGCCAGGAGGCTATCGTGATTGCCGGGCAGGATGACCCAGAGCAGCGGTGCGTGATGGCCCATTTCGGCCAAAGCCTGCCGCAGGATTGTCGGGGTCGGGGTTTCGGTATCGAAAGTGTCGCCGGCCACTAGGATGACGGTGGCGCCGTGTGTTCGCGCCTGCGCCGCAATGCGGGTGATGGAGCCATGGCGCGCCTCGCGCAGACGGCCGCGCAAATCTTCAGGCAGATTGCCGAAGCGTTTTCCCAGATGCAAATCAGAGGTGTGAACAAAACGGAACATTGCACCACCCAAACCTCAGTCGCCGCACAAATGCAACTGCGGTGCGTGGTGAGGCCTCCAAATGAAGGATGCGGGCGGGGCGAAGAAAGCTCATGCTGAACTCTCCATTCAGTGGCGGTTCATCGTCAGGATGGTGATTATGACTGCACAAACAACAGGAGCCGCGACCGATGCCTTCCTCGTTTTCCCACCTGCTGGCCGGAACGTCCCTTATGGTATCTGTCGCCCTGTTTTCGGGCGCGGCGCTGGCCGACCCCATCGATGACAGGGCGCTGGCCTTTGTCAGCACCGAGCATGCCGAAGTGCTGCCGCTGCAATATATCAATGAGGCGCTGGACGACATGGTGGATGCCGATCCCACCGCCATGATCCCGGCCGATGCCGACATTTCGCCGATCGAAAAAGCGCTGCTGCTGATCGATACACAGGAAGAACCCCTACCCCGGGCGCGCTATGTGCTGCGTTATAATCGGGAGATCGTGGACGGGGTGGAACTGTCGCTGGTTGCCATCGATCGCTACAATCTTGGGCCGGCTATTCGCGCGGAAACGGCACTGTCCTATGGCGAGGAAAACACCGCAAACGCCGAGGAATTCGGCATTGGACCGCATGTGCGCTGGCGCTTTGCGACACAACCAACGGCCAAACTCGCCGCGCTTTTGCTGGCTGCAAGCCGCGAGGAAATCAGCGAAAAGCAGGCCAAGCGCGGCAATTGTTTTGGCCGCACCTGCCTGTCGCTTGATCCGCTTGATGTGGTGGCGGACTGGGCCGAGTGGACGCAGTATGAAACGCCCCTGCCCGAGGTCGTTTACCCCACCGTTCTGAGCAACCTGTTCAATGGCGAAGCGACTGAACTGGCGCCAGCTTTGGTGGCGCTCGAAACGGCGCAGGCGGCTGGGCTGGCGGATGGATTGGCCTGGACCCTGCCCGAAAAGCAGGGGGGCGACAACGACACGCCGTTCATCGTCGTCATCGTCGACCGGAATCTGGGACAGGAAGTGATGTCGGACGTGGCGCTGGGCGTCGCCAAGATGGGGCTGGATAGCGAGGAACACTGGACCCGCATTTCGGGCGGGATTTTCGATGGCGTGCCCACCCAAAACCTCACTACCGCGGAAGGACCGCTGAAATGAAAACCACAGCTCGGACGTTTCTTATCGCATTGGCCGGCCTGGGGCTGGCTGGCTCGGCACTGGCTCAGACTTTCCCGGTACCGAGCGTCGATCCCCATGCGTCGGCCTGGGGCGTGCGCGGCTCGTTCACGCTCTACTATTATGGCCAGCTCAAGGATGGCACCGCCTGCCCGGCGTCGCCCAATGCGCTGCAATATGCCATTGTCGAGGGTGACGGAGAGCTGGAGTATCTGCACAATTACGGCCTGCGGCCAGACGTCGATCCGGCGCTCGCGCAGGCCTTTGAAAAGGGGACGTTCTGTTCGCTGGCCTTTGATGGCGAGGCCCGTTTTCTGTTCCATCACGGCAAGGTGGCGACGCTCGCGCCGACTGCCGTTTCGCCGCCCGAGCCGACGCCGTGGAGCGCGACACAGTTCGAAGGGCAGATCAAAATTGGCTACGCCCCGATCAATTGCATCCAGGCGCCCTGCATCGGAGGGAGCTACAGATTCAGCATCGATGGCGAGCAGGTGGGCGCGAGTGGGTCGCTGACCGTGGTCAATGGAGCGGGCGGAACACCGCTGGTTTACAATGGCGAAATGCCACCCTTCGACACGCTTTCGGGCACGTTGCGGATTGATGGTTTCCAGGCGGTCATCACCGCTCGGTGAGGCGCATAAATCTTGACGATTTTGCGTTCGGGACCAAGCGCTTATGGGGCTTTTGGCATTGCGCCCCCGATGGCCCGATCATAGACTAATCGGGCGCCTGAACGGGGCGTGCTCGCAAGAGCTGACTGGTCACAAGAACCAGCACCTGAGGAGGACCTATGGCGACCACCACAAAGCCGCTGATCATCAGCGCGCCTGAGCCGCGCAGCATTGATCTGATCTTCACCGACGTAGCCAAAGAGGCGCTCTACGACCGCTATCGGATCGTTGAAGTCGAGCAGCACAAGGTCGACGAACTGCCCGAGGAAACGCTGGCGGAAGCGCGCTATATTCTGGGCCAGCCACCGTTATCGCCTGAGCTTTTGGCTCGGCTGCAAAACCTGCGCTGCGTGCTCAATGTCGAGAGTAACCTGATCAACAACATGCCCTATGAGACGTTGTTTCAGCGCGGCATTCATGTGGTGACGACGGGCGCGGTGTTTGCCGAACCGGTAGCCGAGATCGGGCTGGGCATGGCGCTCGATCTGGCGCGCGGCATCAGCCAGTCGGACGCGGCGTTTCGTACCGGCACCGAACTGTGGGGCGGCGATGGCAATAGCACGGCGCGACTGCTGAGCGGGGCCGAGGTTGGCATTATCGGCTTTGGCGATCTGGGGCGGACGCTCAACCGATTGCTCACCGGCTTCCGTTGCACCATCCGCGTGTTCGACCCCTGGTTGCCACCGAGCATTTTGACCGATCATGGCGTTGTTCCGTCGTCGCTGGACACGGTGCTCACCCAGAGCGACTTCATCTTCGTAATGGCGGCGGTGACGGCGGAGAACAAGTCGTTCCTCGATGCCGAGGCCTTTGCCAGCATGCGGAAGGGCGCCAATTTCATCCTGCTCAGCCGGGCCGATGTGGTGGATTTCGATGCGCTGCTGGCGGCGGTGCGGAGTGGCCATATTCAGGCGGCGACCGACGTATTTCCCGAGGAACCGCTGGCGGCAGATCATCCGGCGCGCAGCGTGCCGGGCTTGTTGCTGTCGGCGCATCGGGCAGGTGCGCTTGATATCGCGTTCAAGCGGATGGGCGACATGGTGCTCGAAGACATGACGCTGATGGATCGCGGTCTGCCGCCGATGCGCTGCAAGCGGGCCGAGCGCGAAACCGTGGCGCGGATGCGCTCGAAACCGGTCGATCGCAATTGATCAGGCAGGGTGCGCGATGAACCCAACGGAGTCGCGCACCATCAATTCGGGCGGCAGCTGAACCGCCTTGGGCAGCGGCGTGTTGGCCTCGAGATGGCTGATGATGGCCTCCGCAGCACGCCCGCCCATATCGACCGATGGCTGGCAGATGGTGGTCAGCGGCGGCAGGGTATGCGCGGCAAAAGCGATATCGTCATAGCCCACCACCGACACATCTTCGGGCACGCGCAGACCCGCCTCATGCAGACCATGCAGCACGCCGATGGCCATGATGTCGCTGAGGGCAAAGATGGCCTGCGGGCGCGGCCGCCCCGATGACAGAATGGCGCGGGTGGCTTCGAGTCCGCCGTCCATGCTGATATCGGTACGCACCATCCAGCCGGGCGGCAGCGCGATGGCGCGTTCGGCGAGCGCAGCCTGAAAACCGGTCAGGCGATCACGCATGCGGGGGTGCTGTTCGGGTCCGGTGACGACAGCGATATTGGTGAAACCACGGTCGGCGAGGAATTCGGCAACGATGCGGCCACCGGCGATAGAATCGTCGGAAAACACCGAGCCGACAGAGCCGGGCGGCGCATCGATGGCGACCAGCGGCACGCGCTTGACCTGCCCGACATGATCGAAAAACTCTGGGCTGGCGTTGGAGGTCATCACCACGATGGCGTCAACACGCTTGATCAAGAGGGCCTGCAGATAGACCACCAACTGGCTGGCCACATCATCTGTATTGCAGATCATCAGCGCATAGCCATGCTTGAAGCAGACGCGCTCGACACCCCGGATGACCTCGCCGAAAAACGGGTTGGTCGTGGTGGTGACGATCATGCCGATGGTGCGCGTGCGGTTCGATTGCAGCGCCCGCGCCACGCCGGACGGCACATAGCCCAGCTCGGCAATGGCGGCGAAGACGCGCTCGGCAGTTTCTTCGCTGACAGGGCGCGACTTGTTGATGACGTGCGAGACGGTGGTGAAGGACACCTCGGCCCGGCGCGCGACGTCCTTGATGGTGACCATCGATAGTGACCGGGCGTGTTTCTCAGGTGCCCGCTTTTGACTTCAGCCAGCGGTCGAATGCAACGGCTATGATCAGGATCAGGCCAATGACAATGCTCTGGGTGTAGGAGGAGACATTGTTGAACTGCAGCCCGTTTTGCAACACGCCGATCAGCGCAGCGCCAACCACGGTGCCGCCGACGCTGCCAATGCCGCCAAACAGCGATGTGCCGCCGATGACCACAGCCGAGATGACTGTCAGCTCATAGCCCATGCCCGCCACCGCTTCTGCAGAATTGAGCCGTGCGGCGAGGACGAAAGCTGCAAGACCGGCGAAAAAGCCGACGATGACATAGACCGAGACCAGGATGCGGTCGACGCGAATCCCAGACAGACGCGCGGCCTCGGCATTGCCGCCCACCGCATAAACGGCGCGGCCATAGCGCGTGTAGCGCAGCACGATGTGGCAGAGCACGGCGGCGACGGCGAAGATGATGACCGGCACCGGCACCGGGCCAATAAGGCCCGTACCGAACCAGCGCATTGAGGCATCGAAACCCGAGATCGGGCCGCCATTGGACAGCGTCAGCGTCAGGCCGCGCCAGATGGTGAGACCGCCCAGCGTCACGACGAATGGCGGCACCTTGAGTCGGGTGATGGCGACGCCCTGTGCGCCGCCGGCGATAGCGCCGACGACGACAGCTGCCAACAGCGCGGCGAACCAGCCAAAGCCCTGCCCTGCACCGGCCGATAGCGACATGGAGTTTGCCGTGCCGCCCTTGGCGACGATGGCCGCAACCATGCCGCAGAAGGCGAGCAGCGAGCCGACGCTGAGATCAATGCCGGCGGTCAGAATGACGAAGGTCATGCCCAACGCGATCAGCCCAGTGATCGAAATCTGGCGCATGATGTTGAAGACGTTGATCGGGTCGATGAAGGTGGGCTTTAGGGCCGTGAAGATGACGATCAGAGCCAGAAGGAAGATCAGCGGCGCAAAGCGCTGCACCAGTGTGAACAGGCCCGGATTGCGCTTGGTGGTGGTCGGGGTGGTGCTCATGCCAATTCTTCCTGCTTTTGTCCAAGTGCCATCAATGCCATCAACCTTTCCTGTGTCGCCTCCTGTGCCGGAACCTCGCCGGTTAACCGCCCTTCGCGCATGGTGACGATGCGATCGCTGACCGCCAGAACCTCGGGGAGTTCGGATGAAATCACGATGATCGCGATGCCGCGTGAGGCGAGTTCGACAAGGATCTGGTGGACCTCGGCCTTGGCGCCAACATCGACACCGCGCGTGGGCTCATCGACGATCAGAAGCTTTGGATCGCGCGCCAGCCATCGGGCCAGAATGACCTTTTGCTGATTGCCGCCCGAGAGGCCATCGATGCGCTGTTCCTGGGTGGCGAGGCGGATGCTGAGCTGGCGTTTGTAGTCTTCCAGATCGTCGCGCTCCTGCCGCTCATTCATGAAGCCAACGCCGTTGGACAGTTTCTTGAGGATCGCCGAGGAGAAATTGCTGCGAATGCTGAGTGCCGGGAAAATCGCCTGATGCTTGCGGTCTTCGGGGACAAGGCCAATGCCCGCTTCGATGGCGTCGGCAGGACCAGCGGGCGCATAGGCGGCACCATCGAGTGTCATAGTTCCGGCGGCAATGGTATCGGCGCCGAAGATGGCACGGGCCAGTTCGGTTCGACCGGAGCCGACCAGTCCAGCAATGCCGAGGATTTCGCCGCGGCGTACATCGAGATCAATACCCTGCAGAACGATGGCATGGGGCGCGTCTGGATCGGGCGTGGTGCGCAGGCCGCGAATGGTCAGCAGCACTTCGCCGGCCTGATGAATGTCGGTGGTGCGGGAATAGAGATCGGAAGCGGCGCGACCCACCATCATTTCAATGATCGGGGGAATGGGAATGCCATTTTCCTGCCGCGTCAGCGAACCGACCAGCTTGCCGTCGCGCAGCACCGTCACCCGATCGCAGACCGCCGAGGCTTCTTCGAGCCGATGGGTCACGAACATGATCGAGACGCCTTCGCTGCGCAGCTGCTGCATGATGCCGAGCAATTGCTGCACTTCGGTCTCGGTGAGCGCCGAGGTGGGCTCATCCATAATGATGAGGCGGCTTTCGAGCGACAGGGCGCGCGCGATTTCGACCAGTTGCTGTTCGGCCACCGAGAGCGCGGACACCGGCGTATCGGTGGGGATGTTGAGATTGACGCGGCCGATAATGGTGGCGGCCTGTTCGCGCATGGCGCGCCAATCGACAAAGCCCAGGCCATTGAGCGGCGCGCGGCCGATAAAGATGTTTTCAGCCACCGTCAGGGTCGGGATCAGGCTGAGTTCCTGATAGATGGTGACGATTCCCGCCGCCTTGGCCGCGTTGGGGCTGGTGGGGCTATAGGGCTCGCCGCCAAAGGTGATGGTGCCGCTCGACGGCGGCTGCACGCCGGAGAGGATTTTGAGCAGCGTGGATTTGCCAGCGCCGTTCTCGCCGAGCAGGCCGAGGATTTCGCCGCGCCGCACGTCGAGCGTGACGTCGCTGAGGGCGGTGACGCCGGAAAAGTGTTTTGAGACGCCCGTGACTTCCAACAGCTTCTGGCTATCGGACACGACGGTTCCGCTGGAGACGACCATGCGCTCCTCCCGGTTACGAGATGGCAGGATGGGTGCGGTCGGCCGCGCGGGCGGCCAACCGCTATGTCCTCAGGACTAGCCGGCTTCGCCGATGCGTTCGGCCTTGTCGAGATTGTCCTTGCTGATGACGATTGGCGTCAGCAGCACGAGTGGCTCGGCAGGCTTGGTGCCATTGCGGGCAAAGTCGAGCGCGATGCGAACGGCGGTACGGGCCTGTTCGCCGGGGAACTGCTCGACCGTGCCGGCCAGAAGGCCATCGCGAACAGCGGCCAAAGCTTCTGGCAGGGCGTCAAAGCCATAGATCTTGACGTCGGTAAAGCCACGCGCGGCGCAGGCTTCGGCAGCGCCGAGGGCCATATCGTCATTGGCGCAGATGATGGCGTCCGGCTTGCCGGCAGACGCCAGGCCCGCCTCGGTGACCGAAAGGGCTTCAGCGCGGGCGAAGTTTGCCGTCTGTTCGAAGACGATCTGGTACTTGTCCTTGATCGGGTCGATGACGTTGTGGACGCCGAGGTTGCGGTCGATGGCGGGACCGGCGCCGGGCTGGCCCTGCAGGTGGAACACCTTGGCGCCATTGGGGAAAGCATCTACCACGGCCTGGGCCTCGGCTTCGCCGCCCTTGACGTTGTCGGCGCCCACATGGGCGAGCACGCCTTCGACACCATCGACGCGACGGTCAACCGTGACCACGGGAATACCGGCCTGCACAGCCTGTTCGACGGCTGGCGCCAGCGCGTTCACATCGAGCGGCGCGATGACGATGGCATTGACCTTCTGCACGATGGCCGCTTCGACGTCGGCGGTCTGCTTGGGTGCGGAGTTCTGACCGTCGCTCTCGATCAGGTTGACGTCTTGGGTGGCTGCCTCGTCCTTGATCTGGTTGAGCATGTGGACGAAGAACGGGAAGCCAAGGCTCGGCACCGAGCCCAGGATCGTTAGTTTGTCCTGTGCCAGGGCAGCAGGCGCGGCAACGGCAAGCGCACCAAGCGCCACCGTAGACATCAGAAAACTGCGTCTATCCATGGGGTTCCTCCTCAGGAAACGATATCGCGCGACCCTCGCATTTTCTGCTTTTTTGGCCTGCGCAAAAAGTAGCCTAGCCCGAGGCAAACGTTTGCGCAACAGGGTAGGTGGGGTGGGAGAAGACGAGAGGTGCCGCCCTGAGAAATCGGTGCTTCCCCAAAGGTCGCAATGGATACGGGCTAGGTGCGATGCGTTTCCAAGCTGATTGCCTTGGCATGCGCTGACGCACCTCAACTCCCCACAAAATTGCCTCTGCCGATTTTTCGACCGGCGGGCTATGGCAACTTTGTGGATGGCATCCGTCGCCATGCCATGGTCAGTTGCTGGCGACTCACGACAAGTGCCGGGGCTATCCATCTTGGTGCGTGAGCTTTCCAAGACCTGTGGCACTTTGCCTTCACACTCGAGAACCTGCGCGGAACAATGTCGGATTACTTTCAGAACGCCAGCAGTCTGCACACTCATCTGCTCAATGAGATCGGCAAGGCCATTGCCACCGGGGCTTATCCGGAGGGGACCGTGCTACCGCGCGAGGCGGAGTTGCAGGAGCAGTTTCAGGCGAGCAGGCAGACGGTGCGCGAGGCGATCAAGGTGCTGTCGGCCAAGGGCATGGTTTATGCCCGCAAGCGTGCCGGCACCTTTGTGCAGCAGCGGGACAAGTGGAACCTGCTCGATCCAGACGTGCTGGGCTGGCACGCAACTGGGGCCATTCCGCACGAAATACTGGCCGATTTCGTCGAGATGCGCCGCCTGATCGAACCGGCTGCGGCGCGATTGGCAGCGCAGCATGCGACCGATGGCGATGTGGAGCGAATCCGCGTTGCGCTCAAGGACATGCAAGATTTTGTGTCGGACACCGAGCACTTTTATGAGGCCGACATCGAGTTCCATATGGCTATTTTTTCGGCCAGCAAGAACCGTGTCATCGACAGGATCAGCGCCATTCTGCGGCCGCTGCTGGAGGCCAGCTTCAAGCTGCAGAGCGAAGCCAATCGGTCCGAGGGGCTCGATGCGGGCTATGATCTGCACGAGGCGGTCTATCTCGCGATCTCGGCCCATGATGGCGAAAAGGCGCGATCAGCCATGGAGCATCTGCTTGAGCGCGCCATGAAGGAAATTTAGCGCAGGTATCTTGCGCGATCTGAAATGCCTCCATAATATGTCCGACATATTATTTGACTCAACGGCGGACGCAGATCTGCCTTAGTCGGGAGGTCGGCATGGAAAAAGCTCCAGCCCCGCGATTGCCAAATCAGAGTATCGGCTCCGTCGTCACCGCTATTGGACCGGTCTGGGTTGCAGTTATCGCCCTCTATGTGATCTCGGCGATTATCTCACCGGCAATGTTCCAACCGTCGCAGGTGATGAACATCTTGCAGGTTGCCGCCTTTGTTGGGCTGATTGCATGCGGCCAGACGCTTGTATTGCTGATTGGCGGCATCGACATGTCGCAGGCCGGCGTCGTCACCCTGATCAACATCATCGCGACCTCGATGATGATGGGCAGCGATGCCAATATCGGCTTTGCCGTCGTCGCCTGCCTCGGGCTGGCGTTGGCCATTGGCGCGGCCAATGCGTTCCTGATCGTCATGCTGCGCATCACGCCGCTGATCGCGACACTGAGCACCAATTCGATCCTGTTCGGCATCGCGCTGATCTATACTGGCGGCGCCCCGCACGGCTCGTCGGCCCCGTCGTTCAACTGGCTCGGTCAGGGCAATATCGCAGGCTTTCCGGTCTCGGCCCTGTGCTGGCTGGCAGTCGCGCTGATGCTGGCCTGGGTGACGCGCGCTACGGTCTATGGCCGCTGGCTTTATGCGACCGGCGCGAACCCAGTCGCAGCCCGCATGATGGGCATTCCGACCCGTGCCGTGCAGGCGTCAGGCTACATTGTCAGCGCGCTGACGGCGGCGCTCGGCTCGCTGTTGCTGACGGCCTATGTGGGTTCGCCCAGCCTAGGCATCGGCAATCAATTCATGTTCACGGCCGTCGCGGCCGTGGTGGTGGGCGGCACGGCGCTCAGTGGTGGCATTGGCGGCGTCATGGCGACCGTTGGCGGCGCCATTTTCATCACCGAGCTCAACAGTTTCACCAACATTATCCGCATCAACACCGGCACCCAGATGGTGCTTCAGGGCGCGATCATCGTGGCCAGTGTGGTGCTGTATCGAGCGGTCGCACAGAAGCGCCGCTAACCGTAAGCCAAGCTTACATTTGTGGAGGAAGTAACATGCAGTCGTTTGATATCGGCCTCACCCGTCGCAGGCTGTTGAAGTATGGCATGGCAGGTCTTGGCCTTGCCGCCACCACGCCATTCTTCGGCGCTCTGGCCGACACGATCAGTGACGCCACCCAGACGTTCTCGGGTCCGCTGATTTCGGGCAAGAAGAAAGACGGCCCCTATCGCATCGGTTTTGCCAATGGTTTTTCCGGCAATAGCTGGCGCGCCATGGCGATCCGCGCGCTCGAGCTGGAAGCCGCGCAGCACCCAGACATTGCAGAGCTGATCGTGGTCGATGGCCAGAACGACATCACCAAGCAGGTCAACGATATTGAATCGCTGATCAGCCAGCAGGTCGATGCGATCCTGGTCATCGCCAATTCGGGCGCGGCCGTTGTTCCCGCGCTTAACAATGCGCGTCAGGAAGGCATCATCGTTGCGCCGTTCAACCTGCCAATCGATGGCGAAGGGTACGACGTTTACGTCGGCACCAATCCAGAGATCAAAGGGCAGTCGTCGGGCACTTGGCTGCGCAATGCGCTGGGTGGCAAGGGCAAGATCGTGGCGCTGGGCGGCATTGCTGGCAACTCCTACACGGCAGCCGGTTGGGCTGGCGCGCAGAAGGCGTTTGAAGGCAGCGAAATCGAAGTGCTGGCCTATCGCGACACCGACTGGTCGGAAGACAAGGCCAAGGTAGTCATGAGCGATCTGATCGCGGCCTATCCTGAAATCGACGGCATCTGGGCCGATGGCGGGCAGGTGACGGCAGGCGCGTCCAACGCGCTGCTGGCTGCTGGTCGTCCGCTCGTTCCCGTGACCGGCGATGACTATAACGGCCTGCTCAAGCTCTATGCCGCGCAGAAGGACAGCCAGCCCAAGTTCGATATCGGCCTGATCTCCGAGCCGACATGGGAAGGCGTTGTGGCGCTTCGCAATTCGTTGGCGCTGCTGCGCGGCGAAGAACTGCAGCGCGATCTGGTGATCACGCCAAAGCTGATCACCAAAGACAATTACACGTCCTACATCCGCCCAGAACTGGCTGATGGCGTGTTTGTCGATACGAACCTGTCCACCGAAGAACTCGAAAAGATCTTCGGCTGAACCTAGCGGCGGCGGACCATGGCACAGCAACAGCAATTGCCCCTCGCGGTTGAGGGCATCGTTAAAACCTTTCCAGGCGTGAAGGCCTTGGGCGGCGTGTCGTTTGACTGCCGTCCAGGGGAAATCCACGCGCTGGTGGGCGAGAATGGTGCCGGCAAGTCGACGCTGATGCGCGTTCTGACCGGGGTCTATCGCCCCGATGCGGGGACCATTCTGATCGACGGCAAGCCCGTCACGCTGACCGGACCCGCCGACTCCGCCGATCACGGCATCGCCATGGTCTATCAGGACACCAATCTGGTGCCCGACCTCGACGCCGTGCAGAACATCTTCCTCGGGCGCGAGCCCGGGGGAGCCATCATCGATTACGCTGCCATGCGCGAAGCAGCGCGCAGCGTTCTGGCGCGGCTGGGTGAAGACATCGACCTGCGTGAGCGGGTTGGCGACAAGCCGCTGGCGGAAAAACAGATCATCGAACTGGCGCGCGGCCTGTCGCGCAATGCGCGGGTTCTGATCCTTGACGAACCCACCTCGGCGCTGACGCCGCGCGAAGTCGACAAGCTATTTGCCATCCTGCGCACGCTGCGGGCCCAAGGCACGTCGATCATCTTTATCTCCCACCGCCTGCCCGAGATTTTCGCGATTGCTGACCGCATCACCGTCCTCAAGGATGGGCAGATGGTAGGATCGGTCGATGCAGCCACCACGAGTGCCGACCAGATTGTCACCATGATGGTTGGGCGCGAGCTATCTCTGACCTATCCGCC
The DNA here is from genome assembly GCF_040546815.1 of Devosia sp. 2618. Classification (NCBI taxonomy): domain Bacteria; kingdom Pseudomonadati; phylum Pseudomonadota; class Alphaproteobacteria; order Hyphomicrobiales; family Devosiaceae; genus Devosia; species Devosia sp. 2618. The sequence continues at coordinate 3,058,755 of NZ_JBEPOO010000001.1, forward strand.
GCGCGCCACGAGCGTCGGGGAAACCGTGCTTGGCGTCTCGCACATTTCCGGCGTTGGCGCGTTCAAGGATGTGAGCTTTGAGGTGCATGCCGGCGAAATCGTCGGCCTGGGCGGCATTGCCGGCAGCGGTCAGCAGGACATCGTGCGCAGCATTTTCGGCCTGACGCCGGCGAGCGGCAGCATCACCATCAATGGCGTCAAACAGAGCTATTCGACACCCTCCGATGCCATCAAGGCCGGCGTGGTCTACCTGCCGTCGGATCGGCGTGGCGAGGGCATGTTCCTTCCGCATTCCATTTCCAGCAATATCGTTCTGCCGCATATCAAAGACTGGTCGCGCTTTGGCGTGCTCGACAATGCCCGCGAGCGCGAGGCCGTCGCGGCGCAAGTCGCTGCGCTGCGGGTCAAGACCCCAAATGTGCAGCAGCCAGTGGAGCTGCTGTCAGGCGGCAACCAGCAGAAGGTGACCTTTGCGCGCTGGCTGCTGGCCAATCCGAAAATCTGCATTTTCGACGAGCCAACGCAGGGCGTCGATGTCGGCACCAAGGCCGAGATTTACACCCTGATGCGCCAGCTGGCGCAGCGCGGGATTGCGATCATCGTGGTGTCGTCCGACGTGCAGGAACTGATCGGGATTTCCGACCGTATTCTGGTGGTCGCCAATGGTAGCATTGTCGATGAAGTGCCCGGCGCCACGGCGACGGAAGAACGTATCATTGGCAGCGCCGTCAAATCGGTCGAGGCTGGCGTCGTGCCGGAGAAGCCGGTCTCCATCCGCAAGCCACCGGCAACGCCGGCTGCGCGCCTGTTCGGGCGCTATGGTGCGACGTTGCTGCTGCTCGCCATCACCGTTGGCCTTTGTGCCTATGCATCGCTGGCCACGCCCTATTTCCTGACACCGCGCAACTTCGCATCGCTCGCCGTGCAGATCGCGCCGCTGGTGTTTGTTGCACTGGGGCAGTTTGCCGTAATCGCGCTGGGCGGCATCGACCTTTCGGCGGGCCCCAATATCAGCCTCTCGACCGCCATCGCCTCGTTCCTCTTGGTGGCAGGCGCGCCATTTGGTCTGGCTGGCGGGCTGGTCATCGTGCTGGCGGCAGGACTGCTGGTGGGGCTGCTCAATGCCATCCTCATTCAGGGGTTGAAACTGCCCGATCTGGTGGCAACGCTCGCCACCTATTCGGTGGTAGCGGGTCTGGCGCTGATCGTGCGCCCGGCCCCCGGCGGGCTGCTCGATTCCAGCTTTACCGATCTGGTGCTCATACGCGTAGGCAATGTGCCGGTGGTGTTCATCGTCGCGGTGCTGGCCGTGCTGGCCTTTGAATTATTGCTGCTGCGCGGCAAGCTGGGTCTGCGCCTGATGGCGACCGGTTCCAATGCCAATGCGGCCTATGTCGCCGGTGTCAAAACCGGTCGCGTGCGCCTGGCCGCCTATATGTTCTGCGGCTTCATGGCGGCCGTCGCGGGCGTCATCATCGCGTCGCGCATCGGTAGCGGCGATCCGCAGGCGGGCACCGTTTTTACGCTGATGTCGGTGACGGCCGTGGTGCTTGGCGGCACCAGCGTGTTTGGCGGCAAGGGCACGGCGCTCGGCGTGTTCGTCGCCGCCTGCCTGCTGATGGTCATCCAGAACGCCATGAACCACCTGCAGATTTCGGCCTATTGGCAATATGTGCTGACCGGTGGCCTGACGCTTGCAGCTGTCGCGATCTATGCGGCCCGCAGCGATGGCAAATGGCGCGACTGGCTGACGACCTTCGCCCGTCTCAAGCGGACAGATTAGGAGCTCGCCATGACCGATGTCGTGCGCTGCGTGGTCGACGCTGCCAACATACTCGGCGAAGTGCCCGTCTGGGACGTGACCGAGCAAGCGCTTTATTGGGTCGATATCGAAGGCAAATTGCTGCAACGGTTGACGCCGGCCACCGGCAAAGTCGATCGCTGGGAAACGCCCGAGCGCATCTGCAGCGTTGCAGTGCGCGAGCAAGGTGGCCTGATCGTCGCCTTCGCCTCCGGGCTTGCCTTTTATGATCCAGATAGCGGCGCTATCGAGTGGATCGCGCGCCCCGAAGCCCATCTGCCGGGCAACCGTTTCAACGAGGGCAAGGTCGACCGGCGTGGTCGCCTCTGGGCCGGCACGATGGACGATAGCCTGACCAGCCACACGGCAGGGCTGTATCGGCTCGACCCGGACAAGAGCCTGCACAAAGTGCTGGGCGATGTCGGGATTTCCAACTGCTTTGTCTGGTCCGCCGACAATACAAAATTCTGGTTTGCCGACACGCTCGACAAGCAGATTTCGCGCTTTGACTACGACCATGCCACGGGCGCGCTGTCTAATCGGCAGGTGTTCGCCGACACCACGGGCACCGGCTATGGCCCCGATGGCGGCGCGATGGATGTCGAAGGCTATCTCTGGGTCGCGATGTGGGATGGCTGGAAGGTCACCCGCTTTGCCCCCGATGGCAGCATTGACCGCGAGGTCAAACTGCCAGTGTCCAAGCCCACCAGCTGCATGTTTGGCGGGCCAGACCTCAAAACCCTCTACGTCACCAGTGCGGTGTGGGACCTCAAGGGCGACGCCCTTGCTGCCCAGCCGCTGGCTGGTGGGCTTTTTGCCATCGACGTCGGCGTCGCTGGCCTCCCCGAAACGCGCTTCGGCGGCTGACTTCCTCTCTTTCCTTCCGAGATCCGCATGAAAATCACAGCTATCAAGACAGTCGTCGTCAACGCAGAAATGCGCAACTGGGTCTTCGTCAAAGTGGAGACCGATGTGCCCGGCCTTTATGGCTGGGGCGAGTCGACGCTGGAGTGGAAGACGCGCGCCGTAGTTGGCGCCGTGGCCGATCTAGAGCCATTGCTGGTGGGCCGTGATCCACGCGATATCGAGCAGGCCGTGCGCATCATGCACAAGCATGGCTTCTGGAAGATGGGCTCGATCGGCGCCTCGGCCATTTCGGGCATCGAAGTGGCGTTGTGGGATATTCTGGGCAAGGATCTGGGCGTGCCGGTGTGGCGTCTGCTCGGTGGCAAGACGCGCGAGAAGGTGCCGGTCTATACCCATCTGGGCCTTGGCGACATGAAGTCAGTCTATGAGACCATGCAGGTCGAGCAGCTCAAGGATCGGGCGCTCGAAGTGGTCGAGAAGGGTTATAACGCGCTCAAGGTCGTGTTCATCCCCTATACCCATTACACGACCACCATTCGCGCTGTGGACCATGTCCAAAAGCTGATGATGGGTCTGCGTGAAGCGGTTGGCGACGATGTCGAGATCATGGTCGATTTCCATGGCCGCCCCGCTTCGGCTTCGGCAGCGCTCGATTACATCAACGCTCTGGCGCCCGGCCGTCCGCTGTTCGTGGAAGAACCCGTCCCACCATACGATCCGCTGCTGATGGCCGAGGTCACCGCGCGCTCGCCGGTGCCAATAGCGACCGGCGAACGCCTGATAGGGCGGGCTGAGTTTGATCCGCTGTTCCGCGCCCGCGCGCTCCATATCGCCCAGCCCGACATTGCCCATACCGGTGGCCTCAGCGAAGCGCGCAAGATTGCCGCGGCCGCGGAGACCGCAGGCGTTGGCATTGCGCCGCACAACCCGCTCGGCCCGATTGCTGGCGTCACCGCGCTGCACTTTGACATCGCGACACCGAACTTTGTGATCCAGGAAGAAATGACGGGTGCCGTGCCGTGGTACGATGAGGTGGTCGATAGCCCGATCCGCCGCGTCGATGGCGCCTGGCAGATCCCGGAGCGCCCGGGCCTTGGCATCGAAGTCAACGAAGCGCTTGCCGCCAAGCACCCCTTCGAGCAGGAAGTGTTCCACACGCTCAATGCGGTGCTGCCGGACGGGACCATCGTCGACTGGTAGGCCGCAAATCTGTCAGCGTGGCCACGGGCTGGTCACGCTGATGCCCGCCCGCAAAACGTCATGCAATAGCCGCCTGAGCGGCCCCCAAACACCCCATTGCCAGTGCCCCGTAGCGGGAGCATACTCGGCATAGTTTAGATATGAACTGTATTGCTGGGACCGAAATTGGCTCAGGTGGCAGACGGCTTCACTGCAGGGAATACCGAGCGTCCGCTCGCCAATTTCGCACGCTTTTCAACGACTGATGTGGACGATGCCCGCGAGCGCGTGGCGCGGGTTTATTGCGACCATCGGCTGGAGCTTTCTGGCGGTGGGCGCAAGCTCGATGCCTGGCAGAATATGGTTAGGCTGGGCTCCATCTCGGTCGGTGCGATGGGCTATGGCGCCGATGTCGTGATCGATCCGGGTGCGCTGGGCGAATTCTACCTTCTCATGCTGCCCTATTCGGGCAAGGCGAGCATTACTCATGGCCGCGATGCCATGGTGAGCGATGCGCAATCGGCCTCGGTACTGGGGCCTGAAGCCAGCACGCTGATGGATTGGTCCGCCGATTGCTGCAAGACCATGGTGCGCATCGACAAGGCGGCGCTCGAACAACAGCTATCGCGCATGCTGGGCGGCGCGCCGGCGCAGCATCTGACCTTTGATCTGGCCATGCCACAGGTTGGTGCGGCAAGCCGCTGGTGGCGCACGCTGCGGCTGTTGATCGAAGAGATCGAGGCCGATGGCGATGCGCGCGAGGGCATTGCGACCAACCTGCATGAAACGCTGCTGCTGGTGAGCCTGTTGGAACATCAGCCCAACAATTTCAGCGCACGGCTGGCCTGCCGCCATGGCGCCATTGCCCCGCGCCATGTGCGCAATGTGGAGGCCTATATCGAGGCCAACGCCGACAAAGCGCTGACGCTCGACGATCTGGTCGAAGTCAGTGGCGTTAGCGGCCGGGCCTTGTTTGAAGGGTTCCGCCGGTTTCGCGGCACGTCGCCACTGGCCTATGTCCGCACGGTGCGGATGGGCAAGGTGCGCGACGGATTGCTGGCCGCCGAGGACGGGGATAGCGTTACCTCCATCGCCACCCATTGGGGCTTTTATCAGCTCGGGCGCTTTGCGGCGCAGTACAAGGTGATGTTCGGCGAAGCGCCGTCTGAAACCTTGCGTCGTCGCTAGGAACCGGGCGCAGTTTGCGCCCGGATCAGTGCTTGGATCAGCGCACGCTGGCGCTGCCACCGGTCAGTTCGGCAATCGCCTGTCCCGCCTGTTCAGGGCCCATGGCGGTATAGCCGCCGTCGACCTTGAGTTCGGAGCCAGTGGTGAAGCTGGCATAGTCGGAGCACAGGAACAGCACGCCATTGGCGACTTCCTGGCCCCTGCCGACGCGGCCGAGCAGGTGATATTGACCGCCAACGCGGTCGGCCTTTTCCTTGTCATTGCCCGATAGACCCGCAATCGGATCACTCCAGGTCCAGCCCGCGATCAGGCTATTGGAGCGGATCCCGTCCGGGGCGTAATCGAGCGCCTGGCTGTGTGTCAGGTGCAGAATGGCGGCTTTGGACACCGGATAGGTCCAGCGACCCGATTGGGCGGCATAAGCGCTGATGCTCGAAATATTGACGATGGCGCCCTTGGTCTTGGCCAGATGCGGCCGGGCTTTTTCGCTGAGCAGCGCGCTGGAGACCAGATTGGTATCGAGCGTGTTGAGCCAGGATTGCCGATTAGTAGCCGGGCCATTGTCGTCATAGACGGCGGCGTTGTTGACCACGAAATCGAGCCGTCCAAGCGCTACCGCCGCGGCAACCAGCGCGTCGAGATCTTCGTCCTTGCGGATGTCGGCGCTGACATAGCGCACCTTGTCGCCGAACTGTTTGACTGCGGCTTCACCGGCCTCGCGACTGCGGGCGCCGATGATGACCGTTGTGCCCGCTTCGACAAAGACGCGGGTGATATCGAGGCCGATGCTGGCCGCGCCGCCGGTGACGATGGCGACCTTTCCCTCTAGGCCCTTCATGAACAGGCTCCCATGACTTCGGGTTGATGAAGATGTTTGTAGCCGCCGCCGAAATAGAGCAGCGGTTCGCCGGCGTCCCGGCGATGGTGGGTGACTTCGCCGATAAAGATCAGGTGGTCGCCGGCATTGGTGGACTGAACGATGCGGCAGGAGAACTGCGCCAGCGCGCCGCCGATCACCGGTACATCGCCCAGCTCATCGAATGGCACGTCCATCTCGCCCCCCTTGCGGGAGGAAAAATGGCGCGAAAGATGCTGCTGGCCATTGTGGAGGACCGACAGGCCGTAGTGGCCGGAATCTTCGAGCGCCTGCCGCATGCTGGCGCGGTGATCGATGCAGATCAGCACCAGCGGCGGCGACAGCGACACCGAGGTGAAGGAATTGGCCGTCATGCCGTGGATGCGCTCCCCCCAGCGCGTGGTGACGATGAGCACGCCCGTAGCGAACATGCCCAAAGTCTGCCGGAACGCCATTGGATCGGGCGTGGTGGCGTCGGTGGTCATGCCGCCTCTCCCAGGAAAGCGTCGGTCAGCGCCGGGTCGGTGATGGTGGGGAAGTACGTCCGTGGGTCATTGAAGCCGTTGACGAACCAATGGGCGACGCGCGGGCTGCCCTGGGCCGTGCCGAGGAGCTTGAGCATGTGCTCTGGCGGCGGCAGCAGCATGTTGTTGGTCCAGCCGACGACGAACTGGGCATAGTCCCAATAGGTCTCGAACGTGGCCTGCATGAAGGCTGCGTCGAACGGACGATCGCCATGGGCCAGGATTGCGGCGAGATAGGTCGCGGCGCAATGGCTGGCATTGTTGGAGCCTTGGCCCGTGATCGGATCGTTGAGACAGACCGAGTCCCCCATGCCCAGCGCCAAAGCGCCCGATGGCAGGGTCAGGATGGGCTTGCGGACGGTTGGCGCGAAACGCCCCGCCAGCACGCCGAGATCATCGGTCAGCACGCAATCCTTGGAGCGGGCATATTCCTTGGGCACGAAGGTCTTGAGGATATCGAGGCTCTTGGCCAGATGCTCCTGCGGGGTCTTGGCTTCGGCCCAGGTATCCATCGGGCCGCCGGGCACGCCCTCGAACACCATGATTTCGCAGGGGCCGGAAAGGGTCAGCGCGGGGAAGACGAAATATTCGCCGACACCGGGAATGAGATTGAAATTGACCGCCGAATGCTCGGCGCGAGGCGTCATGCCATGCACATAGGTCAGGGCCAGCGCGCGCATCGGCTTGTCGAATGGCGAACGGCTTTCGTCGCGCTGGAACAGTTTGCCGATTTCGCCTTTGCCGGACGCAACGATGACAAGATCGCATTCCTGCTGCAGCGCTTCGAGCTCAGGGATACCGACATCTTCGATGCGCAGATCGCCGCCCGCATCGGAGAATTCTTTCATCCATACCGGCATCTTAACGCGCTGGTCGATGGACTGGGCGGGCTTGTCGAGACGCGACGACCATTCGATGGGGCTGGTGCCATCAGGGGCACACACGGCAAACTGGATGCCTTCGACCTTGGGCGCGTCGTCCCAGAAATTGATGCCGAGGTCGCGCTCGTTCTGGCGCGCCCGATCAAACATGCACTGGCTGGAGGTGACTCGCCCGTTGCGGATCTGCTCGCCCGTCAGGTTCGAGCTGATCACCGCCTGATAACCCTTGGCGAGCAGGCCAAGGCCCAGCTGCAACCCGGCCTGGCCGGCGCCGACAATACCTATCTTTCTCATTTCCAACTCCCTGGAATTTCCGTTCCTCGGGGGTCAGTGTTGGAGAGATGGCGGGCCGCCGCTATGCAGCCGGCGCGGCCATTGTGCAGGCAGCGCGGATTTCTGCTCCCCGCGTCGACAGGACGCGGAGAGCGGGTTGGTTCAGGCGCGCATCTTCTCGCGCGAGGTGGTCTTGGAACGCAGGCCTGGCAGGCCCAGCGTCACCAGCACAAACAGCGCCGTAGCCAGTTTGAGGTCGCTTGGCTGGAGGCCAATCGAGAGGCCCAGCGAAACGAGCTGGTAATAGACGAAGGCGCCGATCACAGGGGCCAGCAGCTGGCGGGTGACAGTATGCTTGCCGACAATGGTCTCGCCGATCACCAGCGAGGCAAGGCCGTTGATCAGCACGCCCAGACCCATGCCGATATCGGCATAGCCCTGCAACTGCACGATCAGCGCGCCGCCCAGTGCCGTCATGGCATTGGCAATGGCAAGGCCGGCAATGGTGTAGGTCCACACATTGATGCCCAGCGATGGCGCGAGATCGGGATTGACGCCAACGACGCGCAAAGCAGCACCGGCCTGCGTGGTGAGGAACCAGCGCAGCGCCAGCAGCGTCAGAACCACCAGCACGCCGAACACCACGATCTGCATCCAGACTGTCGTAACAATACCGGGGTGGATCATGTCAAAGACATTGTCGGCGTTGAACAGCGCGGCGTTGGACTTGCCCAGGATGCGCAGGTTGATGCTGTAAAGGCCGGTGAAAACGAGAATACCGGCCAGCAGCGAATTGATGCCGAAGCGCAGATGGATCAGCGCGGTTGCAGCGCCGGCCAAACCACCGGCGGCAATCGCCACCAGCGTCGCAAGGATCGGGTTGTAGCCCGCCAGCAGCAGCGCCGCGCAGACGCAGCCGCCCAGTGGAAACGAGCCTTCGCTGGTCAGATCGGGAAAGCTGATCAGCCGGAACGGGATCATGATGCCCAGAACCAGGAACGAATAGACCAGGCTCTGCGAGAAGGTGACGGGCACCAGATTGAAATAAGCCGAGAGAATTTCCATTGGCACCTAGACTCCGAGCAACATGCGGTCGTTGTCGATCTTGAATTTTTCAACCAGATCGGCGGGCGTGAGGCTCTGCTTTTCGGCCCCGGAGATATCGAGCTTGATCTTGCCGGCATCCATCATGATGAGCCGGTTTCCGGTCTCGATGGCCTGCCGCATATTGTGCGTGACCATCAGCGTGGTGAGGCCATTGGCGGCCACGGTGCGCAGGGTCGCTTCCATGACGCGATCGGCGGTGCGCGGATCGAGCGCTGCAGTGTGCTCGTCGAGCAGCAGCAGCTTTGGCTTGGAGAGCGCAGCCATCACCAGCGACAGCGCCTGACGCTGGCCACCGGAGAGGCTCGCGACAACGGTTTCCAGACGATCTTCAAGCCCGAGCTGCAGTTCGGCCAGCTGGGTACGGTAGAAGTCACGGCGCGATGCGGCGATCAGTTGGGCAAAGCCGTGCCCCTTGCCGCGCCGTTCGGCCAGAGCGAGGTTTTCCTTGATGGTCATGGCGGCGGCGGTGCCCAGCATCGGGTCCTGGAACACGCGGGTCACAAGGCCTGCGCGCTTGTGTGGCGCCAGCTTGGTAATGTCTTTTCCATCCAGAACGATGGTGCCGGAATCGACGGGGAAAGCCCCGGCAATCGCATTGAGCAGGGTCGATTTACCCGCGCCATTGCTACCAATGACAACGATGAAATCGCCTTTTGCAAAGGTCACGTCGATGCCGTCGAGCGCGGGGCGTCCACCGGGCAGGCCGGTGGCAAAGGTCTTGCGGAGCCCGGTGCAGGTCAGCAGAGGCGCGGATGTCCGCGCCTCCGTTCCATGAGCGGTCGCTTGGCTCACTTGATGATCCATGGGCTGTCTTTGAGCGCCTCTGGCAGGGTCAGGCCAACTGCTTCGAGACCCTTGACGCTGACCAGCGATTCAAAATCGTCGGGCTGGGGCACATAGGTCGCGATATCGGCAGGCTTTTCGCCCTTGAGGATACGGTCGGCGATGTCGGCCGCGTGCTCGCCATTCTTCTTGTAGGAAATGGCGTGGAAGCCAGCCAGCTGGTCCTTGAGTTCGGCGGAATAGACCGAGTTGAACAGCGGCAGCTTGATGCGCTGGGCGGTCTGGGCCACCACGGGCACGGCGGTCTGGACGATGTTGGACTGGATCAGGAAGATCGCATCGACCTTGCCGGCAAAGCTCTGCACGCGCTGTGGCAGGTCATTGGCGTTATCGACCGGCACAGCAACGATCTCGATACCGGCTTCGGCAGCGGCTTCGTTGATCAGCTTGATATTGGTCGCGTCATTGTCTTCGCCTGGGTTGAACAGGGTGCCGACGGTCTTGAGGTTTGGGATGACGGCCTTGAGGAAAGCTAGCGATGCCTTGAAGTCTGGCAGCATGGCAGCGCCGGTGCTGAATGCGGAACCGTGTTCCCAATCGGGCACGATACCGGCAACGACGGGGTCAACCACAGCGCCGAACACGATCGGGATGGACTTGTCGGTGATGCCGCGCACGGCAGCCTGATTGAGGCCGGTGGTGATTGCAAAGATCAGGTCGGGATGCTTGGCTTCGACCTGCTGCAGCACCTGTGGAATGAGGCTGCGGTCGAAATTGGCATGCTGGAAGTCATAGGTGACATCGGTGCCTTCGACATAACCGAGTTCGGTCATGCGGTCCTTGAAGCCCTGGGCGGTTTCCATCAGGGCAGGATGTTCGCCAAAGCTGGCGATAGCGATGCTTTTTTTGGCTGAGCGAGGGCCATGGTGGTGCCCGCAGCCAGCGCGACGGCAGTCAGAAGCAGTCTCTTGAGCAGCATTTTTAAGGTATCCGGAGGGTTTCTAGTCAGACGTCTGGCGCAGAGCGCCAGTTGGCACGGGCTACGCGCAGGAAGTTTTCTCCCAGCACGCCCTTTATGGAGCTGTCGTCATAGCCAAGGCGGATCAGCGCCTCGACCAGATCAGGCAGGATTTCGGGTTTGACGTCGTCCCAGGGCGGACGCGGATAACCGCGCTGCGCCATCATCGGGCCGGAGTCGTAAAGCTTGGTCATGAAGGCTTGGTAGAACACCACATCGAGCCCCAGCCCGACATGATCGGGACCGACCAGCTGGACGGCATGATCGATATGGCGGACCAGCGGTTCGAGCCCCGAGCTGTTGTCGTCGGAGAGGAATGCGCCAATCGAATTGATGCCCACCACACCACCGCGCTCGGCCAGAGCCTTGACCTGTTCGTCGGTGACATTGCGCTCGTGATCCTTGAGCGCCCGCATGCTGGAATGGGAAATGACGATCGGCTTTTCCGACAGCGCAATCATATCGAGGCTGGTGCGGATTCCGGCATGGGAGGCATCGAGCAGCATGCCGCAGCGATTGGCTTCGGCCACAAAGGCGCGGCCCAGCATGGAGAGACCCGCGTCAGACGGTTCGTGGCACCCATCACCGAGCGGATTGCGGCTGTTATAGGCCAGGATCAGCCAGCGGATGCCCAGCCGATACCAGCTGTCGATCAGCGCGGGCTCATAGCCGAGCGGCCCTGCCCCTTGCAGGTGAAAGCTGATGGCCATCTTGCCCTCGGTCTTGATACGGGCAATGTCATCGACCGTATCGACGATGCCATAGCGGTCCGACTGGCGTTCGATCCAGCGGCGCTGCTGGGCAAAATGCTTGAGCGTTGGTTCGGGCTTGTCCCAGTCGGCGCCGATGGTCAGCGAGGTGAAGGAAAAGCCTGACGCCTTGAAGCGCTCCAGCATTTGCGGGCCTTCATCGAGGCATTCGGGCGTCCAGCCAACAACACTTTCCCAGACGATGGACTGTTCGATCAGATCTTTGGCGGACATGTCTCAGGCTCCAATGGCAAAGCGCGACAGGGAAAAGGCGGATAGGTCGATATCGCTCTTGCCAGCCGTCATGCACTGCGCGGCGGCCTCGCCGATGGCGGCCGAATGCTTGAAGCCATGGCCCGAGCATGGCGAGACGATCAGGATGCGATCATCGTCGGGGTGCCAATCGATGACAAAGGCGCTGTCTGGCGTCGCGGTATAGATGCAGGTCACGGCCTGTCGGCGTTGCGCCGAAATGCCCTTGATGCGCGGCTCAAGATGGCGGGCGAACTTGGCGGCCGAGAATTCTTCGGGCACGACACGATCCATGGTGTCAGGATCAATCGCTGCGCCATAATTCTCGTCGGCAATCTTGATCGCGCCCAGCCCACCGATTTCGGGGAAGCCATAAAAGAAGTCGTCTGCGCTTTCGCCATGCGGCCAGATAAAGCAGGGGCCATTGGCCCAGGTCTTGTTCCACTCCGGTTCGATATCGAACCAGTGCATGGTCTGGCGCGTCGGCTGCAGGATCGGGGTAAACCGTTCATCAAGCAGGCCAGCCGCACCGGCGCCTGCCGCAAGGATCAGCTTTTTGGCGCGGATCTCGCCGGTCTCGGTGCGCAGGGTAATGCCGTCGGCATCGCGCTCGATGGACAGCACATTGGTATTGCGCGCGATGTGGCCGCCCAGTTCTTCGCCCAGCTTCAACTGCGCCGACACGCAGCGCTCGGGTTCGACATAACCGGCGCCCGGCTCGAAATAGCCGATCTCGTCATCGCTGACGCCAAACTGAGGAAAGCGCGCACGAATGGCTTCGGCGGACAGCACTTCGTGGGGAATACCGAAACGTTCAGCAGCAGCGCGGGTACGCTGGATAAAGCCGGTGCGACCGGGCCGTTCCACCGCATCGTCTTCGCGTGAGATGATCAGGCACCCGACCTCATGCAATAGGCTCGTATCGGTACTCGTCTCAAGCTCGCGCCAGATGGCGTGGCTGCGCTGCACCAGCGGCACATAGGCCATGCCTTCGCCAATCGCCTGACGGGTGATACGGCTTTCGCCATGGGTCGAGCCAAGGGCGTGTGGCGGGTCATAGCGGTCGATACCGATGACGTTCACGCCGCGCTGAGCCAGTTGATAAAACGCAGCGCTGCCCATCGCGCCGAGCCCCAGCACGGCCGTTTCGAACACACCCATCATAGTCCCCTATTCACGGTGCCCCAGCGCCGAAATGCGGCTGCAACATAGAGAGCACCATGGCCGTTGGTATAGGTCTAAAGTTTCAACTTACGCTCTGAATAGAGATGAAAATTCCAACCAAGCCCAACGCCCCTCCGGCCCATATCGCGCCACAGGAAACGGAAAACGTCAATAGTATTTTTTAGCGTGAATTTTTAAGTGCGAAGCAATTCGTACTATTTTTGAGCCACAAAATAGTACGAATTGCTACATATTGCAGTTTGTGCGAATTCTACTCACAACGCCCATTTCAGCGGCAATCTCAGCCCGGGATAGTCCAACGCTCTCAAAGCGCACTCTGGCACCACCGGCGTGAGACCGAGCCAGCCCCTTTTCCTATGGCAACGGCGAGACCTTTTTCGAGCAACCGATTCACCCCTGCCAAGCGTCAGCCAAGACGCGCAAGCACACAGCGTCCGCTTTCGAGGTTATAGCACTTCCAACACCCGACCCAACGCTTAGCAAAGAATGTCCGTCGAAACACCTCATCGGAGTCGAATGCTCTTGAGTGGCGGGGTGGGCGAAACGGATTTCTCTCTGCGCTTGCTGGCTGGGAAGATGATCTAATCTCGACAATTTCAGTCGCGGATTACATAGAATATATTTCCAACTTATCTTTGATTGAGCAGGACCGCTTTTGACCGCCGCACTTATTTCCTTGAACAAGGCCACGAAATCCTTTGGGCAGGGGGAGGCGCGCATAGCAGCGGTCGACCATGTCGATCTGTCCGTTGAACGCGGGCAGATTTTTGGCGTGATCGGTCACAGCGGGGCGGGCAAGAGCACACTGATCCGCCTGCTCAACGGGCTGGAGCGCGCCGATAGCGGCGAAGTGCGGGTCGCCGGGCTCGATCTTTCCAGCATCGATCAGGCTGCCTTGCGAAAGGCGCGGCTCAAGATCGGCATGATCTTCCAGCATTTCAATCTCCTCTGGTCGCGTACCGTCGCGCAGAACATTGCCTTTGCGCTCGAAATTGCGGGCATCGACAAGGCGACCATCAAGACCCGCGTCAGCGAACTGATCGGCCTTGTTGGCCTTGAAGGCCGCGAACATGCCTATCCGTCACAATTGAGCGGCGGCCAGAAGCAGCGCGTCGGCATTGCCCGCGCCTTGGCCAATCATCCAGACGTGCTGCTCTGCGATGAGGCCACTTCGGCGCTCGATCCGGAAACCACCGACGCGATCCTCGACCTGCTGTCCGACATCAATCGGCGGCTGGGCCTCACCATCGTGCTGATCACCCATGAAATGCATGTGGTGCGCCGCATTTGCGATCAGGTGGCGGTGATGGAAGTGGGCAAGGTGGTCGAAACCGGCCCGGCCAAGGCCGTGTTCGCCCAGCCGCAGGCTGAAGTCACCAAGCGCTTCGTGCGCCAGATTTCGAGCGCCGACAGCATTGATGGCGCCTTCGATCCGTCCGAAGTCGGCTCTGTCGATGGCACGCTGATCAAGCTGGTCTATGTCGGCCCGCTGGCGCGCCAGCCTGTGCTGGCCGATGCCATTCGCCATTTCGATCTGCCGATCAACATCGTGCATGGCCGCGTCAGCCGCACCCGCGATGCCGCCATTGGCGAGCTCTATGTCGAAGTCCCCGCCGAAGGCGAAGCGCTCGATGCGCTGCTGGCCTATCTGGGCGAACGCGACATTGTCTCCGAGATTATCCGTGGAGGGAGCGCATCATGATCGAACTGCTGTTCCCAAACCTGCGCCTTGAGCAATTCTGGAAAGCCACGATCGACACGCTCTATATGGCGGGTCTCGCAGGCACCGCGACCTTTGTCCTGGGCCTTCTGATCGGCACGGTGCTGTTCCTCACCAGCCCCGGCCAGCTGCTGGCCAACAGGCTGGTTTATGGCGCGCTGTCGCTCGCTACCAATATCTTCAGGTCGATCCCCTTCATCATTCTGATCGTGCTGCTGATCCCGGTCACGCGCTTCCTGGTCGGCCGCATGCTGGGCGTCAATGCCGCCCTGCCCGCGCTCGTCGTCGGCGCCGCGCCCTTTTATGCCCGCCTTGTGGAAATCGCGTTCCGCGAAGTGTCCAAGGGCGTCATCGAAGCCACCCGTTCGATGGGCGGTGGCATCGGCACGATCATCTTCAAGGTTCTCATTCCTGAAGCGGGCCCCGGCCTTGCTTCCGGTCTCACCGTCACCCTGATTTCCCTTGTCGGCTACACAGCCATGGCAGGAGTGATCGGCGCCGGTGGGCTTGGCCATCTGGCCTATCTCGAAGGCTTCCAGCGCAACAATGGCGACGTCACGCTGGCAGCCACCGGAATGGTTCTCGTCATCGTCTTTGCGATTCAGTTCGTGGGCGACCTGGCGACCCGAAAACTCGACAAACGTTAAAACCTGAAGGAGCCACTCATGGCAAAGACGACTATTCTCACAGCGGCGCTGCTTGCCTCGACCCTGCTGGCCGCACCCGCTTTCGCTCAGACCAAGCTGGTCGTTGGCGCATCCTATGTGCCGCATGCCGAAATTCTCGAGCAGGCGGCGCCGATCCTGGCCAAGGAAGGCATCGAGCTCGAAATCATTCCATTCCAGGACTATATCCTGCCAAACACCGCGCTGGCTTCGGGCGAACTGGACGCGAACTATTTCCAGCACGTGCCATATCTGAACGAAGTTCTGAAAGACAATCCTGACTACCATTTCGTCAGCGCCGGCGCGATCCATGTCGAGCCAATCGGCCTTTACTCCAAGCGTTGGGACAGCCTGCAGGACCTGCCAGACAATGGCGAAGTGATCCTGCGTGACTCGGTTGCCGAAGAAGGCCGTATCCTGGCAATCTTCGTGCGCGAAGGCGTCGTCACCCTGCCAGAAGGCAAGGACGTTTACACCGCACGCGTCAGCGACATTGCCGGCAATCCAAAGAACCTGACGTTCAAGGCCGACGTTGAAGCCGCGCTTCTCGCCCAGGTGTACCTCAATGACGAAGCCGACGCCGTCGTCATCAATGCCAACTACGCGCTCGATGCCGGTCTTAACCCAGTGACCGACCCGATCGCCGTCGAAAGCGCCGAGAATAACCCCTACGCCAACATCATCACCGTACGCGAAGGCGACGAAACCCGCCCAGAAATCGTCCGTCTGGTCGAAGTCCTGAAGTCCGAGCCAATCCGCAAGTTCATCGAAGAAAAGTACAAGGGCGCTGTGGTGCCCGTGGCCGAGTAAGAATGTGGGCATGGGCCGGTGTCACAACCGGCCCATGGTTACGGCCGCGAGGATCGCGCTTCTCTAGGAAGTAGTGAAAATCAGCAACTGCTTTATGTGGCAGCTGTTTGGCGCAAGGTTATTAGACAGGGCGCCTAAAAAACTCACTAGGCATCCACTACGGTCCACACATGCCAGGCAATAACTCAAGAGAATCTAACCACCGCCATTTCTACGCGCTCCTGCCGCGCAATCTGGTTCGCTTAAGCAGAGGCATGGTTGGTAAAAAATGCCGCGCCAATCCCGCTCTCAACGCCAGCGATGCCGATCGCAAGTAGACTTGTTCAATCGCGCTGTCGGCCATCAAGGTCTAGATCCAGGTGCTCGCGACAGTTCCGAACGCGTTAAGGCACAATGCAGATACGGGCCATGAAGCGCCCCAAACCTGACAATTTGAACATGGGGCTTATCCGCTAGATAGTTTGACATTCTATCAAATATCCAAGCAGGTTACGCCATCAACAGGGCCTTGCCCTGCGATCTAACGCAGGGCGTCTACTACTGGTCGGCGATAGATGATCAGGGCTGGTACCACGGCGAGGAGCAGGCCGAGGGTGACGAGAGTTCCGACCAATGACAGTTCGCGTGTGCCGATTTCGGCGCGCATGGCAACGCCGGTGGATTGCGCCAGAAGGTCCGAGACCAGTGTTGCCGCGCCCCAACCGAGGACAAGACCCATCAAGGCGCCGGTGACGACGATGGCGGCGACATAGATCCAGACGGTGGTGAAGACAAACAGCGGCGATGCCCCGAGCGCGCGCAGCACCGCAAAGCGCTGGCGTTGCAGATCGAGGATGGCGACGACACCGGCCAGGATTGCGGCAACCACCAGCGCCTGGGCCGCGAGCGTCAGCGCACTCATGATGGCCGTTGCATCGCCCAGAAGGGCGTACAGCCCAATGAGCACTTCGGCCGGAAAGAAAGCGGTCGATTGCGGCGTGCGATAGGCGGCGCGTAGGCCATAGGCGGCGGAGATGTCCTTTGCTTTGACGACTACCGCTGGCAGACCGGGCAAAGCGTCGGCATCGAAAGGCGTACCGATATGGCTGTCTTGCGGTCGATGGCCGGTGCCCAAGCCATGCGCCAGCCAGTTGTATTCGATGGGAACGACAATTGCGCGGTCCCAGGGCGTGCCAGTGGGCTGCATGCGGCCCACGACATGCAGATGGGCGTGCTCATGTTCGCCCTGCACGGCTTCACCGGCCTCGAGCGCATCCGCAGCAGCGTCGGCATCGGCGTCAGTCGCGCCGCCATGGCCGTGCGATACTTCGAGTTCGTCGCCGACTTTGTGCGGCGATAGCGCTCCGACCACTGCCTCATCGAGCGCCTCAAACAGCCGTCCTTCGGCGAGGCCGCCGGAGAGGTGATCGACAAAAGGCGCGATGGTGCCGACGACGGGATCGGTGCCGATGGCATCGCCAAAGCCGATCGGGGCAACGAAATCGGCTTCCGGCTCATCAAGCAAAAGGCGCGCTATCGCCGGATCGAGCAGCTGGACAGCGGTCGGGTCGAGATAGACGGTCGAAAACAATACGTCGTTGTGGCTGCCGGGTGCGGCAATAATCAGATCGAACTTGTCCGCCGCACGTGCGGAGCCAACGCGCAGGGCTCGCTCCTGCGCAGAAATGGCGATACCGAGCGCAACCGCCAATGCCACGATCACCAGGAACAGGAAAGCGGTGAAGCTGTTACGGCGCAGCGCCGCCAAAGCGATGGGGAACGGGTTCATGCCGACTTCTCCCGACGTCCATGGTCGAGCAGCAAGGATTGGTCCGCCAGTGTCTTGAGCGCTGGATCGTGGGTAGCAACGAGCACGGTGCGGCCCTCGTCGTGCGCAAGGCGTTGCAGGATGGCGGCGACGGTTTCGCCCGCTGCCGTATCGAGGCTGGCCGTCGGCTCATCGGCAAAGATGATCGACGGGTCGCCAATCAGCGCCCGGGCGATGGCGACCCGCTGCTGCTGGCCGCGCGAGAGCTTGGCGACACTATCGCGCTCGGTTGGCACCTCGAGCTGGTGCAACAGCCCCATCGCCCGCTGCCGTTTCGATGCTGCGGAAAAACGGTCGAGCCAGACCGGCACGAGTACATTGTCCACCGGGCTCATTTCTTCGATGAGATGAAAATTCTGGAAGATGAAACCGGCCTGCTTACGGCGCCAGCTGTCGCGTTGGCGTTCGCCCAGTTTGGCGATGTCGGTCTCAGCCCAGATTATGGTTCCCGCATCGGGGCGCAGCAGGCCTGACAGCAGATAGAGCAGAGTGGATTTGCCCGAGCCGGAGGCGCCTGAGAGGACGGTCAGCGAGCCCGGCGCTATGGCAAGGGCTGGCAGGTCGATGACGTCGACACCGGCCAAGGCCAAGCGCAGGCCGGAAACGGCGAGAGATAGTCCCGGCATGGCTGGCTCAGAGAATGGTGTAGCTGGTGTCGAGCAGGCGCACCTTGCTGACAAAACCAGTGGGCTCATCGGTCTCGATGCCCGTGTCGAACGTGCCCTCTACCCGGATGAGATTGGAGAAGCGGGTGAACCTGGTCTCACCGGAGAAATAGGAGAGCACGATGTCGTTGGGCCAATCCGTCGCGTCATCGCAAAACGGGCACGTCGCCATGGGTGTCTTGGTGAGGACGAAGAAGTTGATCTCGGGCTTGAGGGGCGGCGCCATATAGCCGGTCATCACGATGCGCTGGCCCTGCAGGGCCAGGGCGGCATCGGACAGGTCCTTGCCGCGCGAATACATGTCGCGGAAGCGCAGGGACGGAATGTCGGCAAAGGCGGGCGTGGCAAGTCCGAAGGCACCGGCCAGCGTTCCTGTGGCGGCAATGCCAAGAAAATTGCGTCTGTCCATGATGATCGTCCTTTTCGGTTTTGCAGCACAGCTGCGGCACTCGGGTCCTGCGGGATTGATGACTGACGCATGTGCCAGTCGCCGCCTCGTCAAAGACGTGGGCCGCCAGCAGCACCGGCGGCCCGTATCAGGTTAGCAAACCTTACTTTGCGGCGTTGAACTCGAGAGCCTTGGCCATCACGTGGTAGATCATGTTCTGCTCGATGACTCCGTCGAACAGGTAAGCCTGCGGGCCCTGGGCGAAGACGGCAACGTCGTCACCGGCATGGCTTTCCGAACCCATCGGGATCAGCGCCTGCTGCAGGTAGTCGATGTCGGTGGTGTCGACTGCGGTGAGGTCGGCGCGCTGCAGGGCGGCGCGAACGTCTTCACCCGACATGGTCGAAATGTCGGCACCTTCTTCGAGCGTCTTGGCGCCGGGGCCATTGTGGTAGCCCAGCGTGGTGTATGGCAGGCCATCGTCGCCCGTACCGGCAATGCCCAGGATCGGGTTGTTGCGGGTCGGGTAGCCGGCGATGGTGAAGACGTGGCTGTGGTCGGCGGTGAGCAGGATGAGGGTTTCTTCCGGGTTCACGGCGTCAAAGGCAGCCTGAACGGCTTCGGAAACAGCAATCGCATCGGTCAAGGCGCGGGCAGCGTTACCGGCGTGGTGAGCGTGATCGACGCGGCCACCCTCAACCATCAGGATGTAGCCGTTTTCGTTCTTTTCGAGGATCTCGATGGCCTTGGTGGTCATTTCCGAGATCGATGGCTCGCCGCCGGCATCGCTTTTGCGGTCGACTTCATACTGCATGTGCGAGCCGTTAAAGAGGCCGAGAACGCGGGTCGTGTCGGCGCCCAGGGCGTCGAAGCCTTCCTTGTTCCAGATATACTGGCCGTCATTGTACTTGGCCTGCCAGTCTGCGATCAGGTCGCGGTCCTTGCGGGCGCCGGACTTGGTCTCGTCTTCCGGGTCCTTCTGAGTGTCGAGCATGAAATTGGCACGGCCGCCGCCGAAGACGACTTCAAAGCCATTGCCGAACGACCAGTCGACGAGCTGGGCCGCGATGTCGGCACACTTGCCGACAGCGTCAGCTGGCAGCTTGGTATCGGTTTCCCAATCGCGACCGACAGTGTGCGCATAGGCAGCAGCGGGAGTCGCGTGGGTGATGCGGGCGGTGGAAACGACGCCGGTGGCAAGACCGGCTTCTTCGGCCTGCTCGAAAATCGACATTGTGGTCGACCCGGCCTGGGTGGAGCAATCTTCGAGCACGGCGTTCTGGTCGACACCGATGGTGCCGTTGAGCGACTTCACGCCCGAGGTGATGGCGGTTGCCGTTGGGGCCGAGTCGGCCACCTGGCTGTCATGGGTATAGGTCTTGACCAAAGCCGTGTGCGGCAAAAGCTGCTCGAAGGCGAGGCTGTGGGACTCTCCGTCAACACCGGCCAGCTGGCCTTCGTGGATACGGGCAGCGGTGATGGTTGGGATGGACAGACCATCGACCACGAAAAGGATGACGTTCTTGGCCTTGCCGGTATTGGGCTGGATGGCTTCCTTGGCGGCAAGCTGTTCCTGAGCGGCCAAGAAATAGCTGTCATTGGCCTGCGGAAGAGCGGTCTGCGCCAGCGCCGGAAGGGTAAGGGATAGCGTCGACACGCCAGCGAAAAGGGCTCGGGAGAGCTTGACCATGAGATGAACCTATCTGTTGAGGCGACCCGCAGGAGCGACGGGCAGCGGGCAGGCCGAGCCATAGAGCGGTCATATGACAGGGGTGTGTAATTGAGCAGTTTTGGCCGCCTTGTGACCTTGCCCCAGAGGGCAGCGTGGCAGCCCTGGCGCTGTCATCGGTCAGTCACGCCGCTGTGATGTGCGTGACATCACCGCTGGTTAGGGCAGTGCGTCCATTATTCCTCTGGAGACTACCATGCTCAAAGCTCTCGCCCTTGGCGTCAGCCTCAGCCTCCTCGCAACCCTCGCGATGGCTCAAGATACCACTTCTGGCCCGGCAAAGTTCGACGCCATGCTGAAGGCCCATGCCGAGCTGCCCGCACAGACCTTCCTTCCGGCTCCAGCGGACGCGCCCGCCGGCCTGCAGATGTCGGGCCGCTTCACCTCTGGCACTCGCGTCGAGACCCCTTATGGCTGGGCCAACCCTGCTTCGGGTATTGCCATGCCATTCCCTGGCCAGCCCCTCCAGGGCATGAGCGGCGTTCGTTCGCTGGGCGACGACCGCTTCCTGTTTCTGACGGACAATGGCTATGGCACCAAGGCCAACTCGTCCGACGCCATGCTGATGTTCAATGTCCTCAAAATGGACTGGACCACGGGCAAGGTTGGTATCGAAAAGACCACCTTCCTCAAGGATCCAAACCGCGTCGTGCCATTCCCGATCATCACCGAGCATAGCGAAAGCCGCTACCTCACCGGCGCCGATTTCGACCCTGAATCGATCCAGCCCGTTGGCGACAACTTCTGGATCGGCGAAGAATTCGGTCCATGGCTGATCGAAGTCGACGCCGATGGCGTCGTGCTGCAGGTGGTCAAGTCCAATCCAGGCGGCGTCGACTACAAGTCGCCCGACAACCAGTTCACCGTGCAGCCAGCTGCCGGTTCGGTCGTCACCGGCATCAATACCGGCCGCTCGGGCGGTTATGAAGGCATGGCGCTTTCGCTCGATGGCAAGACGCTTTACCCGTTGCTCGAAAAGCCCTTCTTCGACGAAGCCGCTGGTGCACTCGAAACCGTTGATGGCAAGCCAGTCATCCGCATGCTGGAATTTGACGTCGCCGGCTCGGCCTGGAGCGACAAGATCCGCTACTATCCCCTCGACGACGCTGGCCACGCCATCGGTGACTTCAACATTTTCGAAGGCACACGCGGCCTGATCATCGAGCGTGACAACAATGAAGGCGACGACGGTCGCGAAAAGGCCGCGGCCTTCAAGCGCATCTACCTGGTTGATCTGGAACGTGCCGACGAAAACGGCGTGCTCGAAAAGATCGCCTATATCGACCTGATGGCCATCAAGGACCCCGACGGGATCGCTCCACGCGGCTCCAAGGACGGCGTTTTCACCTTCCCGTTCGTGACCATCGAAAACGTTGACGTGGTCAATCCAACCACCATCGTCGTCGCTAACGACAACAACTATCCCGGCTCCACTGGCCGCCAGGCCGGTCGCGCCGACGACAACGAGTTCATCCTGCTCGACGTCGCCGACTTCCTCAAAGCCGAATAATCGGGACCAAAACCAGAGAAGGGGCCTCGCGGCCCCTCCTCCACTGCCATCGCCGCTCCGCTAAGCTGCCGCCGCAGCGGGTGTCCGCCAGCCTCTTGGCCATTCCACGAGACGCTGGACAATGCGGCACCCGCCGACGCTTACTTCGGCAGAGCCGCTGCCGTCATCGACCACCGTCACAGGATCAATCGCCCGTCCAGCATTGCCGTTTGATGTATCCCCTAAACGCCGCATAGCACCAATGCAAAGACGGGCAGCGCTCTCTTTTAATCAAAGCACCAATCTGTGCCAAAGCACATGACGGAGGACAATCAAAGATTGCACACGACGTTTAGAGCTTCTCTTGCAGCCCGATCCAGAGCTCCCACTTGTGACGATATATGGTTCCGCTGCACATTTAGTCTCCGTCTCAAGCACTGTCGCGGCTCAGGATTTCGAAGCCTAGTCGGATCGAGCGCGTCTTGTAGGGCTTACCCTGCAGCCGTCCCAGCATCAATTTACCCGCTTCGATGCCATTTTCTCGTACGGGGAATCTGACCGTTGTTAGCGATGGGGTGATCCATTTCGCGATTGGGGAGTCACCAAATGCCGAAATAGCCAGCTGCTCCGGCACCCCGATGCCTACGTCTACCGAGTAGCGGATGGCGCCGACCGCGACCTGATGGCCCGCGAACACCACCGCGTCGATCTCCGGCACCTCGCGCAGGATGGTGCCGACAACCTCCCCCCCCGTCCCCGTCCCCGGGTCACTCGAAATCTCATAATGACGTGGTGGCGCAAGCCCTGCTCCCTCGCAGACTTTGCTCAATCCCTGAAAGCGGGCGATCATGCGGCTGTCGTCCAGCCCGGTATGTCCGACATAGGCGAAGTGCCGCCGTCCACGCGCGATAAGATATTGCCCCAAGGATGCGCCCGCATCGAAGTTGGACGAGCCGACCGCCATGTCAGGCGGCTCCGGATTGAAGTCGAACATCTCGACCATTGGCGTGCGCGAGCGAGCCAGCAATTCCAGGCATTCGTCGGAATGATCGCGTCCGGTCAACAAGATGCCATCAACCCTATGGCCGAGGAATGTACGCACAAGTTCGAGTTCGCTCTTTTTGGAAAAGTGCGAATTGCCCAGCAGAACCTGATAGCCGGCAGGCTCCAGAATGTCCGTTGCTCCCTGCAGCACCATGCCGTGTATGGGATTGGCAATGGTAGGCACGACAACGCCAATCACCATCGACCGCGCCGAGGCCAAACTCGATGCCAGCCGGTTCGGAATGTAGCCCATGCGGTCGGCAATTCTGAGGACGTGCTCACGGGTTTTTTCAGAAACGCGCGCAGGGTTATTGATGCAGCGCGATACGGTGATGGTCGACACCCCAGCCGCCTCGGCAACTTCCTGCAGGCGAACCGACGACGATTCAGCTTCGAAATCGGCCATCTCGGCATCTCTTGACGAATGATCGGTCATGGTGGTACTCGGTTTGTGGACAGCGCTATCCATGCGCCATCCACTTCCTTGTACGACACGATACAAGCCTTCGCAACGGCCGCATCGTTGAACTACACGGGTTCTGCGAATCGGCAGGCTATGAACTGCCAAAACATGGACAGCGCTAACATGCGCAACGAGGGGGCAGACATGACAGAGAAACGCTTGCGCGCTGCCGTCATCGGGGCCGGCTGGTATGCCGCCCAAAACCACATCCCCGCGCTTGCCACCCGCAGCGAAATCGAACTCGACGGCATTTGCAGGTTGGGCTCAGACGAACTCGAGCGTGCGAGGGCCCATTTCGGTTTCGCATTCGCCTCTGAGGATTTCACAGCGGTTCTGGCTCGGAAGCCTGACCTCGTCGTCATTGCGTCCCCACACCACCTCCATTTCGAGCAGGCCCGCATGGCGCTCGAAGGCGGCGCACATGTGCTTTGCGAAAAGCCGATGACCATCAACCCAGAGCACGCCTGGGAGCTGGTCCGCATCGCCCGGACCCATGACAGGCACCTCGTATTGGCCAATGGCTACAACTACCTCGATCAGGTGAACGCACTGCGCCAACGCATAGAACATGGCGCCATCGGCCGCATAGAGCATGTGATGACCACCTTCATCTCTGCCACGCGCGACGTATTTGCCGGGGATCACGGCCTCGACGCCTGGCAGACTTCGTTCTTCCGGCCAGACCGATCCACTTGGCAAGACCCATTGCAGGGCGGCGGATTTGCCTATGGCCAGCTCTCCCATTCGCTAGCGCTCCTCTACTTCCTCACCGGACTCAGCCCGGAAACCGTGTCGGCCCATAGCGCTATGCATGAAGGCGTCGATCTGGCCAATGCGGCCACCATTCGGCTTGGCAATGGCGCCGTCGCCTCCATTTCGGGCGCTGCGGCCATGCCGCAGGGTGCGCGCGGCCTCATGCGTCTGTTCCTCACCGGCACCGAGGGGATGATGACGGTCGAGTTCGACCGCGATTTTTGCGAGATCCGCCGTCATGACGGGCGCAACGAGGTGCTCGATATTGCGCCCGGCGCCTGGATCTACAATTGCAAGGGTCCGGTTAATGCCTTGGTCGACCTCGCCCTGGGGCGGGGTGAGAACCTGTCGCCGGCCCATATCGGCGCCCGTACCACTGCAACCATCGCGGCCATGCTCTCCTCAAGCAAGGCAAATGGCTCTGCCGTCCCCATCATACAAGGAGTCGTGTGATGGACGATTGGACAAGCCTTCACAGCCAGGCCTTCATCCTGACCATCCGCCCTGGCCAGGTCGCAGAATATCGTCGCCGCCATGACGAAATCTGGCCCGAAATGCTTGCGGCGCTCAGGGCCTCAGGGATCGTCCACTACGAGATTTTCCTGCATGAACCGAGCCATTGCGTATTCGGTCACATGCTCCGCACGCACGCGCCTGACCCTGCCGCTCCCGTCGATCCGGTGATGCTGCGCTGGCGGGAGTTCATGGCCGACGTCCTCGAAATGGAGGACGACCAGCCGCGGCGCGAGGCTATCGAGAGAGTTTTTCATCTGACTGCCTGAAGCCATTCAGCTCCGGGCCAAGCTGCACCCGCATGGGCACGACGAAGGCCCAATGCACCAACTGGGAGGATATTTTGAAGACGACACTACATTTCGGACGGCAACTGTTCAGGCTCGCCGTCGCCACCGCCCTTGCCGGGCTGATGATCGGCACCAGCCTTGCGACGGCACAGTCCATTCCCGACGTCCCGCGCAACCGGACACTGATCAGCCAGGGTTGGGATTTCCACAATCAGGTCCCAGCGCCCGACAATTTCAACCCGTATGCGGGCGTCCTGCTGCACCAGCGCAACAGCCTGCACTACACGGTCAACGAAGCGCTGTTTTATACCAACCACAACACCAATGAACTGATCCCCTGGCAGGCCGAGGGATACACCTACAACGACGATTTCACCGAGATCACCATCAAGCTGCGCGATGGCGTAAAGTGGAGCGATGGCGAGGCATTCGATGCCGAGGACGTCGCCTTCACTTTCGGCATGCTGAAGGCAGCTGCGCCCGACCTGATGTTCTCCTCCGCTATCGCCGAGTGGGTCAAATCTGCCGAGATCGTCGACCCACTGACGGTCAAGGTGACCTTGACCAAGGCCGGCCCACGCTGGGCCGCCGACTTCCTGGCCACCGGTCAGTCAACGCGTTTCGTGGTCGTGCCCAAGCATATCTGGGAAGGCCAGGACCCGATGACATTCGGCAATTTCGATCTGGCCAAGGGCTGGCCGGTCGGGACCGGGCCGTTCAAGCTGGTCAAGACCGACTCCAGCTCCGTCATTTATGACCTGCGCGACAGCTGGTGGGCGGCCGATGCCGGTGTCGCCAAGGCCCTGCCCCAAGTGCAGCGCGTTGTCTACGTTCCCGCTACCC
Source organism: Devosia sp. 2618 (assembly GCF_040546815.1). Lineage (NCBI taxonomy): Bacteria > Pseudomonadati > Pseudomonadota > Alphaproteobacteria > Hyphomicrobiales > Devosiaceae > Devosia > Devosia sp. 2618. The sequence continues at coordinate 3,084,597 of NZ_JBEPOO010000001.1, forward strand.
AGGAGGCGATGCCACAACTGTTCGCCGGCAACCAGATCGACATGGGCCGCTCCATCCAGCCAGGTCAGTTCGAAGCCATCCGTTTCCAGAACCAGGGCCTCGTTTCCTGGAACACCGATGGTCCGGTCTGGGGGGCGCCTGATGGCTGCACCTTCGCAATACGCTTCAATACCCAGAAGGCACCATTCGACAATGTCGCCCTGCGCCAGGCAATAAACGCAGCAATCGACCGCAACCAGGTGGTCAACCTGGCCTATGAGGGGTCCGTCACCCAGGCCGTCCTGCCTGTTTCGTCCTACCAGGGCCTTCTCGACTATGTCGATCAGCTGAGCGACGTTCCGGGTGTGGCCGAACTCGCCGCCCACAGCCCTGAAAGGGTCGCTGCTCTGCTGGAAGGCGCCGGCTTCACCAAGAACGGCGACGGCAAGTGGGCCAATGCCGATGGCAGCCCGCTGCAGATCGAACTGCAGGTCGCCCAGGGCGATCCGATCGGTCCGGTCCTGTCCCAGCAACTGCAGAACGCCGGCTTTGACTCGCTGCTGTCGGTGCAACAGGGCACTGCGCTCACCGAAGCCATGGTTGCCGGCAACTTCCAGATGAATGTCGGGCCCCATTGTGGCAGCCTCTACGACCCGTGGCAGACTCTGGAGCATTTCCACTCCAAATATGCGGCTGCCGAAGGCGAAAGCTCCAAGAACCTGCGCGCGCCGACCCGCTACGCCAATCCAGAACTCGACGCCATTCTCGACCGGATGGAGCAGATGCAGCCCTCTCCGGCAAACGCCGAATATGTCGAACTGGTCAAGCAGGCCACCGCAATCTTTGCCCGGGACCTGCCTGAAATCTCGCTGGCAGAAGAATTCCACACACTGGTGTTCAACGCGACCTACTGGACCGGCTATCCAAACGCCGAGAACCCCTATGTTGCGCCCTATCTGCCATGGGAAGGCTTCGCCATGGTGGTGCACAACCTGACGCCCACCCAGCCCTGAGAGACCATCGAGGGGGCGGTCCGCCGTCCCCTTATCCTCTTCGCATCGTCCGAACACGTTTGAGAGTCCGCCTTGATGGCCAAGATCCAGAACATCCAAGCCTTTGCCATCCGCAACGAGATGGTCGGCGCCCTTTACAAGGGCGATCTCGGCACAGAAAGAACGACACCGAAGCGCCCTCCCTGGACGAGCGGGGCGGAGGTTGCAGGACCAATGTCGGGCTATGAGCGCTTCAAAAAGCTGCGCTCCACCTGGCGCTTCGACGGCGCTGTAGGATGCCTGATCACAGCCGACGACGGCACGACCGGCTTTGGAGTCACGCGAAACGGCCAGCCCGTCATCAGCCTCATCAACGAGCATTTCGCGCCGCTGCTTATCGGCGAGAACGCCATGGCGAGCGACCGCGTCTGGGACATGATGATGCGCATGTCCATGCCCTATGGCTCGGGTGGCCTGACCTCCTATGCCATAAGCGCCGTCGACCTGGCCATGTGGGACCTCAAGGGCAAACTGCTCAAGACGCCGGTCTATGAACTTGCCGGCGGGCCCGCACGCGAGAGCCAGTTCTGCTATGCCACCGGAAATGACACCGAGTGGCACATGGAACTCGGCTTCGAGGCAACCAAGCTTGCCTGCCCATACGGCCTGTTCGACGGTCTCGACGCGCTTTCCAAGAACGAAGACCTCGTTGCCAAGACTCGCGACCTGATCGGCCCGAACGTCGAGCTCATGCTCGACTGCTGGATGGCCTTTGACGTCGAATTTGCGGTGCGTCTGGCCGAACGTCTGCGCCCCCTTGGTCTGCGCTGGATCGAAGACTGCCTCAACCCCGACAATCTCGATGCGCACGAAACGCTTCGCAGCCGCATCCCCTACATGACCCTTGCAACCGGGGAGCATTGGTACACCCAATACCCCTTTGCCCATGCGGCCAAGCGCGGCCTTGCCGATATCTTCCAGCCCGACATCTGCTGGGTTGGGGGCTTCACGGCGTGTCAGCGCATCAACCACATCGCAGAGGCGTCCGGCATCGAGATGATGCTCCATGCCGGCATGAACACCCCATACGGCCAGCATTTCAGCTATGCCAACGCCAATGTGCGCTGGGGCGAATATTTCGTCGGCGCCGGAGCGGGCGTCCCGCTCAAGGAAACGGTGGTTTTCCCCGGCATGGCCGTGCCGGAAAACGGGCGTCTGGTCCCCAGCGACGCGCCCGGTTTCGGATTGGGCCTCACCGAGGACCTGCTTGAAGCGATGCGAGCCTAGGCGGTCACGATGACATCCAGTTACTGGGACTACGTCGCCCGCCGTTTCGGCATCATGATGCTGGTGGTCTTTCTGGCCGTCTCGATCAACTTTGCCCTGCCCCGCCTGATGCCCGGCGACCCGATCGAGAACCAGCTCAACCAGCTGATGGCCTCGGGCGGCGGCGCAATGGGTGACGTCGGCGCCATGGTTGCGTCATATCGCGCCCGTTTCGGGCTCGACCAGTCCATCCTGACGCAATATCTCGCCTACTGGCAGTCGGTCTTCAGCCTCGACCTTGGCTATTCGCTGACCAACTATCCCGAGCGCGTGGGTGACGCCATTCTGGCGGGCCTGCCCTGGACACTCGGTCTGCTCGGTTTTGCAACTCTGGTCAGCTTCACCATCGGCACCTTGCTGGGCGGCCTGATGGGCTGGCCGCGCAGTCCGCGCTTCCTGAAGACCTTCGGATCGGGCGTGCTTCTGCTGTCGTCAGTCCCCTACTTCCTCATCGGCATGATCCTGCTTTACCTCTTCGCGGTGGTGTTCCGGATTTTCCCGGCAGGGGGCGGCATGCCGTTCGGCATGAGTGCCGGCTTCAACTTCGAAACCTTTCGTGCCATCGCCTGGCACGCCACGTTGCCGCTATTGTCTATCATCATCGCCGAGATCGGTGCCTGGGCCATTGGCATGCGCGGCATGATGGTTTCGGTGCTCGGTGAAGACTATATCGCGCTCGCCGACGCCAAGGGGCTCAAGCCCAAGCGCATCTTCCTGCGCTACGGCATGCGCAACGCGTTGCTGCCGCAGATGACCAAGCTTGCCATGGCGCTGGGCCATATCGTTTCGGGCGCCATTCTGGTGGAGGTCATCTTCTCCTATCCCGGCATTGGCTTCCGGCTCTACCAGGCCATTCAGTCCAAGGACTATTTCGTTATCCAGGGCATCGTGTTGCTGCTTTCGGTGTCGATCGCCGTCGCGATGTTCATCCTTGATTTGATCTATCCACTCATCGATCCCCGGATCGCGAAGGGAAAATGACCATGGGCCGCCTTTCCTTCTTCGCTTCCGAGCTGACCGGCAACAAAACGCTGTTCTTTGGGCTGTCACTCATGCTGATGATCTGCCTGCTGGCTGTTCTCGGCCCGTTATTCGTCGATTTCGCCAATAGCCGCGTCGGCGCGACCATCCCCCGTTCGCCGCCGACGATGGAACACTGGTTCGGCACGGACGGTCAGGGTCGCGACATGTTTACGGTGATGATCCTGGCCATGCCACAAACCTTGCGTATCGGGCTGACGTCCGGGTTGATCAGCCTGTCCGTGGGCGTTGCGCTTGGGTTGATCGCCGGCTTTGTCGGCGGTTGGGTCGACACCGTCATCCGCCTCGCTTCGGACGTGATGATGACCATCCCCGGCATCGCCATCCTCGTACTGGTCGCTGCCAATGTCCGCGAGATGACTGTCGAACTGATGGCCGTGATCGTCGCGACGCTTTCCTGGATGGTCGCCGCACGCACGATAAGGGCGCAGACCCTGTCACTGCGAGAGCGCGGCTATGTGCAAGTGGCTCGCCTGAACGGCACATCCGGGCTCAAGCTGGTGTTTGTCGAGGTGCTGCCGAACCTTTTGCCTTTCATTGCCGCCAGCTTCGTCATCACCGTGTCCAACGCCATGCTCGCAACCGTCGGGCTCGAAGCGCTCGGTCTGGGACCACAGAACGAGCTCACGCTCGGCATGACCATCTATTGGGCCCAGTTCTATGGCGCCATCATTCGCGGGATGTGGTGGTGGTGGGGGCCGCCGATCCTAGCCATCGCAACCATTTTCGTTGGCCTGATGCTGACTTCCGCAGGCATGGATTCCTTCGTCAACAAACGCCTGGGAGCGAGCTCATGAGCGCACCCGTCCTAGAGGTCGACCATCTCGTCATCGACTACGGAACGCGCGGCGGGATCTTTCGCGCCGTCAACGATGTCAGTTTCTCCCTCGCCCCCGGCGAGCGGTTTGGATTGGTGGGAGAGTCTGGATCGGGCAAGTCCACCACTATTCTGGCCCTGATGCGCATGTTGCGTGGAGGAAAGGTCAGCGCCGGTCATATGCGCCTGAATGGACGCGATCTGGCCACGGTTTCTGACGCCGAATATCGTAGTCTGCGCTTCGCCGACATCTCGCTCGTTCCGCAGGGCGCCATGAGTTCGCTCAATCCAGTGCTGCGCATCGGCGAGCAAATGGGCGACATCTTTGACGACCACGACATTCGCCACACCCGACAGCAACGGGCCCAGGTCATCGGCGATCTGCTCACCCATGTGGGACTGTCCCCCGATGTGCGCCTTCGCTATCCGCACGAGCTTTCCGGTGGCATGAAACAGCGCGTTTGCATCGCCATGGCCATCGCCCTCAAGCCCTCGCTGATCCTGGCCGACGAGCCGACCAGTGCGCTTGACGTGATCGTTCAAAAACAGGTGCTCGCCACTCTGGGCCGCGTCCAGCAGGATCTTGGCGCCGCGGTGATCCTGATCGGCCACGACATGGCGCTCATGGCCCATTTCGTGACCCGCATGGGCGTCATGTACAAGGGCAAACTGGTCGAAATAGGCCCGGTTCGCGACCTCTTCGCCAACCCGCAACACGACTATACAAAAATGCTGATCGACTCCCTGCCCTCGTTTGACCGGCTCAAATCGTTCCGTTCGGGCGCTGCACGGCCCGTCCGCCCGGCTGAATTTCAGGAAAGCGTTTGATCATGGCCAAGTTTTTGGAAGTCCGGGAAGCCTCGGTATCGTTCTCTGGCAAACCGGCCCTGTCAAACGTCTCTCTGGCGGTCGGCGGCGCTCACCCCGCCATTACGGCAGTGGTCGGCGAAAGCGGCAGCGGCAAGACGACCCTGATCCGCATGTTGTTGGGGTTCCAGACGCCAACCACCGGCACCGTGATCTATGACGGCCAGCCGCTGCCCAAGATGAGCGGGGCTGCGCAAAAGCTGTTCCGACGCGAGGTCCAGGCGATCTTTCAGGATCCGTTCGACGCCTTCAACCCGTTCTACAAGATCGACCACCCTCTGCTCGCGCCGCTCAAGACGTTTGGCATTTCGGCGTCACGCGATGAATCCTATGACCGGATCGAAAAGACATTGCGCAGTGTCGGCCTCAACCCGGCCCAAACCCTGGGCAAATATCCACACCAGATCTCAGGCGGTCAGCGCCAGCGTGTCATGATCGCGCGTGCCTTGCTGCTGGAGCCCGAAATCATTCTGGCCGACGAACCCGTGTCGATGGTCGATGCATCCCTGCGCTCGACAATCCTCGAGATTCTCTACGAGCTCAATCGCAGCCGGGGCATTTCGCTGATCTACGTGACCCACGATCTGACCACCGCCTATCAGGTTGCCCACTCCATCGTCGTGCTGCATGGCGGCCAGATCATGGAAGTCGGCGCGACAGAACAGGTGATCCACGATCCGGCCCACCTCTATACCCGCTCCCTCATCGAAGCCGTGCCATCGCCAGACCCTGACACGCCGTGGAACCTCGACGTCGCCACGCAGCCATTTGCCCCGCCAAAAGGCCAGGTCCTGCTATACCCGACCGGGCCTGAGCGGGCCGTCGCGGCGCCAGTGCGCCCAGGAGAAGCTGCCGTTACCGCCGCACAGGTCCAGCTTGCCGTCAGCCAGGCGAAAGCGGATGCACTGGCTTCATGACCATCGACGCCCATACCCACATCTGGGAGCGCTGGCCATACCAGCCGGAGGTTCCCGATGCGGAAACGCGGGGGTGTGCCGAACAATTGCTGTTCGAAATGGATCAGCATGCGGTGGAGAAGGCCGTCGTCATCTGTGCACGCATCGGCGGCAATCCCGACAATGTCGACTACGCCTTTGACGCCGCGACGCGCCATCCCCGCCGGCTTATCGTGTTTCCCGACCTCGAATGCCGGTGGGCCTCCGACTTTCGTAAGCCCGGCGCTGTGCAGCGCCTGGAACAGGCGCTCGGACGCTGGGATTTCGTCGGCTTCACTCATTATCTGGACCCCAGCGAAGACGGGAGCTGGCTGACCGGGCCGGAAGGATTACCCTTCATGCAGCTGGCATCCGACAGATCGCTTCTGCTCAGCCTTTCTGCCCTGCCCCACCAAATGGCAGCGATAGGCGCTTTGGCGGCACGACTGCCCAATTTGCAGATCCTGCTGCATCACCTGGCCCATATTGGCGATCGGCACACCAACAATGCCGAAGACGGCGCAGCGATCGTCGCCCTTTCCGGCTACGCCAACATTCACCTGAAGTATTCAGGCATGGGCAACATCACTTCGCCGCAACACGAGTTTCCTTACTCCGACATGCAGCCCTGCTGGTCACCGATCCTTGCGGCATTCGGGGCGGAGCGTATCGTCTGGGGTTCGGATTACCCCGTTTCCAGGCGCTACATGACCTATCGGCAGACCCAATCGATGCTGGAGCGCCACAGTCCATTCCCTGCATCCACCCACCAAGACATACTCAAAGACAACATGGATCGCCTGCTGCGCGGCGCCTCCGCGACCCGCAGCCGCCTCGACACAGGAAATTCGAAATGAACGCCATAGACCTCAACAACCAGACAGCCATCGTCACCGGTGGCGCCCAGGGGCTCGGCTTTGCCATGGCGAAGCGACTGATCGATAGCGGAGCAAAGGTGAGCCTTTGGGATCTCAATCCCGAACTGCTGGCCGCTGCAGTCGATGCATTGGGGCAAAATGCCTCCAGCGTCGTCGTCGACATTACTGATCTGGCTGGGCTCACTGCAGCCCATGCCGAGGTCGAAGCTTCGGTTGGCCCCGTATCCATCCTCGTCAATTCGGCTGGCATTGCGGGGAATAATGCCCCGCTGGAAGACTACGATCCCGACGAATGGCGCCGGGTCGTGGAGATCAATCTCAACGGCACCTTCTACGTCAACAAGGTGGTCATCGGCTCAATGAAAGCCCGAAACTATGGCCGGATCGTCAATATCTCGTCTGTCGCAGGCAAGGAGGGCAATCCGAACCTGTCTGCCTATTCCGCCGCCAAAGCTGGTGTGATTGGGCTCACCAAATCGCTTGGCAAAGAGCTGGCCAAATATGACATCGCCGTCAACGCCATCACACCAGCGACCGCGAAGACGCGCATCCTCGACACGCTGACGCCAGAATTCATCGAATATATGCTGGTCCGCATTCCCCGCGGCAGGTTCCTCGAGGTCGATGAGGCGGCGGCGATGGTTGCTTGGCTGGTCTCCAGAGACAACAGCTTCACCACCGCCAGCGTCTTCGACCTGTCAGGCGGGCGCACCACCTACTGAGCAATCTCTTCAAATCAAAATTGAAATTGGGGTGTGGACTGTCCTTTGGGGGCGAGAATATTCAGCGCCAACGTAGACATGGCGTTAGGACCTGAAGTCACAATCGGGCAATTCGCAACGCCCTCCACTTCGGCGTTCAACGAACCTTCACTTCGAAACGAACGGTGCCGTCCGCACTAATGGTCATCCTTGCGGCGGCAACACCGTAGCTCGAGTAAGCGATGACCTAGCCTATTGTGGAATAACTGGCGCATGTAGGTTTTCAAAGGAAGCTAGAGTTTATTTTCTGCCATTGATCACTTGTGTCGAGATTCATTGGACGCTCGACGAGGTGTGTCTGCAAGCTTTCGCCGGACCATGGAGAAACTTTTTGAGCGCGTCGAACTTACACAAGCCGACGCGCCACATCTGGGACATTCCACCAAGCTCATGCGTTCCCGAAATCAGGGCCTACCACTTTCGAGGCGCACGAGTCCGCTGGAGATCAGTCTACGACATCAAGATCGCGCTCCAGATCGGTCATTTGTTCGCCTCCCGCCATGAGGTTGAGAACTTCCTCGCGTGATTTTTCGCCCCGCTTGAACTCGGCTGCCACTTGCCCCTGGATCAGTACGGCGAAATCGTCGCCCACCGCCATGGCATGACGGGCGTTGTGCGTGATGAAGACTATTGCGACTCCATCTGCCCGTGCCTGACGCATGAATTTTAGTACGATCGCCGCTTCCTTGACGCCTAGCGCAGAAGTCGGCTCGTCCAGGATCAGAACCCGCGCTCCGAAATACATTGCTCGGCCGATGGCCAGCACCTGACGCTCACCACCCGACATGGTGCCGACAAGCTGGTCGCCGTTTTTCACCCGAGTAATGCCGAATTTCTGCATCTGCTCTAGCGCGATACGATTGGCCGTTTCCAAGTCGAGCGGCCGCAGCGGTCCCAGCTTGCGGACGGGCTCGGCGCCCAAGAAAAAATTGCGCCCAACGCTCATCAGCGGGATCGAGCCAACATCCTGGTGCACCGTAGCGATGCCTAGCTTGCGCGCTTCTCGCGGGCCGCTGAATCGGATTTCGCTACCGTCGAACAGCACCGCACCGCGGCTGGCCGCATGAAAGCCAGACATCACCTTGATCAGGGTCGACTTGCCCGCGCCATTGTCTCCCAGAAGGCACAGGATGCGGCCAGGATGAACTTGCAGAGATACATGCTGAAGCGCAGGGGTAGAGCCGAAGGTTTTGCTGACGTCGCGCAGCTCAAGGATCGGATTGATGTGCTGCATGGCTTAACCTCTCGGTGCCGAAAGGGCGAAACGGCGGATGTAGTTGTTGGCCAGAACGGCGCCGCCCAGCAACAGTCCAAGGAACAGCTGAATCCAGTCCGTGCTCCATCCGGTGTAGAATATGCCGGTCGATATGACCCCAAAAATGGCGGTGCCTATGACAATACCAACTACCGACCCGTAGCCGCCTCCCAGCAGCACGCCCCCGATCACAGCGACGATGGGGGCCTGGAAGACGTAACCCATGCCATAGGTGGCATTGCCCGAGTTCCACTGCACGCCCTGCAACACGCCGACAAAAGCGGCCGCTATGCCGGTGCACACGAAAAGGGTAATTTTGACGCGTTCGACGGGAACGCCGGCCCCGCGCGCCGCGACAAGATTGCCTCCCGTCGCAAAGATCCAGTTGCCGAAGCTGGTGCGCGAAAGCACGTAGGCGCCAGTCAACGCAACGGCCATCCACCACAGGATGGAGATATTGGCCTGCCCCCAGCGCGCTGAGAACAGAAACTTGGCCGCCGGATCGGACACGATCGAACTCGACGTCACATTGGCGATCAGCCGCGAAACGCCCATCGTGGCACCGAGCACCACAAAATTGGTGGCCAGCGTGACGATGAATGAAGCGACACCTGTTTTGACCACGACAAGGCCGTTTATAACGCCAATTAAAGCACCCATGATTAAAGCCAGCCCGATCATCGGCCAGATCGGCACGCCCAGAAAATTCGTGCCTATGGCAACAACCATCGAGGCAGCCCCGACGGTGGAACCGATCGACAGGTCGAATTCGCCCGAGATCATCAGCAGCCCCACCGGGATGGCGATGATGCCCAGCTCCGCCGCCAGATTTAGCCAGCCGGCCGTGCCGTTGATGGACACGAAACCGGCAGCTGTGGTTGTCAGGGCGAAGAAGAGATATGTGACCAGGAAGGCGGCGATAGCGCCGAATTCAGGTCGACGGAGAAGATTGCGCATTGGCTGCTGTACTTTCACGGATCGGACCAGAGTAGACGCCGGGCGGCCGCCAAGCCGCCCGACAGACGCGTGGATCAGGATGCGCCGCGAACGCCCGAGAACTTGCGGTTCACTTCAAGTGTCTTGTCGACATTGGTGCTATCAATCACCAGCGGGCCGGTGGTCACCGCGCCGATCGGGTGCAGGCCATAGCGACTGTAGAGCACGGCCGACTGGATCGACAGGTAGCCCTGGAGATAGGGCTGCTGATCCATGGCGAAGGCGATATCGCCGGCCTTGATCGCCTCGAGCACCTCGTTGGAAAGGTCGGCTGTGCCAATACTGATCTTGCCGGCGCGGCCAACATCTTGCACCGCGCGCAGGGCGCTGATCGCCGGCTCCGCATTGAGCGTATAGATGCCATCGATGTCGGCATTGGCCTGCAGCGTGCCCATGATGGCCTGCATCATAGCCTGCTGGTTGGCAGCCTCGCCGGTGCCAATTGTCTGGTAGACGGTTGCGGCGCCCGCTTCGGTCATGGCGTCGATATAGCCTGTACAACGCGCTTCAACGGTGGGATTGCCCGGAACCTGATTGAAGCAAAGCCCCTTAGTCACCCCACTTTCGGCCTGTATCTGACCGGCCTTGTGGCCCATCTGATAGGGGTCCTCACCGATGAACCCGAGCGAGCCGTTCTGCTCCCACAGTGTCTGCCCCGAATTGTGGATGATCACCGGGATGCCCTGGTCGGTCGCTTCCTTGATCAGCGGGTCCATGCCGTCCGGAAAGAACTCGCCTACCAGCAGAATGGACGGACTGCGGCTAATGGCCTGCTGCAGGAGCCGCGGGTATTCGCTGGTCATGTTGGCGGTGTCGGTCACCGCGATGTATTGATAATCCACCCCATAAAGCTCGGCGGCATCGTCAAACCCCTGTTTTACTGCAGCGAAGAATGGCCATGACAGCGGACCACTGACCACCAGGATCGGTCCTTCGTTCTGAGCCTGCGCCGGCGAGACGGCAGCAAAGGCCGACAAAGCGGCAAAAGAGATAGAGAGCGCAAGCCGCCTCAGACCGTGGGGGGCGATCGGCAAATCGATATGCATTTTGTCCTCCTCAAGAACGAATGAGCGGCCCCTGCCGCCAGGCGGTCCTCCCCGCCTCATTCGTCGGCAGCAAACAGCAGCAAAATGCGCCTGTCAAATGATTATTCAACTTGAATGATCAATTGACTTTCGTAGAGGCAGTTTCTAGGTTCGGCGAAAGTGCTGCGCCCATAATCAGCGCAAGGATTGGGAAGAGAACATGCGATCTGTCCTATGTTTCGGAGATTCAAACACTTACGGGCAGACATCTGCCGACACGCCCGATGAGCGCTTTGGTCCAACCATTCGTTGGCCCGGGGTCATGCGCGGCTTGCTGGCGCCGGACTGGCTGGTCATTGAAGAAGGGCTGAGCGGCCGGACGACGGTGAGCGACGATCCGATCGAAGGGGATGAAAAGAATGGCCGCCGCTATCTCAAGCCCTGCATCAACAGCCACAAGCCGCTCGATCTGGTGATCATCATGCTCGGCACCAATGATCTCAAGGTACGCTTCCATAAGCCCGCCTCGGAGATTGCCATGGGCATGGGCGCGCTAGTTCAGGACATCAAGGAATTGCGGGCCGGGCCCGGCCAGTGTGTCCCCGAAATCATGATCGTCTCGCCGCCGCCCATTCTGGAAGACCTGCGCGGTTGGGAAAGCGTTTTCGATGGCGGGCGCGAAAAGTCGCTGCTGCTGGCTTCCGAATATGCCAGCATCGCCGATGCGTTGGAGGTGCATTTCTTCGACGCTGGCTCGATCGTGACTTCGAGCGCTATTGATGGCTTTCATCTCGACGCTCAAGGCCATAATCGTCTTGGTGTCGCCATGGCCGAGGCGGTTGAGGCCATTGGCTGGCTAAAGCAATGACCGGTTTTGTGATGGAATTGGGAGGCGCCCACCGTGCCTGACATGCGTTTTGCCCCGCCGCCGGCCATGAGGGTGGATGATCGGGTCGGAGGTCTGAATCAGATCAGCGTCCGCAGCTACAACGAGCGCCTGATCATGTCGCTACTGCGCCAACACGGCCAGCTCTCGCGCATGGAGCTGGGGCAGCGCAGCGGCCTCAGCGCCCAGACCATTTCGGTGATCGTGCGGGCGCTCGAACGCGACGAGCTGGTAGTGCTGGGCGATGCCCAACGGGGCCGGGTTGGCCCCCCGACTACGCCACTTTCGCTGAGGGCGGACGGCGCCTTCTCTATTGGCGTGAAGATCGGAATGAAAAGTACCGATCTCGTACTCATAGATTTTCTGGGACAGGTGCAGCACCGCATCGGCTACATCTACGACTTTCCCGATTCAGATCTGATCTTCGATCGGCTCGCTACCGATCTGGAGACTCTGCGAAGCGCAATAGCGCCCGCTCACAGGTCCCGGCTGACGGGCATCGGCATCGCCGTGCCCGAAGGCATCGAAAATCTGGACCTCACGGACATGTCGGACGCGGCGGCACGACGCTGGGCCGAGGTCGATTTCGAAGCTCGGGTCGGCGCTATTGCTGGCATGGACGTGCACATTCAGAACGATGTAACGGCTGCAGCTGGGGCCGAGATGATTTTCGGCGCGGCCCGTCAGCTAAACGATTTTGCCTATTTCTTCGTGGGCGGCACCACCAGTTGCCGATTGGCGCTCGGCCATCGCATCTATGCAGGCAAGCGCTTCATCAACCAGACCATCACGTCGCTGAGTGACCTGTATGCCGACCTCGCTCCCACTGATCGTGACGCTGGCAACGCCATCTGGCGGGGCGATACGACATGGCCGGATTTTGGGCCGGCGCAATCCGCCTGGATCAAGCGATGTGCGACCGATCTGACCGATGCCATCACCGCGCTCTCAAGCTTTGTCGATATCCGCATGGTCATTATTGACGGCCGCGTCCCGCGCCCTATCGCAGATGCGTTGCGGGACCAGGTTGCCGACCATCTCACTACGCATTTTGCAGACGTTACCGTGCAGGGCGGCACTATCGGCAGCTTCAGCAAGGCAGTTGGCGCTGCCGCGCTGTGCCTGCACTCCCGATACATGGTCGAGAACTCCTTACTCAGCTTGTAACTGACGATGTCTTTTGGTCACAGTCGGGTCGCTCCCGGGACCCTGCGCCTGATGATGGGGCTGCTGATGCAATTCAAGCACTTCAGCAATATGCGGCGCGACACGCGTGGTGACGCTAATGGTTCCTGAAAGCCCAGTCCGATGCGATTGCCGCGCCGGGTGCGCATAGTGGCTTCATCGGCACTTGCCAGGTCCATCTCGACAAATCGGATGCTGCGTTCGCAATCTTCGCGACAAGCTCCAGCAGCAACCTCATAGTCGACAATGCCGTCATACTCGTGCCCGAGTCGGACACTCCGACTATTGCCAGCATCTCCCCTTGCGCCACCGTGAGGCACATGTTGGAGGCGACGTCAAACGAGCGCTTATGCGTGGTGAGTTTGACGGTCAGACTCTCGATCGCGAAGACATTGTTCACGGGCGGCCCGTGGCCTTAGTCCGCGCCGGGAAGTCGGATCCCCAAATGAAACGCTCGACGCTGAGCGCATCAATGACCCGGCAGATATGAACTTGGGCTTTGGGATACGGATATTCCTGCCGGCCGCCCCAGGCGATCGTATAGTGAATCTCGCTTGAGACTTTCCTTCGTGCATCAGTGTATTGAGCGCTAATGGCGACTCCAATCGCTCCTGCACGTCGGCGTAAAGCAACGTCGGGATGCGAACGCCTGTTCAGGTAAATCAAAAATATCCGCCCCTTATATAGATCACTGTTATTTCTGCATAGCTTCGCTGACACTAGGACGCTCAGCCCAAAATGAACAAATACTTAGCGCATGGACGACGCTCCTTGCTAAATCAATCGCGGACGATATGATTAGCAAGGTTCTGCAGCACCAGATGCCCCATGGCCTGTCGGGCCTCCAGCGTTGCGCTTGCTTGATGGGGCATCAAAAACACATTTGGCAGCGTATTGAACTCTGTGTCGACACGCGGCTCGTTCTCAAAAACGTCCAGTCCTGCACCCGCAATGGTTCCATCCTTGAGTGCACGGATCAGCGCCTTTTCATCGACCACTCCGCCGCGCGCAATATTGATGAGGACGCCCGTTGGCCCGAGCCGCTCCAGGACTTCGCTGTTGACGATACTCCGCGTTTCAGGCGTGTAGTTTAGACAGACTGCCAAGACGTCACTTGTGGCCGCAAGTTCAGCTGGTGTGCTCGCCCGCTGCCAAGCCGGATCGGACGAAGTCTCTGATCTACTGCAATAGGCGATGTTCATTTCACTAGCATGCGCGCGTTTGGCCAGCGCCTTGCCGATCTGTCCCAAGCCAAGGATGCCAAGAGTTTTGCCCTTTAGACTGGTCCCAAGCGCCAACTTCTTGCCATCAGCCCACCCGCCGCTGCGGACCAACGCATCTCCGTCTCGAAGCCGCCTCAGGACAGCAAGCATCAGCGCGAGTCCCATGTCTGCGACATCTGCCGTCAGCACGCCCGCAGTGGTCTTTACCTCCACGCCCCGCTCTCTGGCCGTCGCCAGATCGACCTTGTCGGTGCCAACGCCATTTACGGCAACAACTCTCAGTGATGGCAGTTTAAGAAGCCAATCCCTCGATATGCCGGTTCCACCGCCAGTCGTTACACCAACGATATCGCCAAGCAAGCGCTCGATTTCGGCATGGTCTGCTTCCTGATACCGGCGGAGCACATGATATTTCTGATCCAGCTCTGCCTCGATCTCGGGGAGCATTGGATCAAACATCAAAATAGTTGGGGAGGCCAATGTGAAAATCATCCTTTATTTCCCAATCTGCTCTGATGGGCGCATGCCAGCGCCATCAGGACGCAAGAAGTCCAGGTCACAACCATCCTCCGCCTGGAGCACATGCCGATTGTAGAGGCCTAGCCAGCCTCTTGTTTCTGCGGTGGGGGCGGCCACGGGGACGCGCTTAGCTAGTTCCTCGGGCTCCACTAGGAGATCCAGTGTCCTGCCTTTGACACTCATGCGAATGAGATCGCCGTCACGCACCAATGACAAAGGGCCACCTGCCGCAGATTCCGGGGATACATGCAGCACAATCGTGCCATAGGCGGTGCCGCTCATTCTTGCATCTGAAATGCGAAGCATGTCCTTCACGCCCTGTTTGGCGAGTTTGGAAGGAATAGGCAGATAGCCAGATTCCGGCATACCGGCGGCCTTGGGCCCAGCGTTCTGTAGAACCAGAACATCATCCGCCGTTACATCGAGCTCAGGATCATCAATTCGGTCGGCCAGATCCTGCATGTTCTTGAATACGACAGCGCGCGCCGTTTTCTCGAAGAGAGTTTCATCTGCCGCCGCACGTTTCAGAACGGCCCCATTGGGCGCCAACGAACCAAACAAGGCGACCAGACCACCGTCGGACCGTACCGGCGCTTCTGTGGTGCGGATAACAGCTTCATCAATCCAGGTGTCATCAGAGGGAACAAGATCGCCTAGCGTTTCCCCCGTCACGGTCAGGGCGCTACGATCAATCTTGTCCCCCAGCCGACGCAGTACTCCGCCAACGCCACCAGCATAGAAAAAGTCCTCCATGTAAGCGGTTCCGCTCGGCTTCAAATCGACCAGCACTGGCGTATCGTCCGAGATTGCGTTGAGACGATCCATGTCGATCTTGAAGCCAAGACGTCCCGCAATTGCTGCGAGATGGATAATCGCGTTCGTCGAGCCGCCAATGGCCAGCAGCATCCGAACTGCGTTGTCGATCGTAGCCTGGGTGACTATTTGATCAATCGTGCGACCTGACGCAACGAGCTCCATTGCCGCCTTGCCTGTTGCCTCTGCAGCCCGCAAGCGATCCGCATGGACAGCCGGAATGGCGGCCGTTCCCGGCAGCATCAGGCCCATGACTTCAAGTAGGATGGACATGGTGCTGGCGGTGCCCATAACGGCGCAGGTTCCGGCGGTCGTTGCGAGGGAGCTTTCCACCTGGTCGATCTGCTGATCGGATACTTCGCCTGCCCGATAGCGTCCCCAGAAGCGGCGGCAGTCGGTGCACGCGCCGAGCCGTTCCCCCTGGTAGCGCGACGTCATCATGGGACCCGTCGACACCACAATTGCGGGTTTTCCTGCAGATGCCGCCCCCATGACCAGAGCCGGCAAGGTCTTGTCGCAGCCACCGACAAGAACAACGGCATCCATAGGCTGTGCGCGCACCATCTCCTCGACATCCATAGCCATCAGATTTCGGAAAACCATGCTAGTCGGACTAAGGAAAACCTCGCCGAGTGACGTCACCGGGAAGTCCAAAGGCAAGCCACCGGCGGCCAGCACCCCGCGCTTGACCGCGTCAACCAGCTCTGGCACCCCTCGGTGGCAATTGTTAAACCCACTGGCAGTCCAGGTAATGCCGATGGTCGGACGGCTCAGCATGTCGCGAGAGTAGCCCATGGACTGCGCAAACGAGCGACGCAGATAGGCGGCAAAACGCGGATCGCCATAGTTTGTCAGGCCGCCGACGATGCCTTTAGCAGTCTCTTCCATTGGAGCTCACTTAACTTAACAAATACAAAGAACTAGGAGAACCTGGCTTCAGGGTCAGGGGTGTTGCCGGTTCGCGCCAGAAAATCGAGATCGCAACCGTCATCGGCTTGCAGCACATGCTCGCTGAACAATGCGCCATAGCCTCGCCCGTAGTGAGGAGGTGGAGGGGTCCAGAGTGCCCTTCTGCGGGAAAGCTCATCCTCAGGCACCAGCAGGTCCAAGGTGCTATTGGTTGCGTCCAGACGGATCAGATCTCCATTCTGAACCAGGGCAAGCGGCCCACCCACCCTGCTCTCGGGACAAACGTGCAGCACGCAAGTCCCGTAGCTAGTCCCGCTCATGCGCGCATCTGAAATCCGAACCATGTCTCGGACCCCTTGCTCCAGAAGCTTCTTGGGGATCGGCAACATACCCCATTCCGGCATGCCGGGTGCCCCCACCGGCCCCGCGTCCTGCAGCACTAGAACACTGTCCTTGGTTACTTCCAGGTCAGGATCGTCTATCCGCGCGAGCATATCTTTGAAGTTGACAAAAACGACGGCGGGCCCCGTGTGTTGCAGCAGGTCGGCATGTGCGGCGGCACGCTTCAATACAGCTCCACGCGGCGCCAAATTACCGCGAATAACGACAAGCCCCCCTGAAGGGTAGACCGGATTGGAAACGGGCCTGATGACATCATCTTCGTAGGTTTCAGCGTCGACAATGGCCTCGCCAAGAGTGCCGCCAGTTACATTGCGGCAACTAAGGTCGAGGTGTTGATCGATGTTGCGCAACAACGCCCGCAGTCCTCCGGCATAGTAGAAGTCCTCCATGAGGTACTGCCCGCTAGGCTGCAGGTTACAGAGAACAGGAACTTTTCCACTTGCAGCTGCGAAGTCGTTCAGATCGAGCTCAAGGTCCAAACGACGAGCCATCGCGATCAGGTGGATCAGCGAGTTGGTTGAGCCAGAAAGCGCCATGTCAGCGGCGACGGCGTTGAGAAAGCTGGATCGCGTCATGATGCGGCTTGGCTTGAGATCCTCCCATACCATCTCAACAATTCGACGACCCGCATTGCTGGCCATCTGAGAATGGGTTGAATCCACCGCAGGAATGGAGCTTGCTCCAGGCAGGGTCATCCCCAAAACGTCGGCTAACGCAGTCATCGTGGATGCAGTGCCCATGGTGTTACATGTGCCCGGCGAACGCGCTGTGCCCTCACCAAATGCACGCCAGGTCTGCTCGTCGCTCTTGCCGGCACGGAAGTCCGCGAGCGCTTTCCATGTACTGGAGCCAGTTCCAAGATTGCGTTGCCCGCGGAAATGCCCACTCAGCATAGAACCCGCAGGAACATAGATTACGGGAATATCCATGCTGGCGGCGCCCATCAGCAGGCCCGGTGTTGTCTTGTCGCAGCCGCCCATCAAAACCGCGCCATCGAGCGGGTGTGAGCGGAGAATTTCCTCCGTCTCCATGGCAAGCAAGTTGCGATAAATCAGCGTACTAGGGCGTACATAAGTTTCACCGACACTCAATGCCGGAAGCTCTACAGGAAACCCTCCCGCCTGCCAGATACCGCGCTTAACCTCTTCGACGCGCTGCGGAAAATGAGTGTGGCAAGAATTCAGATCAGACCAGGTGTTGATGATGCCAACGACAGGCTTTCCTTGAAAATCCTCACTCGTGTAGCCCATCTGCTTGGTTCGGTAGGACTTGTGATTGCCAGGCTGCCCTTCTGCCCCAAACCATCGCTGGCTACGGAGATCCGCCAGAGTCATCGTTCTGCTGTTCTGCGACATAGGAGTTCCAGTCAGTATTTTTCGGCCCCGGCTCGCCCAAACCAGGCGGCGCTGTGAAGCGCGACCATTCACCAAGTGCGGTCGCAACGCTTACACTCACAATCCAAGTCGTCGGCATTATTGTCAACAAAATAGTTGCCGAATATGTTTTTTCGTGGGATCGGAAATAGCCGCAAATAGGGAGATCAGTCTAATGTCTGAAATGCCGCCACTTCAGCGCTCGCGCGTTGCGTCCAGAATGACAGGCCGCGCGCCACTTCTGCCTGTCCTACACGTAGACAACCCGGAGCACTCGGAACCACTGCTCGAAGCCCTGGTAAGTTCAGGCGTCACCACTCTGGAGGTGACACTGCGTAGCGAATGCGCGCTCGAGGTCATTGCCAGAATGAAGGCGATGAATTCTGGCGCAATCATCGGTGCGGGAACGATCACCCAACCCGAACAGGTTCAGCGTGTTGCAGATGCGGGAGTAGCATTTGCCGTCAGCCCAGCCCTGACACCACGCCTCATAGATGCAATTGACCGAGCAGAATTGCCCTTCGTTCCAGGTGTGAGCACACCAACCGAGGCCCTGCTTGCTCGCGAGGCAGGCTTCTTCGAACTCAAACTTTTCCCAGCGGATCTGGTCGGCGGCATCGCCTGGGTAAAGCACGTTCTGCCGCTTTATCCCGATCTTAAGTTCTGCCCAACCGGAGGCACGGGGGAGGCCAATCTGCGGGATTATTTAGCTCTGCCCAACATCTTTGCAGTGGGCGGCGCCTTCATGTCTCCCCGAGATCTGATCGCTGCAGGCGACTGGAAGGAAATCGCCGCCCGTGCCATGCGGGCGGTCGAATTGCTCCAGCACTAGCATAAGCAGGCAGGGGTGGAGCACCCTTCCCTGCCTAAACCGCTAAATAAACTCAACTGTCACCGAGTGATCTTTTCCAAGGCGAGCTTCAACGCGACCTGTGGATTTGACTGGCACAATATTTCTGCACAACGACCCAGTCGTCACCAACGTGCCAGCTTTGATCGAAAATGCACCTGCTCGCGTAACGCCGGCATAGGCTCTTAGGGGCGTAAGCACGTCTCCGAAAGGATGGCGAGCGGATTGGCTATAAACCACTTCGCCATCAACGGTGACCGACAGAGCGAGGCCGTCAACTTTGTGTTCGCGCGGCAATGGCGTATCGCTGGCGTGAACAAGTCCACCGGTTACGAGATTATCTGCCAGAGGCCCCCAAGGTCCCGCTGCGGTACGGTCGTCGTACCTGGTAGCGAGTGGTTCGATCACTAGCACAAACGCATCGACTGCGGCCAACAATTCTGCATCGTCCGCCTGCGCAAGTTCAAATGTCAGGTCACGATTAAGCATCACAGCCACCTCAACCTCAATACCAACCGCGCCGCGTTTTGGCAGGATCAGAGGTTCGCCGCTCGCCTTGTAGACAGTATCATAGATTGGTGCGGCGACAGCGCCTGCTTGGTCGTTCAGGCCAATCTTGGCAGCGGGGACACGCCTCCCCAGCCCCCGCTTGACTAAATCCTGTAGCTCCTCCGCCTCGCCCAGCGACAGCTGTGAGAATTCACTTGCCGGAACCACCAAAGACGTGTCTCTCTGCGCCGCGATGAGCAAGTTGGCCAACGTGGTGAGATCGTTCATTAGCTATCCTTTGGTTGCACGGCACGGCCTTTCAGGCCAGTGCTGGATGATGGGTGGTATCAGGGGCGAACAGATGCTCCGCCGTCGACGACAAGGTTGTGACCATTGACATAGCCTGCGGCGTCAGAGGCCAGGAACAGCACAGCGTTAGCAATGTCGGCGGGCAGGCCAAGGCGCGTGGTCGGTGTCTGCTGCAAGGCCAGTTGAATACGTGCAGGGTCATTATTGGTCGCGCCCGACGTGTAGGGCACAAAACCGGGCAACACGGCATTTATTCGGATGCCCTGCCTTCCATATTCGACAGCGAGTTGGCGGGTGAGGTTGGAAATGCCAGCTTTTGATGCCGCATATGCTGCTCGCCCCGGGCTACCGGCCGACAACGCCATACGGGAAGACATGTTGATAATCGTGCCGCTTCGATTGTCGCGCAACATCTGACGAATAGCTGCGCGGCAACCAAACCAGGTGCCATCCAGATTGGTTCGGACGATGTCGTTCCAACTCTCTAGGGACTTTTCAACGGATGAACCGTCCGTCGCGGAAATGCCCGCGTTGTTGACCATAATGTCCAGCCGCCCGTATTGCTGCGCGACGCCTTGGACGAGGCGCTCCACCGCATCGGCGTCACGGACGTCCACGGTTTGCCAGTCGGCTGCATCAGAGGCGCCGCGGCCTGTGCGAACGACAATTGCGCCCGAAGCTTTCAAGGCGCCCGCAATCGCAAGACCAAGCCCGGAAGACGCGCCTGTGACGATCGCAACCCGTCCGGTAAGATTGATCTGCATGGCTCACTCCCGTTGCAGCGGCTAAACCTAGTGGCGGGTGATCTGACCAAGGAACGTTTTGGTTCTCTCGTGCTTGGGTCGTTCAAAGAAGTCTTCGGGGGTCGCCATCTCCACAATCTCTCCCTTGTCCATGAAGATGACCCGGTCGGCGACCTCGCGGGCAAAACCCATTTCGTGGGTAACTACCAGCATCGTCATTCCGCCCTTAGCAAGGTCAATCATCGTGTCGAGCACCTCCTGCACCATCTCAGGGTCAAGAGCGGACGTCGGTTCGTCGAAAAGCATGACTTTTGGATTCATGCACAATGCTCGTGCAATTGCCACGCGCTGCTGTTGCCCACCCGACAACTGCGCCGGGAACTTGTCCGCCTGCTCTGGGATTTTCACCTTTTCCAGAAACTGTTTGGCGGTCTTTTCTGCTTCCACCTGGCTGACGCCACGTACGCGCATGGGAGCAAGCGTGCAATTTTGCAGAACGGTCATATGTGGGAAGAGATTGAACTGTTGGAACACCATCCCAACGTCCTTGCGGATTGTCTCGACGTTTTTGCCCTCGGCCAGATCCGTTCCATTGACGACGATCCGACCTTCGTGGATTTTCTCGAGCTGATTAATGCACCGGATCAACGTCGACTTACCCGATCCGGAGGGTCCGCAGACGACGATGCGTTCGCCACCTGCGACCTCAAGATTTACGTCTTTCAGTGCCTGAAACTCACCATACCATTTGGACACGGCCTGCATCGTTACCGCAGCGGTACCAGCCGCTTTGGGAGAGCGATCATTGGAAGAGGAAGAGGTCATCACTGAAAATCCTTACTGAGCTCAGTTTGCTTTGGCAGCAGCGCCAGTGATTGAGCGGGTCGTCTCTTCGGTCGCTTCTGCTATGAAGTTTGGCAGCGGCAGATCGAGCCACTTCTCGTGGATGGCATTAAGCCGGCCATCCTGCTTGATCGTCGAAAGCAAGCTGTTCACATGAGCTAGAAGCTCATCGGCACCGGGGCGTGTCGCCACACCCTGCAATTGGGTCGAGAGCACAAACTTTTTCTCAAAGCGGCCGGGCGCAACAGTTTCGATCAGCGCAATAACAGCGTCCGATGCCCCAAGCGCCTGAACCTGACCTGCAAGCAAGGCCTGGTTAGCGCTGGCGTTATCGTCGAAGCGTCGGATTGTGGCACCCGCGGGGGCGACCTTGGTAACAGCAGTATCCTGAGTTGCCCCAAGCACCACACCTATCGTCACACCGTCGAGAGCGGCCCCGTCCGGAATAACCAGATCCTTCAGGCCATAGACCGAAATTTCAATACCAGCATAGCCTTGCGAGAATTCCACGCGCTCAGCCCGCTCTGCAGTAATACCAAGAGCAGAAACGATCATGTCAACGCGACCACTGACAAGGTAGGGCACGCGATTCTGACCTGCGGCTGGCACCAGATTGACAGAGACGCCAAGGTCTTCTGCAATCAAGTTGGCCACATCAATATCGTATCCCTCGGGTTGTCCCTGCTGGTTGATCAGGCCAAAAGGTGGAAAATCAACGGGAATACCGATGTTAATCTCACCGCGAGATTTGATTTCCTCCACGGTCTGCGCCTGAGCGCCAACAGCCCCGATCCCCAAAGCCAAGCCGAATGCCGCAGACAGCAGTGCGGCCCGTTTACGCATAGTCATTGTCAATCTCCCTTTTGAGACAATTCGATCACAGCCGACCTCAACGGGCCGTTGACTGCGAAAAGTGTTTTTCAAGCCGTTGCGCCAGGAGCGACAAAGGCCAGCAGATAATAAAAAAGCAGGCACCCACCACGGAGTAGACAACAAAGGGCTGGAAGGTAGCGTTGGACATGATCTGGCCGGCCCTGACGAGCTCAACAAACCCGATTATCGATGCCAGTGACGTGCCCTTGATCAACTGAACCAGGAAGCCAACCGTCGGCGCTACGGCGATGCGAGCCGCCTGCGGCAGGATTACGATCCGCATCTTGTCCGCGTAGTTCAGACCAAGTGCCCACGATGCCTCGCTCTGCCCCTCAGGCACCGCCTCAATGCAACCGCGCCAGATGTCACCAAGATAGGCACTAGCATGCAGCGCCAGCCCGATGGCAGCGGCAGTCCATGGGTCTACACGCAGTCCAAAAGTTGTCATGCCGAAATAGACAAGAAACAGCTGCATGAGAAGCGGCGTACCTTGAAAAAGCCGGATAAACGCCAACGCTGGATAGCGCAGGTACGGATTGGCAGCCACGCGTGCCAGGGTAATGAGAAGGCCGCCGATTGAACCAGTGACAAAGGCTATTCCAGATAGTGCCAGCGTCCACTGCATGGCGGTGACGATAAATAGAAACTCATTCCAGCCAAATGCACGGATCATGATGCGCCCCTATCGAGCGAGAGGATAGTTGAAGGCGAGACGGCGGATCAGGTTGAATAAGCCCGCAAAGCCAATGGACAGCGCCAGATAAATGAGCGTAATCGTCAGATAAACTTCGAAGCTGGCGAATGTGATTGAATCCACTTCCTTGCCTGCCGCCGACAGGTCACTAGCCGAGATGGCTGACACCACACTCGACGTCAGAATAAGGTGGATGAACTGGCTCGATAGTGCCGGATAAATGGTCCGCAACGCCTGTTTCACCACGATGTAGCGATAAATCTGCATGCGCTCCAGGCCTAGCGCGATGCCCGCCTCAACCTGACCACGCGGTATGGCCTCAATTCCGGCCCGTATGATTTCGGTGGCATATGCCCCTACGTTCACCACCAAGGCTAGAATGGCGGCTTCGTTTGGTGACAGCCGCACACCGATTGAGGGCAACCCGAAAAAGATAAAGAAGATTTGCACGAGGAACGGTGTGTTCCGAATGACCTCGACATAGGCATCCACGAGCCAGCGCACCGGTGCGGGACCCGACGTCTTGGCTATTGCGCAGATAATCGAGACAACACCGCCGAGCAGCATCGCAATGAACGAGTACTGGAGCGTGACCCAGGTACCCGCCAGCAAAATGTCCATATGCGCAAACACTGGCGCAAAATCGAAGCGGTACATCGCAAGTCCTCTAGACAAGGCAGGGCCAGGCAACAACTCACGGTCGCTCCCCTCCTTTGGCCCCTGCCCGGTTGGTAACGCAGACTTAGCGCGAGGCCCACGAAACAGTCAACGATATTATCAACAAAAAAGTTTGCGATTTTTTTAGAACTGTCGCATGGTAACTAGACCAATGATCAAAGGCCCACGGAGCTTCCCTTTGCAGGAACAAAAAGAAAGGTTGCCGTCTGCGACGCAGGCAGAGGCAGTTGTTCGCGCACTAGAAGAAGACATCGTCCTCGGACGCCTGCTTCCGCGGGAGCGACTAATCGAAGAAGACCTGGTTCAGAGGTTCGGTGTCGGTCGCCATGTAGTCCGTCAGTCTTTGGCCGAGCTCGTGAGCATGGGAATTGTCGTGCAGCCCCGCAATAAGAGCGCTGCCGTCAGAGACCTACCCCCAGAAGACGTCATACAAATTTACGCTATCCGCGAGTTACTTGAGGCTAAGGGCGCAGAGCTGCTGCCGCTGCCCGTTGACCCTGCGCTGTTGAAACTGATGGGGGATATCCACCTTCGGCATGGCGAGGCGGTCAAAGCGGGCAATCTTGCAGAAGTATACCGCCAAAACATGCTGTTTCACCGCACCTTCTTTTCCGGCTGCGGCAACCCTCATTTAAGCGAAGCTATCGAACAATTCGCGCTCAAAGCTCATATTGTTCGCTCCAGCACCGTGCGTCATCCAGCGCAGTTGCAGCGTTCTTTTGACGAGCATGCCATAATCGTTGGCGCGATGCGCACCGGTGATCGCAAGCTTCTCGTTGAGACCGTCAAAGCCCATATCCGACCGTCGATGCAGACATATATCGAGTCATACAAGCGGCGCTTCAACTACGGATCTGGCGAGTAGCGGCCGGCGTCACAGCCGCCCGCGTGGCTGCGACCTGCTACCAATAAATACACACACCATAAGGGTACCGCCTCAACATTGCGCGAGACGCGATGCTGATTTCGGCTGACCATATTCCAATTTGACAGGAGACTTGTCGTGTACGAGCGCTTTGGACTTCTCATCGACGGACAATGGCGTACCGCCAAGTCCGGCGAAACCAGACCGGTTATCGACCCCACAAACGAAGAGATCATCGGCACTCTGCCCGCCGCCGGCCCCGAAGAGCTCGATGAAGTCCTTGAAAGCCTACAACGCGTAGCGCCACTTTGGCGTGCCGTTTCTGGCTGGGAGCGTTCGGCGCTTCTGCGACGGATAGTCGATGAAATGCGCCTCCGCGCCAGAGACGCGGCGCTTGCGATGTCGCGCGAAACAGGAAAACCTGTTGCCGAGGCAGCAGGAGAATTTCAAGCGGCGATTGAACAGTTTGACTGGTATGCCGACGAGGCCCGTCGCATTTTTGGGCACACCCTCGACGGACGAGATCCATCCGTACGGCTTCAGGTCCGCTACGATCCCGTCGGGCCAGTGGCCGCCTTTACGGCCTGGAACTTTCCCGCCCTGCTACCGGCCCGAAAGATAGCTGCGGCGCTGGCTGCGGGCTGCCCCATTGTCATCAAGCCTTCTGAGGAAGCGCCTTCCAGCACTTTTTACATTGCCGATGCGGCAATGGCGGCAGGTCTTCCACCCGGGGTGCTCAATGTCGTGTGCGGGAGATCCTCTACAATTTCCGAGCATCTGATTGCATCGCCTGTTATCCGCAAAGTGTCCCTGACTGGCTCGGTACCTGTTGGCAAACTCATCCTCAAGCAGTGCGCCGATACGGTCAAGAAAGTGTCCATGGAACTCGGTGGACACGCGCCAGTCATCGTATTTGAGGACGCAGATCCAATTGCGGCCGGGCAACTCTGTGCGAGAACGAAGTTTCGTAATGCAGGCCAGGTTTGCATCTCGCCCAGCCGGTTTTATGTGCACGAGTCGCTGTACGAACCGTTTTCCCAAGCGATGGCGAAGACGGCGCGCGCCCTGAAGGTTGGCCGGGGCCTGGATAAAGGGGTGGAATTTGGACCGATGGCAAATGCGCGCGGCCGTGATCGCGTTATCAAGCTGGTGGACGACGCCATTGCCAAAGGTGCGGATCTACTCGCAGGAGGCGGGATCCCACCAGAGTATGACAGCGGTTTCTATTTTCAGCCCACGGTGCTGGGCCAGGTTCCCGACGACGCTGAGATTATGAGCGACGAGCCGTTTGGACCAGTTGCACCTATATCTACCTTCTCAAACTTCGACGACGTCATTCGCCGTGCCAACAATGTCCCCTACGGGCTGGCGGGATATGTCTTCACCCAATCCCTTCAAACTGCCACCAGAGCGTCAGAAGCCTTGGAGGTGGGAATGGTAGGTGTAAACGACATGCTCCTCGCTGCAGCAGAGATCCCCTTCGGAGGCATCAAGGAAAGTGGCATGGGCCGAGAAGGTGGCGCCCTTGGCATCCTCGACTATCTTGAAGCGAAGTATATAAAACTGAAGCTCAAATAGCCTCGAAGCGGGCATGGTGGACAAGGACGACGCCATTGCGAAGGAGCGTATGGGTGAGCCTAAAGCATTGCGAGATCAGGCTACCGCTGACGCCGAGCGCACGCAACTCGCGCTCGGCAGTTCATGCAATCAGGGCGTCAGCCCGATAAGCTCAAGGGCTTAGCCCGCAAGGCGCTCGAACGGACACGACTCGACGATGGCAGCTACCGTCGCGCCCCCCAGCGCGCGCTGGCGCAGCGCGTCGAGGTCGGCGACGACGAGGTTCGCACACCGGATCGAAGTCGGCATTGTTGCCAACGCTGGTCGCCGCTTCGAGCGTAGAAACGGCGGCGTTCATCGTTCTGTACTGAAATGGCGCACCCGACACGATTCGAACGTGTGGCCTCTGCCTTCGGAGGGCAGCGCTCTATCCAGCTGAGCTACGGGTGCATCCGTGAGGCGGGGTGGGACCCCGGCTGAACAGGGCGCAACCTAACCAAAGCCAGTGATGCGCGCAACGGGTGTTTTTCACCCGATTTGCCCAGTCCACGGCAAAGCCGACTAAAAATTAACCCTGAGGCAAGGCTCGTCTGTCATTGAGCCCGCAACATGATCGACCGGGCTGGCCTGCAATCGGCTGCCAGTATTGCGGCGTCACCAAATTGCCATCAGTCTGCCGTGATTTAGGCCTATCGCGCTATTCTGCTGGATCTGCTAGAGTATTGGCATGATAGACACAACGATGTTTACTAACGGCGCTCGGCTTGCCGCTTCCGCAACGCTTCTTGCACTGGTTGTTTCCGGTTGCTCGATGAGTTCTTTCAAGCCTGCGCCAGGTCCGGCAACGGCGGCGCTGGCAAACTTCGCTGCGCCCACCACGCCCGCTGGCCATGTGCCCGACGCGTCAGACGTGCCAGCCGCGCCCAGCGCGCTGGGCTATGCCGGCAGCAGTTCGCTTGATCCGCTGATTGCCCATTATTCCCAACAGTATAGCGTGCCTGAGGCGCTGGTCCGTCGCGTCATTGTGCGCGAGAGCAATTACAACGCTGGCGCGCGCAACGGGCCCTATTATGGCCTGATGCAGATCAGCCACGCGACCGCGTCCGGCATGGGCTATAGCGGCTCGCCATCGGGTCTGCTCGATGCCGAAACCAACCTGCGTTATGCCGTGCGTTATCTGGCGGGCGCCTATGTCACCGCCAAGGGCAATCATGATCTGGCCGTGCGCTATTATGCTCGCGGCTTTTATTATGATGCCAAGCGCGAAGGCCTGCTCGACGTCGCCGGCCTGCGCTAATCGTGTCGCGCGCCAGGCTTAGGCGTTGGCGCGCACCAGCAACAGCTTTGAAATTTGTGCGGCGAGATCGGCCTGTTGATAGGGCTTGGATAGCCGCGGCAGATCGGTCGTCGTGCCGCTGGGCAGGTCGGCATAGCCGGTTGCCAAAAGAATGGGCAGATCGGGAAACAGCGCCCGCGCCTTGTCGGCGAGTTCGACGCCGGTCATCCCAGGCATGGCATAATCCGTGATCAGTGCGTCGATCTGTTTGCCGCTGGCGAGGATTTCGAGCGCCTGCTTGCCGGAATAGGCCTCGATGGCCGTGTGGCCGAGGTCTTCCACCATATCGACGGTATTCATGTTGATCAGCGCATCGTCGTCGACGACAAGGATGGTGGAGGCGATTGGAGCCGGAACGGGTTCTGCTTGCATCTCAACAACTTCCTTGATTGGCACGGTGGAAATCGGCAGCCAAAGTTCGGCTGTCGTACCCTGCCCCAGCTGGCTTTTGAGGCGAAGCGTACCGCCCAATTGCACCGCCAGACCGTGCACCATGGACAGGCCAAGACCCGTCCCCTTGCCTAGTTCCTTAGTCGAGAAAAATGGCTCAATTGCGCTTTCGAGCGTTTTGGCGTCCATGCCAGAGCCGGTGTCGCGCACGCTGAGCAGCAGATAGCGACCAAACAGGTCGGGGCCGCCCTCGGTGCCGTCGCGTTCCTCGAGCGTGAAGGTCAGCTGTCCGCCATCGGGCATGGCGTCGCGCGCGTTGACGGCAAGGTTCAAAATGGCGAGTTCGAGCTGGTTGGCATCCACCTTGGCGGGCGGCAGGTCTGGCGCGATTTTGAAATCGACCGCGATCAGCGGACCGATGGAGCGCTCCATCAGGCCGCGCATCCCATCGAGCAATTCGCTGAGATCGGTCGGCTCGGGTTTGAGGTCCTGACGGCGGGCGAAGGCCAGCAGGCGCGCGGTCAGCGAGGCGCCGCGCTGGGCGCCTTTCATGGCGCCATTGATGAAGCGCTGGATCTGCGGATCATCGGGTAGCCGCTTGGCCAGCAGTTCGAGATTGCCCTGAATGGCGGCGAGCAGATTGTTGAAATCGTGCGCCACGCCGCCGGTCAGCTGGCCGATGGTTTCCATCTTCTGGGCCTGGCGCAGTTGTTCCTCGACCCGACGACGCTCGGTCATCTCGCGGAAAAATGCAGCGCCACCGACAATCTGGCCATCGCCACCGCGCAGGGGCGCGTGCTGGCTTTCGAGCACAACTTGTCCACCGCTGCGCGTTGGAAGTTCGATTTCTTCGATCGGGCCGAGCACGCCATTGAGCGCGTCGCGCAAACGGCTTTCGATCACTTCGCTCTGGCCGTCGCCGATGACGCTGGCCAGCGAGCGGCCCAAGACGGCCGGCGCTGGCAGGCTGAAAATGCGCTCCATCACCGGGTTCCAGATGGTGACCCGATACTCGGCATCATAGGCGACGATGCCGGCCGGCACGCTGGTCAGCAGCAGGCCCGAGAGCGCGCGTTCGCCGCGCAACGCCTGTTGCGTGCGCTCGCGCTCGGCGGCGACTTCTGCCAACAGGCGCTCGCGTTCGGCTTCATCAGCCTTGCGGGCGGTAATGTCGGAGCTGACGCCAACCAGGGTTTGTGGCCGGTCATAGCGGTCAAACAGCACGCGGGCGCGCAGATCGATCCAGTGCACGCTGCCATCGGGCCAGCGCACCGGGTGTTCCAGCACCAGATCGGCGCCGGTATTGATC
This sequence comes from Devosia sp. 2618, assembly GCF_040546815.1. Lineage (NCBI taxonomy): Bacteria > Pseudomonadati > Pseudomonadota > Alphaproteobacteria > Hyphomicrobiales > Devosiaceae > Devosia > Devosia sp. 2618. Next base: position 3,113,715 of record NZ_JBEPOO010000001.1, read on the forward strand.
GCATCGTCCATGGCGCGCTGCAGGCGCGGTTGATGGGCGATCAGCACAGCCTCGACCAGATCGGCGTAGAAGAAATCGTCGGTCGGGCCACGGCCGTAATTGGCCTTGAACTGATGCGAACCGGTCAGCGACTGTTCGACGATATCGAGTTCCCATGCGCCCATGCGTCCGGCCAGCAGAGCGGTCTGCAGGCGCTGTTCGCCTTCCTGCATTTCGGCGAGGTACCGCCGCGCCTGATATTGGCGGCGACGCGCGCGCAGCGCGTTATCGACCACGGTCAGCAGCGCCGCCGGATGGAACGGGCGGTCGAGCACGATGATATTGCCCAGGATCAATTGCAGCTTGGCGATCAGCGGCGCGAAATCGGGATTGTGGCTGCGCTGGCTGAGCACCACGAAGGGAAAGTCCGACCAGGGCGGTTGCTGGTCGATCCATTCCTTGATCGGCGTAATGTCGGCATATTGCAGTGACTCGCCGGTGATAATGGCGAGGCCCGCCCCCTCAACGAGGTTGGCCCGCAATTCTTCGATGCTGCTGCAGAGTTTTGCCTGTCGGCCTGCATCCTGCAGCAAGCTTGCCGCAACCTGTCCGTCGCGCCCCAGGGGGGCCAGAATGAGGGCGCGTTCGGAGTTGATCACACCCGGTCGTCTCCAGCGAAGGTCATGGTGCCGCTTTCATCGAGCAGGGGGTGGCTGGTGCCAGTATAGGTGGGAACGCCGCGCAACACACCGTGGAAATCTTCGAGCGGTTTACCAATCGAAACGCCCTTACTGCCAATGCGATACTCGCGGATGGTGTCCTCGTGCGAACCGGACCGCTTCTTGATCACCGAAATGGCGCGCCGCACTCGGCCCATAGCCTCGAAATAGCGCAGCAAAACCACGCTATCGGCCAGATAGGTGATGTCGACCGGCGACTTCATGTCGCCCACCAGACCATGCTGGGCGACGGTGACAAAAGTCGTCGCGCCCTGCCGGTTGAGATATTGCAGCAGCTCGTGCATGTGCAGCAGCAGCGCCTTCTCTTCGGGCATCGCCGCCTGATAGCCATTTAGGCTGTCGATGACCACCGTCTTGACCTTGGCGCCATCGACGCGCGTCCGCACCCGATGGGCAAACTCGCCGGGCGACAGTTCGGCCGCATCGACCTGCTCGATCAAGAGATTACCGCTGGCCTGCAGCGCTTCGAGGTCGATGCTCATCGCCTTGGCGCGCGCAAACAACAGGCCCAGTTCCTCGTCGAAAATGAACAAGGCTGCCTTTTCGCCGCGTTCCACCGCAGCGCGCGCAAAGTGCAGAGTCAGCAGCGACTTGCCTGCGCCGGCCGGGCCCAACACCAAGGCGCTCGAGCCACGTTCAATGCCGCCGCCCAGCAACGCATCCAATTCAGGGATATTGCTGGTCAGCGCCGAGCGGTCATATTCAGTGCGGTGTTCGCTGGCGACCAGCCGCGGAAACACATCGACACCGCCATGCTTGATGGTGAAATCATGATAGCCACCGCGATAGGCTTGGCCGCGATATTTGATGACGCGCAGACGACGGCGCTCAGCGCCATAGGTCGGCGCCAGTTCTTCGAGCCGCATCACGCCATGCGCCACCGAATGGACCGTCTTGTCATTGGCGTCGCTGGTCAGATCGTCGAGCATCAGCACCGTCGCACCATTGCGGGCAAAGTAGTGCTTGAGAAGCAGGATCTGGCGACGATAGCGCAGAGAACTCTGCGCCAGCAGCCGGATTTCGGACAAGCTGTCGATCACGATGCGGCTGGGATTGGAAGATTCCACCGCCTCAAACATGGCCCTGGTGGCTTCGCCCAATTCAAGGTCCGATGAATAAAGCAGGGTCTGCTGCTGCTCGCTATCGAGCAGGCTTTCGGGCGGCGCCAGCTCGAAAATGTCGAACTTGTCGTCGATGTCCCAGCCATGCGAGATGGCGGTCAGGCGCAGTTCGGCTTCGGTTTCGGACAGGGTGACATAGAGCCCCTTTTCGCCGCGCGCGTAGCCTTCCTGCAAAAACTGCAGTGCAATCGTGGTCTTGCCCGTGCCGGGGCTGCCTTCGAGCAGATAGAGATGGCCGCGCGCCAACCCACCCACAAGAATATCGTCAAGCCCGGTGACGCCGAGCCTGGCTTTTTCAGTGATTGCAGTATCCGACATTGAGACTTTCCGAGGCTGGACTACGCTTGAACCGAGAGCGCATTTGCCCCCACGATTTGCCAACGCTCCAAGTTGTTCCCCGGTTCCCGTCTGCCAGCCCTTTTTGCGGGGCGCAAACTCCCGTAAACTGGCAACTCTCTTCGGACTGGAATCGCTTCATGCATCTGCTGCTCGTCGATGGCTCGGGTTATATTTTCCGCGCCTTTCATGCTCTGCCCCAGCTTAGCCGCAAGTCGGACGGGCTGCCCGTGGGCTGTGTGCAGGGCTTCTGCAATATGCTGTTCAAGCTCACCGAAGACCTCAAAGGCGAGGATGAGCCCACCCATATGGCGGTCATTTTCGACGCCAAGGGCAAGACCTTCCGCGACGACTTCTATCCCGATTACAAGGCGCAGCGCCCCCCTGCTCCCGAAGAGCTGGTGCCGCAGTTTCCGCTGACGCGCTCGGCGACCCGTGCCTTCAATATCCCCTCCATCGAAATGGAGGGCTGGGAAGCCGACGACATCATCGCCACCTACGCCGTCAATGCCCGCAAGGCTGGCGCCAAGGTCACCATTGTCTCCTCGGACAAGGATCTGATGCAGCTGGTCGAGCCCGATGGCTCCATCCGCCTGCTCGATACCATTGCGCGCCCCGGCCAGCCGCCCCTGCGCTGGATCGGCATGGATGAGGTCTTCACCAAGTTCGGCGTTACGCCCGACAAGGTGATCGACGTGCAGGCGCTCTGCGGCGATAGCGTCGACAACGTGCCCGGCGTGCCCGGCATTGGTGTTAAAACCGCCGCCGAGTTGATCAATACCTATGGCTCGGTCGAAAACCTGCTCGAGCATGCCAGCGAGATCAAACAGAACGCGCGCCGCGAAAAGCTGATCGCCAATGCCGATCTGGCCCGCATTTCCAAGCGCCTCGTGACGCTCAGCCAGGACGTGCCCGTCGAGCTCGAACTCGATGCGCTGATCCGTCAGCCAATCGAGCCGGGCAAACTGTTCCCGTTCCTCAAGGCAATGGAATTTGCCACCATCACCAAGCGCCTGGCGGGCCTGCTCGGTGCCGATCCCGACGCATGGGATGCCGATCCAGAACTGGCCGCCAAGGGCGCCGCGTCTGGCCCTATCGGTTTTAACAACGAGGCGCGTGCCGAAGCCCGGGCGGCCCGCCACGAAGCCTCCGGCAAGGCTGAAGCGCCGCTGATCCTGCACGCCGCAGCCGAGCATGCCCGCATCAAGGCGATCCCGTTCCAGCCCGAAGCCTATGAGATCATCCGCGACGCAACTCAGTTGCAGCGCTGGATCGACGCCATCGAAATGACCGGCTATGTCGCGACCGACGCTGAATCGACCGGCCTCGACAATCAGACCGCCGATCTTGTCGGCCTCAGCTTCTCCATCGCGCCCGGCACTGGCGCCTATCTGCCGCTTGGCCATGCCAGCGCCGAAGGCGACATGTTTGGCTCGGGCAAGGCCGAAGGCCAGATGGATATCCGGCAGGCGCTCGACATGGTGCGCCCGCTGTTTGCCTCCAAGGCGATCCTCAAGATCTTCCACAATGCCAAATACGACATTGGCCTGCTCGCCCGCTACGACGTTCCCGTCAACGCAATCGACGATACGCTGCTGCTCAGCTACGCGCTCGATGGCCCGCAATATAATACTCTGGGCGATCTGGCCGATCACTGGCTGGGCGTGCCCGGCACCGCGATCACCGACCTGATCGGCAAGGGCAAGACCCAGATCACCTTTGCACAGGTCGAAATCGACAAGGCCGCACGCTACGCCGCCGAAGACAGCGACATGACCATCCGCCTCTGGCAGATCCTCAAGCCGCGTCTCGCTGCCGAGAACATGACGACGGTGTATGAAACCCTCGAGCGCCCGCTCGCCCCCGTGCTCGCCCGCATGGAAGGCCGCGGCGTTTCCGTCGACCGGCAAATCCTCGCCCGTCTCTCGGGCGACTTCGCCCAGCGCGCTGCCGCGCTTGAAGCCGAGGCCTATGAGCTGGCCGGCTCCAATTTCAATCTCGGCTCACCCAAGCAGCTGGGCGAAATCCTGTTCGACCGCATGGGCCTTGAAGGCGGCACCAAGACCAAGACCGGCGCCTGGTCCACCGGCGCCGATGTGCTCGAAGACCTGGCCCTCAAGGGCATTCCGCTCGCGCGCACCATTGTCGACTGGCGCCAGCTGACCAAGCTCAAGGGCACCTATACCGATGCCCTGCCCGAATATATCAACCAGCGTACCAGCAGGGTCCACACTACCTATTCCCAGCATTCGGTGCTGACCGGGCGCCTTAGCTCCAACGATCCGAACCTGCAGAACATTCCCGTCCGAACCGAAGATGGCCGCAAGATCCGCACCGCCTTCGTCGCCGCTCCCGGCAAGATTTTGATCAGCGCCGACTACAGCCAGATCGAGCTGCGCGTTCTCGCCCATATTGCCGACATTCAGGCCCTCAAGGACGCGTTCGAGGAAGGCCTCGACATTCACGCCATGACTGCGTCCGAAATGTTCGGCGTGCCCGTCCAAGGCATGCCGTCCGACGTGCGCCGTCGCGCCAAGGCGATCAATTTCGGCATCATCTACGGCATTTCAGCCTTCGGCCTTGCCAACCAGCTCGGCATCCCGCGCGGCGAAGCGGGCGACTATATCAAGACCTATTTCGAGCGCTTCCCCGGCATCAAGGACTATATGGATCACCAGCGCCGCCAGGTGAAAGCCGATGGCTTCGTCACCACCATCTTTGGCCGCAAGATCAACTTCCCCAACGCCAATTCGAGCCACCCGTCTGAACGCAGCTTTGTTGAACGCGCCTCCATCAACGCCCCCATCCAGGGCAGCGCCGCCGACATCATCCGCCGCGCCATGATCCGCATGGAACCCGAACTGAAACGCGCCGGCGTCGACGCCGACATGCTGCTGCAGGTCCATGACGAACTGATCTTCGAAGTGCCGCAGGGCAGCGAGGAAACGGCGATCCCGGCGATCCGGAAGGTGATGGAAGGGGCAGCGGAGCCTGCGGTTAGGCTAAGCGTGCCGATCCAGGTGGATGCACATGCGGCGCACAACTGGGATGAGGCGCACTGATTGCCGGCCGCCATCGGCGGCAAAATCTCCCCAGTGGGGAGATTCTAGGCGATCAGGCCCGTAGAGCTATGCTCGCAAGGCCCAGCGTGCCGCACGCTCCGTCTAGACATCTCAGGATGGATCCCGGCTCACGGCCGGGATGACATCGTGGGTGGGGGTAGACCGGCGCTCCTACCGTATTGCCTCCGCCGCCAGATGCAGCCGTTCGGCGCTCGCATGCGTCCAGCGTGCCACGGCGCTGCGGTCACTGGCTTGGGCGCGGACGAAGGCTTCAATGCGGTCGTGGCCGATTTCGTCGAGCAGGTGGCGGCAGGGGCGCCACATGGTCCAGTTGGGGTTGACCATGCGCATGGTCAGCCGGTCGTTGACGATGTCGAAATGGATGTTTGCCGAGCGGGCCAGATCGAGAAATTCGGCGATATAGGCGTCTGGCATGGTGTCGGTGGCGGACATTGGGGTGCCTCGTATTTGATACAAATGCAATGCATCAGGCCCCGTTCCGGCTCCCGCCGTCCGTCTTTATGGTGAACAGTCGGTTAACGCCGCGTGACGCTGACCTGCCGCCCCGCGCCGCCGGGCGGGATGGAGAGCGCGACGACCAGCGTTGCCGCTTCGACGATCTCGGGCGCGCGTTCGGCCCATTCGACCAGCACGATCGCATCGGGATTATCGAGTAGACCCAACTCATCCACCTCGCGCGGATCGCCGAGACGGTAGAGATCGGCATGCAGCACCGGGCCCTTGGCGGTGTCATAGGGCTGCACCAGCGCAAAGGTCGGCGAGGGCACGTCGAGCGCCGGATCATTGGCCAGCGCGCGGATGATGGCGCGGGCCAGGGCGGTTTTCCCCGCGCCGAGATCGCCGTTGAGGATGATCAGATCGCCGGGCACGAGCGTCGCGGCGAGTTCAGCGCCGAGGGCGGCTGTTGCGGCGTCATCGGGGAGGAATTGTTGCATGTTTTGCCTTTCAACCACACGGCGCTCGGGTCCATCGTCCCCTCGTCCCTCAGGGGAGAGGTGAAGAAGAGGGCAAGCTTATTCAGCAACCCCAGCCATCGCACTGTCGCGCGGCAGGTTGACGATGATGCGGCTGCCGCGCGGTTCGCGCTTTTCGGCCGAGATGGTGCCACCATGCAGGTTCACGAAGGTCTTGACGATGGCAAGGCCCAGCCCGGCCCCGCGCTGACGGCCGGATGGCGTGTCGATGCGGGTCTGGATGGCGGCGCGCATTTCGTCGGTAACGCCGGGGCCTTCATCTTCGATGATGAACAGCATGCGATCGGCGCGCTGGCTGACCGAGAGGCGAATTTCGCCACCAGGCGGGGAGAAGCGGGCTGCGTTGCTGAGCAGGTTATACAGCACCTGCACGATGCGCGTGCCATCGGCGATGAACGGCGGCATGTCGCGCTCGATATCGACCACCATATTGATCGGCGCTTCGCCGGAGATCTCGGGGAAGGTCGCGGACAGGCCTGCCTTGGCCTTTTCGATCAGCGTTGGCACGTCGAGCAGTTCGGGCCGTAATTCGGCAATGCCGGCGTCTACCGATGCCAGATCGAGAATGTTGTCGATCAGCACGCCCAACGTCACCGACGAGGCGCGGATATAGTCGATGTATGAGCGCTGGCGCTCGTTGAGCGAGCCGCCTTCGGTTCCGGCCAGAAGGTCGGAGAAGCCGATGATATTGGTCAGCGGCGAGCGCAGTTCATAGGAGACGTTTTCAACGAACGCGTCCTTGAGCAGATCGGCTGCGACCAGCGCGTCGTTGCGTTCCTTGAGCACCTTGGAATAGCTGGCGCTTTCGGTCACATCGAGGAAGGTCATCATGGTCTGCCCGTCGGGCAGGCGGGTGATGGCATAATCGAGCAGGCGTCCGTCCGAGCGGTTGAGCCGCCCGGTCTGGTCCGAGCGCGTCGGATTGAGATCGATGATTCCGCGTTTGAGATCACGCCAGATGCTGGCGCCATCCTCGGGAATGGCCCGACCGCTGGCTTCGGCGATCTGGTCGATATGGGGGTTCTGCCCCAGTTCGTTCATCGGTAGTTTCCACAGCCCCGACAGGCGCGGATTGGACAGCGTCAGGCGGCCATTGGTGCCAAACACCGCCACGGCTTCCGAAAGCGCATTGATGGTCTCGCGCTGCACATTGGAAAAGGCCTTGTTGGTCGATTCCAGCTTCAGGCGCTCGGTAATGTCCTCAAACACATAAATGACGCCGCCAGCCGGACCGGCCGGAGCCGAGATCACCTTGACGGTGCGGCCATCGGGCAGATGCCAGGGCTCGTTCTCGTGCGGCTCCTTGCGGCCGTAGGATTCGAGGTGCTTGCTGCGCCAGGTCTGGTAGTCGACCTGATTGGGCAGCATGCCTTCGGTGCGCAGCTTGTCGAGAATGGCGCGCTCGTCCAGCCCCGGCATCAGGAACTGACGGCTCAGGCTCCAGAGCTTTGCATAGGCGTCGTTGAACTGGATCAGCTCGCGCTTGGCGTTGAAAATCGCGATCGGGGTGGTCAGAGCGCCGATAATGCCGCTGATATGAGCTAGGCCAATTTCGGCGGGCTGGCCAGCCTTGTCCTCGACGGGGCGCAGATAACCGGCGCGGCCGCTGTCGATAGAAAACTCGACCAGTTCATAGGCGCCCTGGCCGGGCCAAGTCACAGTCATCTTGGCCGGTTTGTCTTCGCGGGCGCAGTCAGCCAAGTGCTGTTTGAGCTGCGGGGTGTCCAGCAATTCGGGCGGCATGGTTTCACTGCCGGTCTTGCCCAGCGTCTTGGCCAGTTGCAGATAGGCGGCGTTGGCGTAGATCAGGCGATCCTTGGCATTGCGGCAGAAAGCCGGAGTGCCCAAGGCCTCGAGCACGGCGCGCACGCTTGAAAGGTCACCCGTGGCGGCAGCGGCGACCAGCGCCGGCTCGGCATTGGGCTGCAGGTAGGACGGACGCAGGCGCATTGCCGCGCCGCCGCCCAGCACCCAGCCATTGGCGCGGATGACGCGGCCATCGAGGGCGCTCAGGCTGACGTTAAAGGCATGGCCGTGCACACGCAGGTCTTCGAGCAGGCGGGCCAGGTTGTCGGCGTCGCCATGCGACAGCCAGCTCGAGAAATTGAGAATGGATTCCGGCTGGCGTCCGATGGGCAGAACCGCCGCGGCCTGACCCAACAGCTTGGGCGCGCCTTCGCTGTTTTCGGTCCATAGCACGGTGACTTCACGGGTGCCCGACAGCAGCGCTTCGTATTCATCGACCAGCGCGCGCAGGCCCGAAATCTGTTCGCCGGCGCGGCGACGCGCGGCCTTGCCGTCCACCAGAGCGGTGCGCAATACGGCGACGGCAAGAAGGGCGAAGGCCCCCGCGCCAACGGCAATAGCCAATGGTGCAGCACCCGCCAATCCAGTGGTGTTTATGCCCTGTGCGACGGCGGGAGCCGCCGTCATCAGGGTAAGGGGTGCTGCCGCGACTACCGCGAATCCCCTATGCTTCCGGAAGTGATCCGGCGCCATGCGCTGCCCTCTAGACCAAAATTGTTGTTCCCGGTCCGGCGCCCCCAAAGGGCCGGTACGCTTACACGCAAACGGAAGAGCGGTACGCGGAGTCCGAAAAGGAACCCTGCTCTCCACAAGTCGGCCACGTGTCCCCAGCAGCCGAATCACCCTGACCATACCGGCACGGTGAATCAGCTAAAAGAGTCTTAATGGCTGTGCATTGCGGGCATTGGTCAGATAACGGGGATTGACGGAGAACGAAGCAGAAACTTCGAACCGGCGCTTCGCGCAAAATCGCTCCGGTGGAGCGATTTTAGGTTCGAAGGCCATGAGAGCTATGCTCGAATGGCAGGATACCTCAGATTGTTTAGCGGATCGTGCACCAAACGACCGCCAGTGGCCCACATTACGGAACCGTTGGCGGTCGGGGCTAGATGGCCACGCGCAGGTCGCTACTTGGTCGTGAGAGCGGCGGTAGAATGTCCGTGTTCCCGTGGCAGGCGATGATCGAGTTCTGCCTTGGGCACGCTCGGTCTGAACTGGGTCAGAACGCCGGTTGTCTGCTGATACATCGGCGCATCATTGCAATAGGCGTTGTCGTTGAGGTTTTCAGCGGCAAACGGATCGGAATGGTCTTCGTCCCCGGCGGCCTCGGTCGGCGACAGCGATTGTGGTGTCGCATCGATACAGGCGGCAGGTTGCGAAGGAACGGCGGCATAGGCCACACCAGCGCCAGTGAACAGGCTGAGTGCAAGGCCAAGGGGAGCGATGATCTTGAGACTTTTCATTTTGTCTCTCCAGAAGTTGGTGAACAACCAGAAGAGCGTCATGGAGTCACGGTGAACGGGGCGTCCCGCTCAGAAGGCTGGATGGCTCTCAACTAATAGCCCGCCATCATTGGCGGGCTGCATTCTAGTTAATCAGCGAATTCGGCAGCACAATGGCTTCGCAGCCATAAATACCGAAGTTACTGCCACATGTTCAAATGTTAATGCGCCCGCAACCTTGGTCGCGAGCGCATGTATTACAGAACAGCAATCAAGCGTTACACGCCAGCAATCAGTAGCGATACTCACCGGACTTGAACGGACCGTCGGTGGTCACGCCGATATAGTCGGCCTGGTCCTTGGTCAGCTTGGTCAGCTTGGCACCCAGCTTTGCCAGGTGCAGTTCGGCGACCTTTTCGTCGAGATGCTTGGGCAGCACGTGCACCTTCTTCTCGAGCGTTTCGCCATTGGTCCACAGTTCGATCTGGGCCAGCGTCTGGTTGGCAAAGCTCGCCGACATCACGAACGATGGGTGACCGGTGGCGTTGCCGAGGTTCACAAGGCGACCTTCCGACAAAAGGATCAGGCGCTTGCCATCTGGCTTTTCGATCAGGTCGACCTGTGGCTTGACGTTGGTCCACTTGAAGTTGCGCAGGCCGAGCACGTCGATTTCGTTGTCGAAGTGGCCGATATTGCAGACGATGGCCATGTCCTTGAGCTTGCGCATGTCATCGACCATCAGCACGTCGCGGTTGCCAGTGGCGGTGACGACGATGTCGGCGCGCTCGGCTGCGTCTTCCAGCGTCACGACCTCAAAGCCTTCCATGGCGGCCTGCAGGGCGCAGATCGGGTCGACTTCTGTGACCAGCACGCGGGCGCCAGCGCCACGCAGCGATTCAGCCGAGCCCTTGCCCACGTCGCCATAGCCGCAAACGATGGCGACCTTGCCGGCCAGCATCACGTCGGTGCCGCGACGGATCGCGTCGACCAGCGATTCACGGGTACCGTACTTGTTGTCGAACTTGGACTTGGTGACCGAGTCATTGACGTTGATGGCGGGGAACGGCAGCTCGCCCTTGGCGTGCAGCTGATAGAGGCGCATCACGCCCGTGGTGGTTTCTTCCGAGACGCCGCGGATGGCGTCGCGGATCTTGGAGAAGAAACCGGGCGACTTGGCCAGGCGACGCTTGATGGTGGCGAAGAAGATTTCCTCTTCTTCATTGCCTGGCTTGTCGAGAATGGAAATGTCCTTCTCGGCCTTGGCGCCGGTCAGGATATACATGGTGGCGTCGCCGCCATCATCGAGGATCATGTTGGGGGTGGTGCCCGGCCAGTCCATCATGCGGTCGGTGAAGTCCCAGTATTCTTCCAGCGTCTCGCCCTTGTGGGCAAAAACGGGAATGCCGGCGGCAGCGATGGCGGCAGCGGCGTGGTCCTGGGTCGAGAAAATGTTGCACGAGACCCAGCGCACTTCGGCGCCCAGCGCCACCAGCGTCTCGATCAGTACGGCGGTCTGGATGGTCATGTGCAGCGAACCGGCAATGCGGGCGCCCTTGAGCGGCTGCGCGGCGGCATATTCGGCACGGATGGACATCAGGCCGGGCATCTCGATTTCAGCGATATCGAGTTCCTTGCGGCCGAAGGCAGCAAGGGAAATGTCCTTGACCGCATAGTCGGTCGATTTGGTGGTCATGGCGTGGCTCCGGAGCGCAATGAAAAGTTGCTCCAGCTATACGCAAGGCCGCCGTTTGGATCAACCGGGACATAAAGAAATGTTTATATCCAATTATCGATAAGCAGCGTAGCGCTTGCGCTTGAAGGGCAGCGACACAAACCGCAGCAGGCCCGACAGCACCAGATAGCCTAGGATAAATCCGCCCCCGGCATAGAGGATGCCCTCCATGGTGACGGGCACCGCCGGGCGGTAGTTTTCCAGCGTACGCCGGCCAATGTCGGTATCGAGATAGGCGGGCATGGACTGCAGCCGCTCAACGGGGCCGGCGCCCTCGATGGTCGCGAGCGTCGTGCTGAGCAGCTCGTAGCGGGCAAAGGTCGCCGTCATCGAGGTGCCGCGACCGGCGAGGAACTCGTCGTTGGAGGCATTGTAGCGCGCCAATGCAGTGTTGCGATCAAGCCCGGACGCCGCCGCCGCGCGGTCGAAATCGGCGGTAATGACGCGCAGCTCATCGACCGCACCGCCGAGGCGCTGGGTATATTGTTGGGCATATTCGGGGAATTGGCTCAGCACCACAGCCAGGCTTATTCCGCCTATCCCAGCAACGATCCGCCGCATGCGCCACTCCGATTACTGCTTGCCGAACTGGTCATCCGCCATTTCCGCGGCCACAATTTGGCATCTGCGCCAAATCAAACCTATCTGCTACCCTGTGCCGGTAAGGTGACTAAAGTCTTGCCCAGCCAGCATATCAGGAGATTTCGTGCGTAATCTTGATTTCAGTTCCTGGGAGGGCATCGTCACCACGGTGCTCGGTCTGGCGGTCTTTACCCTGATCGGCGTCGGCATTCGCATCGTCATGATGCTCACCATCCAGCAACGCCAGCAGCGCATGAACCGCCAGATCAACGAGCGGCTCAAGACCCTGATCGCGGCCTACAAGGTCCTGGGCGGCTCCTTTACCGGGCGGTTGACGGTCGACCCATCGCATTTGCGCGACATCACCCGCCGACAGGCCGAAATGGCGCTGGAAGAGGATGAAACCGAGGGCGGCGAGGTGGCGGAAGCGGCTGGGCCCGACGCCCCCGCATCAGCCTCCGAACGCGCCCGCCGCATTCGCGATGCGGTTGAGGCGGCTCTGTCAGATATCGTCCTCCTCGGCACCGAGGAGCATGTGCGGCTGGCGGGGCAAGCCGCCAATGATCTGGCCGCCGGCAAGCCGGTCCGCACCGCAGAACTGGTGATCTCGCTGCGCAACTACGTGCGCAAGGCGCTCGATCTCGATCCGATACCCGCCGACGCCAATATCCCGCTGCAAGGCCCGACCCGCCCACAAGCCGGTGGCGCCCGTGGCGGCAGGGGCGGCGGTGATGGTGAAGGCCGTGGCGGCGCCGGTGGTGGGTCCGGCGGCGCTGGCGGCATGGGTGGTGGAGGCGGCGGCGGTATGGGAATGGGCCTCGGCATGGGCGGCAAGCGCGACGACGATACGACGCGCTAGTCTTCTGCCTTAGCCGGGCACGCCGTCGCTATCTTCGTCGAAACCGTTATTGACCAGCTCGACGATGGCTTCGAGCGCTTCGCGCGCCTGCTTGCCGCTGGCCTGCACCAGGATGGTCGAGCCCGGTCCGGCGCCCAGCATCATCAATCCCATGATCGAGTTGCCGTTGACCGAGGTGCCATCCTTGATGACGTTGATATCGGCATCAAAGCATTCTGCCGTACGCACGAAACGCGCCGAGGCCCGCGCATGCAGGCCCTTGCGATTGACGATGGTGAGTTGCTGGGCGACGGCCCGGCTGCCACCGCCGTCCATCAGAGCGCTCCCCGCATGACCTGATCCAAAAACCGCGTCGCACTTTTCGGGGGCATGCTAGCCAGCTCCAAGGATCGAGTTGGCGACCGTGATATACTTCCTGCCCGCTTCCTGGGCCAGGTTCACCGCGTCCTTGATCGCCATGTCGCCACGCACGCGGCCAAGTTTGACCAGCATCGGCAGGTTCACCCCGGCGATCACTTCGACGTCGCGGTTCTGCATCACCGAAATGGCGAGGTTGGATGGCGTGCCGCCGAACATGTCGGTGAGGATGATGACGCCTGCGCCATTATCGGCGCGATCCACCGCTTCGAGAATGTCGTTGCGGCGCGTTTCCATATTATCTTCAGGACCGATTGCGATGGTCTCGCAAAACTCCTGTGGGCCCACGACATGCTCGAGAGCAGACTTGAACTCATTGGCGAGCGCACCGTGCGTCACCAGAACCAGACCAATCATGCAACGTCCCCAGCCTGCCGGTTGGCGCCGATGCTTTGGTGCACCCGGCATTCCAGTAATTCTTGCCCTCTGTCCGCGCGATGACCTGTTGGACTATCGCACGCACGCGAACCCGGCTCACTAGAACCAGTAACCGACAGTCTCGGCTTGGACGGTCGGGGATTCAAGTGGTTTTTTGTCACGGGGTTATTGCGGGCTCCGCCAGAGCCGCAATGGCCTCGGCAACCAGCAACATCTGATGCTCGACCAGCACGACATCCGATGTCGGCACCGGCGCCCGTGCCAGTAAAACCCCATCAATATCGGTGGTCAGGTCATCGTCTTCGAGCATCCGCACCAGGTCCGGCACAAGGTCGATCACCAGATGCAGATCCGCCCCGTCCGCATGAGGCCGCCGGATAATGCCCCGCCCGCGCAACTCGATCTGCCCGACCAGTGTTTCCGGCGCTTTGGCGGCAATCGCACTGTCGCCAACGCTCAGCTCAACGCGGTCATCAGCAATCAGAAATGCCGGCAATCCCCGCGCCTGCCAGCGGTCGAGCAAGGCCAAAGCCAGCAGCGACTTGCCGGCGCCGGAAGGTCCGCGCAGCAGCACCCCCGTCGATCCCAGCAGCACGGCCGTGCCATGCACGTTCTTGGTCTTGCTCATGCAGCAGGTCTATTTGCGGGCGCGGGGTAATACAACTGTGAACACCGCGCCGTGGCCCTCTTCGCGATTATGGGCGCGAATGCTGCCCTTGTGGGCGTCAACGATCTGCTTGGAGATCGAGAGGCCCAGCCCCGAATGGTCGCCAAAACTCTCGGTGTCGGGACGGTCGGTATAAAAGCGCTGGAAGATCTTGCCGAAGTCGCCGGTAATCCCCTGCCCTTCGTCGGTAACGACGACGGTGATGTTTTCTGGATCGGTCGATAGCGCCACGCGCACCACGCCGCCTTCGGGCGAGAATGACACCGCATTGTCGATCAGATTGGCAAAGACCTGCGCCAGCCGGCTTTCGTGGCCGTTAACGATGGCCGCCCCCTTGCCGGTACCGGCCCGCTCGGTCATTTCGACGGTGACGCCGCGACCCAGCGCCATATCCTTTTGGATCGACACCATGGTCTCGGCCAGCTTTTCGATATCGACCCGCTCAGAGCTTTCGCGCGCCAGTTCGGCATCGAGGCGGCTGGCGCTCGAAATATCGGTGATCAGCCGGTCGAGGCGTTTGACGTCGTGCTGGATGATGGCGTTGAGCCGTTCGCGGTCTTCCGGCCGCTTGGCCAGCGGCAGGGTTTCGACCGCGCTGCGCAACGAGGTCAGCGGGTTCTTGAGCTCATGGGCCACGTCGGCAGCAAAGCGCTCGATGGCCTCGATGCGGTTATAGAGCGCGTCGGTCATGCGGCGCAGGGCGCCACTCAGATGGCCGATTTCGTCGGGACGATCAGAAAAATCAGGGATTTCAGCACGCGCATTGCCCGCCGTCTGCACCCGCTCGGCCGCCGCCGAAAGCCGTCGCATCGGGCCAGCAATGGTGCCCGCCAGCAGCAATGATAGCGCGATCTGCACGCCTGCCGCGATCATGGCGATGCGCAGAATGCTCCAGCGCTCCTGCGCCACCACGGAATCGATATCGCCCGGCGCGGTCGACAGCAGGATCACGCCGACGGTCGAGCGCAGCCGCTGCACCGGCACGGCAACCGACACCACCAACTGGTTCTGCGCATCCACACGCACGAAGTCGGCCGGTGCGCCTTGCAGCGCCGAGGCAACCTCTGGATAGCGGCTGCCTTCGTCGACGCCATATTCCTGATATTTCGGAAAATTGTCGCCCGGCACCCAGGACAGGACGGCGTTCCACCAATCCCAAAGGAAGAAATTGTCGTTGCGCTTGGTGTCGATCACCGACCGCATCACCTCGCCGCGCGCGTAGATATTGTCGCTATCAAGGATCATCAGCCCGCCCTGATCATAGATGCGGGCACGAGTGCGGGTCGGGGTGATCAGGTTGCGCAGCAGCGGCGCCACGCGTTCCGGATTGATCGGAAATTCCAGCGATGGATCGAAAAACGACAGCGGCGAAATCGTCCCATCGCCCTGCAATTGCAGCAGCCGGTCGGGGTTCACCGAAATCACATCGCTATCGACCGTGGCCGAGGCGGCAACGGCGGCTGCAATAATTTCGCCCTGCACGCGCAGCGACTGCACGCGCGCATCGATCAGGCCGGCGCGCCACTGGTTGAGGTACAAAATCCCCACCACCAGCACGAGCAGGCCCGCCAGATTGAGCACGATGATGCGTTGGGTAAGGCTGGAAAAGATCGTGAAATTGAGGAACCGTCCGATGGCGCCGACGACCTTGTAGAAAGGTGCCCAGAACTTGCGCCACCGATGGTTGCCGCGTGGCTTCTTGGTCCGCTTGGCAGGCTCATCCGCCCCCGACGCGCGCCATTCACGTTGCGCGTCGGGTTTGCCTTCCAGTTCCGGATCAAGAATGGCCACTTGGGCTTATTGCTCCTTGAAGCGATAGCCGACACCATACAGCGTCTCGATCATTTCGAAGTCGTCATCAGTCGCCTTGAACTTCTTGCGCAGGCGCTTGATGTGGCTGTCGATGGTGCGATCATCGACATAGACCTGATCGTCATAGGCCGCATCCATCAGGGCGTTACGCGACTTGACCACACCGGGACGCAGCGCGAGCGCCTGAAGGATCAGGAACTCGGTCACGGTCAGCGTTACGCGCTGGCCCTTCCAGGTGCAGGTGTGGCGTTCTTCATCCATCACCAGCGAGCCGCGCTCGATCAGCGCCTTGCCGGTGCCGGGCTCGCCCGGAGCGCCAGCAGGAGCGGATGGATCGCGCGGCGCCGAGCGACGCAGGATGGCCTTGACCCGCTCAACCAGCAGACGCTGGCTGAATGGCTTGGTGATGAAATCGTCGGCGCCCATCTTGAGGCCGAACAATTCGTCGATCTCTTCGTCCTTGGACGTGAGGAAAATGACCGGCACGTCGGACTTCTGGCGCAGACGGCGCAGCAGTTCCATGCCGTCCATGCGTGGCATCTTGATATCGAGAATGGCGAGGTCCGGCTTGTCGGTGGTCAGGCCTTCGAGCCCCGAGGCTCCATCGGTGTATGTCGCGACCTGATAACCCTCAGCTTCCAGTGTCAGGGACACGGAGGTGAGAATATTGCGGTCGTCATCCACCAGGGCGATCTTTGGCATAAGCTGCCTTTCTTGTTCGGACGCTAGCAAACATAGGGCGGCTTTGGCCGCGCGGACATGCTTGCAGGCGACAAATACGCGTTAAATAAGGCGCGGCCAAGGGCGCTGCACCCCTATGGGCAATTCAGTTGCGCCCACAGCGCGGGCTGCAACTTCAGTCTTACGACCCATTTCGGGATGGTTGAGCGCCCCTTACGCCCTGTATTTTCACCCTGTACTCGGCGGCCCCCGCCAAAGTGACGGAGTGAATTTGAAATGAGCCTGTTCGACCACGACACCTTGAGGCAGCAGATTGCTGCACGCGCCGGCTCGGTATCGGTCAACGACATTGCGCCCGTTCTGGTTGCGCGCTCGCTGCAGGGTAGCGAATCCGAACTCACCGCCGATGGCGCCGTTTCGGTGCGCACTGGCGCCTTTACCGGCCGCTCGCCCAAGGACAAGTTCATCGTGCGCGATGGCCTGACCGAGAACAGTGTCTGGTGGGACAATTCGGGCGCCATGAGCCCAGCCCATTTCGATATCCTGCTCGAAGACGCCGTTGCGTCGCTGGGCGGTCACTCCATCTTCCGTCAGGACCTGCTGGCCGGTGCCGATCCGCGCCACCAATATGCCGTGACCGTGCTGACCCCGAGCGCATGGCATGCGCTGTTTATCCGCAATCTTCTGATCCGTCCCGGCGAGATGGTCGAAACCGGCAGCAATCCGTCGGCCGTCACCATCGTTCACGCGCCGCACTTCAAGGCCTCGCCCGAGCGCCATGGCAGCCGCACCGATACGGTGATCGCGCTCGATATGAGCCGCAACATCGTCATCATCGCCGGCACGCTCTATGCCGGCGAAATCAAGAAGTCGGTGTTCTCGCTGTTCAACTTCCACGCGCCGCGCAATGGCGTGCTGCCGATGCACTGCTCGGCCAATCTGGGCAAGGATGGCGAAGCCGCCCTGTTCTTTGGTCTGTCCGGCACCGGCAAGACCACGCTCAGCAATGACCCCGATCGTCCGCTGATCGGCGACGACGAACATGGCTGGAGCGATGACGGCGTTTTCAACCTTGAAGGCGGTTGCTACGCCAAGACCATCAAGCTGAGCGCCGAAGCCGAGCCCGAAATCCATGCCGCGACCAAGCGTTTTGGCACTGTGCTCGAAAATGTGGTGCTCGATGCTAACAATGTGCCAGCATTTGATGACGTATCGCTCACCGAAAACACCCGTGCGGCATACCCAATACACGTGCTTCCAGCCATCGCCAAAGGTAGCGTTGGCGGCACGCCCAAGACCGTGGTGTTCCTGACCGCCGACGCTTTCGGCGTCCTGCCACCCGTCGCGCGCCTAACGCCGGACCAGGCGGTTTACCACTTTCTGTCGGGCTACACAGCCAAGGTTGCCGGCACCGAACGCGGCGTCACCGAGCCACAGGCCACCTTCTCGGCCTGCTTTGGCGCGCCGTTCATGCCGCTCCATCCAACGGTTTACGGCGAAATGCTGGCTGAAAAACTCAAGGCCAGCGGCGCGACGGCATGGCTGATCAATACCGGCTGGACCGGTGGTGGCCACGGCGTCGGCAAGCGCATCGACATCGCCTCGACCCGGCGCCTGCTGACCGCAGCGCTCGATGGTTCTCTCGACAATGCCGAGATGCGGATCGACGAATTGTTCGGCTTTGAAGTGCCACTGAGCGTTCCAGGCGTTGCACCCACCCTGCTCACCCCTCGCCTGACCTGGCAGGACAGCGACGCTTACGACCGCCAAGCCCTTCATCTGGCTGGACTATTCCGCGCCAACTTCGAAAAATTCGGCGACGCCGCCAATGCCGCTCCCGGCCCGATCCTGGCCCAGGCGGCAGAATAATCTGTCTCCTCCCGAGACGATCAGGGGCGCTTCGGCGCCCCTTTTTTTGTGCGCTACGCGAGTGGAGTTGGAGCGTGTGAGAACGCACTAGCAGGTCTGGCAACGCCCCCTGTCGGCGCGTTGGACACCAGCAACGCCCATACTGCCCCCGACCACCCACCGCGCTGCCCTCGGGCTTGACCCGAGGGCCACTCTCAACCCGGCACAATCGGCGACAGGTCCTCGGGTCAAGCCCGAGGACAGCCGGGTGGCAGGTGGATTATCGTGCCACGCCCTCGTGGTTCGAGGGTCGCTACGCTCCCGCCTCACCATGAGGGCAATTCTTGGCTCGGTGAGGGCCACTCTTGTTTCGGTGTTTCAATAGCCCCTCATGGTGAGGTGCGCGTCCTTCACGCGCCTCGAACCACAACCGGCGTGCCACAAGACCCAAAAACTTATCCCCACCCCCAATTTGTCCCGCACAATCCCCCCAGGGCGCAAAACAAAAAACCGCGCGGCTAACGCCAGCGCGGCTTGTTCATGATCACGATGTCAGACCGTCTCAGTTCGGCGAATAGAAGATGTGCGAACCGATCTGGGCGACGGCGTTGTAAGTGTTTGACCAGGACGGGCTGACCGCCGTGGTGTGGTAGTAGAGCGCCGAACCGGGAACAGCGCCGACCTGTGCGCCCGTGGCGAACTCGGCATAGATGTGTTCGGCCAGCGACGCGGAACGCGCCCAGGCGCGGCGTTCGCTTGGCGCGTCGGTGCGACCATCGCAAGCGAAGGTGAACTGGCAGCGGTGATAGCCCTTGTCGGCGTTCTGATAGATCACGCCGCAGAGGGTCGATGGGAATTTGTTGGAGCGAGCGCGATTGACGATGACATTGGCCACAGCCATCTGGCCGGCTTCGCTCTCGCCGCGAGCTTCGTGGTAGATGGCCTGAGCGAGGCAGTCGCGCTCCGCATTGGCATGCTCCAGGCGCGCAGCGAGCGGCTGGTAGCCGTCTTCGATATAGGCAGCCAGCATGGTTGGGTTGAGCTCTGGCTCGGGCGCCACGGAGCGCGACGCCGGGCTGGTGAAGCTGGCAATAGCGGAGACGGCGCTGTTGTCGCCCATCGAACCGCGCGCGATGTAGCCCATCAGCACATCTGCGGTCAGCTCGCCGGCTGGATGGGCGCCGAGCACGTCATACGCCCGTAGGGCCTGCTGGCGTTCAACATAGTTGGTGAGCAGTGCGGCGGTCAGCGGCTGCTGGCCGGGCGCCATTGGCACAAGCGTTGGCCCGATGGCTGGCTGGGCGCGCACGGCAAGAAGATCGGCCGGGACCTGAAACGGGGTTACGTCAGCAACACGAAGGGTTTCGGCATGAGCCGGGACGAGGGTGATAAACAGCACGAGCGCGACCGCGCACAGGGCAAGCGCATGCGACACCGCACGCACAACAATATCCTGCCAGGTCTGCCCCAATGCCCCGTCCTTACCCATGAGCTCGTCCGGCCATATCCGGCGAGCCTTCTGTTGGTCCGTCATTGCGGACCCACGTCTTCCCGGCCGGCACACTAGCCATGCTTGTTGCGGAAGGGAAGACGAAATTTACGGCTGGTTAACCATACCCATTAGCTTCTTAAGTTACGGTTAATCGACCAGGGCAAAGAAGAAAACCCAATATTTATAGGGTGTTGGATAGTGGTGAAGCACTGATTGTGCTGACCTTTAAAAGTTTACGGATCAGTAGTGGCTAAACGTCGCTTTGTTGTGGACGTGATGCCCTGTGGAAACAAAAAGCCCCGGAGCGGGGTCCGGGGCTTTGAAACTTCGGGCTGTTGGGCGGCGCTTAGCGGGGCTCGAACGCCGCCAGCCGCACATGATCAAGGCTCTCCATGATGGCGATTCCCAGCGCTCGCAATTCATCACTCGGATGCACCAGATCGGGCACCATCACCGTCTGCATGCCGGCGGCATGGGCGGCGCGGACACCGACATGACTGTCTTCGACCGCCAGGCATTGCAGCGGATCGACACCCAGGCGGCGGGCCGCCGTGAGGTATGGCTCGGGGTGCGGCTTGGGATTGGTCACGTCGTCCCGCGTCACGATTGTGTCGAACATATCGAGCAGACCGGCCGCCGCAAGGTGGTGGCTGGCATGGGGATTGCGCGACGAGGTGGCGACGGCGGCGGGAATATTGCGCTCCCGCAACTCCGTCACCAGCTGCAGCGCGCCCGGCTTGACCGGCACGCCATCATGGCTGCGCTCGCGCATCACAAAGCGGCAGCGCTCGTCAAACAGCGTATAGGGAAAGGCGACGCCATAGGATTCGATGAGCAGCTTGTTGGTGTGCTCGTGGCTGGAGCCAACCATGGACATGTGCACGGCGTCGGTCATCTCGAAGCCGAGCTCGGTGCAAACTTCGAACACGATGGTCTTGAAGACGCTTTCGGTGTCGAGCAGGGTGCCGTCCATATCGAAGATGACGGCGCTAAACGGCGCGAGGCGCAAAATTTCGCTCTGGGGTTTCATCTCGCTGGATATAGGTCGATTTGTGCTTTGGCGCCAGACTTGCGGGTGAAAGGCAGGGATGCACGCTGGCACTGCGTCTCGCCTGTGCTAGTTTTGCGCTGCCATGAGTGATTTCCGACCATCCCGACAGCATGAGAGCCTGGGCGACGCCTTCTTTGACCGCGTCGCACCGGCCGATTTTCCGCAGACCATTTTGCGTCACCGCGACCAGCGCTGGGCCAGGCGCATGGGGCTCGATGACCTCAGCGACGCTGAATGGATCGAGCATTTCGGACGCTTCGCGCCACTGCCCGGCTCGCTGCCGCAGCCGCTGGCGCTGCGCTATCACGGCCACCAGTTCCGCAGCTACAATGCCGATCTGGGCGATGGACGCGGCTTTCTGTTCGCCCAAGGGCATGACCTTGCGGATGGCCGCCTGCTCGATTTCGGCACCAAGGGCTCGGGCAAGACGCCCTGGTCGCGCGGCGGCGATGGGAAGCTCACGCTCAAGGGCGGCGTCCGCGAAGTGCTGGCCACCGAAATGCTGGAAGCGCTGGGCGTTTATACCTCCAAAAGCTTTTCGCTGATCGAAACCGGCGAAAACCTCCATCGGGGCGACGAGCCCTCCCCCACCCGCTCGTCAGTGCTGGTCCGGCTCAGCCACAGCCATATCCGCGTCGGCAGTTTCCAGCGGTTGGCCTATCTCGAAGACAATGACGGGCTTGCGACGCTGCTCGATTATGCAATCGCCAATTACTATCCCGAGCTGACCAGCGCTCGCGACAAACCGGCTGCGTTCCTTGAAGCCGTAGTCGGCAATGTCGCCCGCCTTGGCGCACAATGGACCGCTGCCGGTTTCGTGCATGGCGTGCTCAACACAGACAATATCAACGTCACCGGCGAGAGCTTCGACTACGGCCCGTGGCGGTTCCTGCCGGTTTATGACCCCGATTTCACCGCCGCCTATTTTGACGAAACCGGGCTCTATAGTTTTGGTCGTCAGCCCGACACGCTGGCCTGGAACCTGACGCGGCTGGCCGAATGCCTGTTGCCGCTGTCGAGCATCGAGGCACTGGAGCCTGCGCTCAACACCATCTGGCCGACGTTCCGCGCCGAACTTCCCCGGCAGATGCTGCGCCGTCTCGGCCTCAAGCCGCGTGACACGGAGGCCGATGGCGTCTTCATCACCGAGGTCTTCGGCTTCCTGTCGGCCAGCAAAGCGCCCTACGAGCAGTTTTTCTTCGACTGGCGCGGTGGCGGCCTTAGCGCCGAACGCGCCGCGCGCAGCCCGTCCGCATCACTCTATGCCAGCGATGCCTTCCGCGCCGTGGCCGATGGCTTGGAGCAATACGGCCCGGCCGACGACCTCAATCTGGGTCACCCCTATTTTGCGCGCAGCACACCGCGCACCATGCTGATCGAGGATGTCGAGGCGATCTGGGCCCCAATCGCCGAAAGCGATGACTGGAGCGTGTTCCACGCCGCGCTTGCCGACATTGCGCAGATGCGCGATGCCTATTCCATCGTGCCTTGAGGAGGTTCCCATGCCCATTTACGCCCTGGACGGTACTGCGCCCACAGTCCACCCCGATATCGGCTGGATCGCCCCGACGGCGGTGCTGGTCGGCGATATTGTCGTCGGTCCTGAGGCGGGCATCTGGTTTGGCGTCGTGGCGCGCGGCGATATCGAGCGCATCACCATCGGTGCGCGCACTAATGTGCAGGAAAACTGCGTGCTGCATACCGATAGCGGTTATCCGCTGGTGATCGGCGACAATTGCACCATTGGCCATAGCGCTATCGTGCATGGGTGCACCATTGGCGACAACACGCTGATTGGCATGGGCGCGACGGTGCTCAATGGCGCCAAGATCGGGAAGAACTGCCTGATCGGCGCCAATGCCCTGATCACCGAAAACAAGGTGATCCCCGACAATTCCATGGTGCTCGGTTCGCCCGGCAAGGTGGTGCGCCAGATCGACGACGAGGGCGAAAAAGCTCTCGCCGCCTCGGCCGAGCGTTACGTCCGCAATGCCAAGCGCTTCGCTTCTGGGCTGGTGGACATTACGGGGCGGCTGAACGATTTCGAACCGGCCTAGGTCGAACTTCGCGTTTGCTTTTTGCGCGAGCCCCCGCCAATCTCGCTTTTGACTGTCCGGTCAAAAAACGAGAGGCAGCGGGAGCCGATGCAAAAGATCATTGCTGAACTGGAAGACAAGCGCGCGCAGGCCCGGCTGGGCGGCGGGCAAAAGCGGATCGATACCCAGCACGGCAAAGGCAAGCTCACCGCCCGCGAGCGGCTCGATGTGCTGCTCGATCCCGGCTCGTTCGAAGAATACGATATGTTCGTCACCCACCGGGCGACGGATTTCAACATGGCCGACACCATCATTCCCGGCGACGGCGTCGTCACCGGCTGGGGCACGATTGAGGGTCGGCTGGTCTATGTGTTTAGCCAGGACTTTACCGTCTTCGGCGGCTCGCTGAGCGAAACTCACGCCAAGAAAATCTGCAAGATCATGGACCTGGCGCTGCAAAACGGCGCGCCAGTGATAGGGCTCAACGATTCAGGCGGCGCGCGCATCCAGGAGGGCGTCGCCTCGCTGGGCGGTTACGCCGACGTGTTCTGGCGCAATGTGCAGGCCTCGGGCGCGGTGCCGCAGATCTCGGTCATCATGGGCCCCTGTGCAGGCGGCGCGGTCTATTCGCCGGCCATGACCGACTTCATCTACATGGTCAAAGACACCAGTTATATGTTCGTAACCGGCCCTGACGTGGTCAAGACCGTGACCAATGAGAGCGTCACGCAGGAAGAACTCGGCGGCGCCTCGACCCATACCAGGATTTCCTCGGTCGCCGACGCGGCTTTCGACAATGATATCGAAACCCTGCTCGAAGTGCGGCGCCTCTTCGGCTTCCTGCCGCTTGCCGCGGGCCAAAAGCCGCCCCGCCTGCCGACGCATGACCCGATCGACCGCAGCGACAACAGCCTCGACACCATCATCCCCGATAGCGCCAACAAGCCCTATGACATGCGCGAAGTGATCGAGAAGGTCGCCGACGAGGGCGACTTCCTCGAAATCCAGAAGGATCATGCCGGCAATATCCTGTGCGGTTTCATCCGCCTCGATGGCCATCCGGTCGGTGTCGTCGCTAATCAGCCGCTGGCGCTGGCGGGATGTCTCGACATCAACGCCTCTAAGAAAGCCGCGCGCTTTATCCGCTTCTGCGACAGTTTTGAAATCCCGATCCTCACCTTTGTCGACGTGCCCGGCTTCCTGCCCGGCGTGGCGCAGGAATATGGCGGCATCATCAAGCATGGCGCCAAGCTGCTGTTTGCCTATGCCGAAGCCAGCGTGCCACTGGTCACCGTCATCACCCGCAAGGCCTATGGCGGCGCCTATGACGTGATGGCGTCCAAGCACATCAAGGCCGACGTCAATTATGCCTGGCCGTCAGCCGAGATCGCCGTGATGGGCGCCAAGGGCGCGACGGAAATCCTCTATCGCTCCGAACTGGGCGACAAGGAAAAGATCGCCAAGCGTACCGCCGACTATGAAGCCCGCTTCGCCAACCCGTTCGTTGCCGCCGAACGCGGCTTCATCGACGACGTCATCATGCCCCACGGCACCAGACGCCGCGTCATCCGCGCCTTCTCGACGCTGCGCCACAAAACGCACAGCATGCCCAAGAAGAAGCACGACAATATTCCGTTGTGAGGGTTGTTCGGAAATGGACCCAACATACCCCCACCCCTGTCCCCTCCCCACAAGGGGGAGGGAGACGATGGAGCCGCAAAGGCTGAGCATGTGGATACGAAGACTGGTCGAGAGGGTCTCCCTCCCCCTTGTGGGGAGGGGACAGGGGTGGGGGTCTTGAACATAGAACGAGCGCGCCAACTGCGTCGGGATGCGACAGGTCCCGAACGGGAGATGTGGCGCCTGCTCTATCCGCTTCGACAGATCCACAACTTCCGCCGTCAGGTACCGCTGGGTCCTTACTTCCTGGATTTTGCGTGTCATAGTCTAAAGCTGGCAATCGAGATTGATGGCGATACGCATGGTTCCGAGCAGGCCATGTATTATGACGCAGCGCGCACGCGCTTCATTGAAACGCAAGGTTACCGTGTGCTTCGCTTCACCAATGATGACGTCTTGAATAACGCTGAAGGCGTGTTCGACACACTTGCGCGTGCCATTGAGGAAACCGCTCCATGATCACCAAACTCCTCATCGCCAACCGAGGCGAGATTGCTTGTCGGGTTATCAAGACCGCCAAGAAGATGGGCATTGCAACGGTCGCGGTTTATTCCGATGCCGACCGGGAAGCGCTGCATGTGCGGATGGCGGACGAGGCGGTGCATATCGGGCCGTCGCCTGCGAAGGACTCATACCTCCAGATCGACAAGATCATCGCTGCCTGCAAGCAGACTGGCGCGCAGGCGGTGCATCCGGGCTATGGATTCCTCAGCGAAAACCCCAAATTCGCCGAGGCGCTGGCGGCGGCCGGAATAATTTTCGTCGGACCGCCGGTCAAGGCCATCGAGGCGATGGGCGACAAGATCACGTCCAAAAAGCTCGCGGCCGAGGCCGGTGTGTCGACCGTGCCCGGCCATATGGGCCTGATCGACGACGCCGAACACGCGGTGACTATTTCGAAATCCATCGGCTATCCGGTGATGATCAAGGCGTCGGCGGGCGGCGGCGGCAAGGGCATGCGCATCGCGTGGAACGATGCCGAGGCGCGCGAGGGTTTCGAGCGCTCCAAGTCCGAGGCCGCGTCATCTTTCGGTGATGACCGAATCTTCATCGAAAAATTCGTCACCGAGCCGCGCCATATCGAGATCCAGCTGATCGGCGATGCCCATGGCAATGTGCTCTATCTCAACGAGCGCGAATGCTCGATCCAGCGCCGCAACCAGAAGGTGATCGAAGAGGCGCCCTCTCCCTTCCTCGATGACGCCACGCGCAAGGCCATGGGCGAGCAGTCCGTCGCCCTGGCCAAGGCAGTTGGCTATACCAGCGCCGGCACGGTGGAATTTATCGTCGACAAGGACCGCAAATTCTATTTCCTCGAAATGAACACAAGGCTGCAGGTCGAGCATCCGGTGACCGAGCTGATCACCGGCCTCGATCTCGTCGAACTGATGCTGCGCGTCGCCAATGGCGAGAAACTGCCGCTCACCCAGGATCAGGTGCAGCGCAATGGCTGGGCCATCGAGAGCCGGCTCTACGCCGAAGATCCCTACCGCAATTTTTTGCCATCTACCGGGCGGTTGACGCGTTACCGGCCGCCTGCAGAAACCGCCACTGTCCGCAACGATACCGGCGTGTTCGAAGGCGGCGAAATCTCCACTTTCTACGACCCGATGATCGCCAAGCTCTGCACCTGGGCGCCGACGCGCATCGAGGCGATTGATGCCATGGCCGTTGCGCTCGACAGTTTCGAGGTCGAAGGCGTCGGCAACAATCTGCCATTCCTGTCCGCCGTCATGGAGCAGGATCGCTTCCGCGAGGGCAGGCTTACCACTGGCTATATCGCCGAAGAATTCCCCGAGGGTTTTCACGGCGCGACATTGAGCGATGCGCACCAGCTCGACGTCGTGGCCGCCGCCGCCATCATGATGGCCCGCCGCGAGCAACGCCGCACCGGCGCGGTGACGGAAACGCATTGGCACGTGCAGAATGGCGACGCAGCCACGGCCGTTTCGTTGCACCAGCAGGGCCCGGAAACCGTTGTCGATGTCGGCTGGCACAGCGAGGCAGCGCATCTGCACTGGCAGCCGGGCGATCACACGGCAAAGCTGGACTGGTCCGATGGCCGTTCCGTCGTGCTCAAGGTCACGCCCACCACCTCTGGCTTCCGCATCCGCTATCGCGGCGCGGACCTCAAGCTGCAGGTGCTGCGCCCCCACATCGCGGCACTGTTGCCACACATGCCGATCAAAGTCCCGCCCGACATGAGCCGCTTCCTGCTGTGCCCCATGCCGGGGCAGGTGGTGCGCATCGATGTGGCGGAAGGCGATATCGTTGAGGATGGGCAGACGCTGGCCATCGTCGAAGCCATGAAGATGGAAAATGTGCTAAAAGCCGAAAAGCGCGCGCGGGTCAGCAAGGTGCATGCCGCGCCCGGCGTGGTGCTGGCGGTGGATCAGGTCATCCTCGAGTTTGAGGCTTTGTAATGAACGACAAGGCCAACTTCGCCCATTGGGCCACGCTCGCTCAAAAGGAACTCCGCGACACCCCCTTGTCCGCCCTTGATCGCGACTATGGCGGCATCCCGGTCAAGCCGGTCTATTTCGGCGATGATCCTGAAATCCCGGGCATCGAGCCATTCACGCGCGGCGTGCGCGCCACGATGTATGCCAACCGGCCCTGGACCATTCGGCAATATGCCGGCTTCTCGACGGCCCGCGAATCCAACGCCTTTTACCGGCAGGCGCTCGCCAAGGGGCAGAAGGGCCTGTCCGTCGCCTTCGATCTTGCGACCCATCGCGGCTATGACAGCGATCATCCGCGCGTCGTGGGCGATGTCGGCAAGGCCGGTGTCGCCATCGACAGTGTAGAGGATATGAAGATCCTGTTCGACGGTATTCCGCTCGATCAGATGAGTGTTTCGATGACCATGAATGGCGCCGTCATTCCGGTGCTGGCCATGTTCATCGTCGCGGCCGAGGAGCAGGGTGTGCCGCAGGCCAAGCTCGACGGGACCATCCAGAACGACATCCTCAAGGAGTTCATGGTCCGCAACACTTATATCTATCCGCCCGAGCCCTCGATGCGGATCATCGGCGACATCATCGCCCACACCGCGGAGCATATGCCTAAGTTCAACTCGATCTCGATCTCGGGCTATCACATGCATGAGGCCGGGGCGACGGCGGTGCAGGAGCTGGCCTATACACTGGCCGACGGCATGGAATATGTCCGCGCGGCGCAGGCCAAGGGGCTCGATATCGACGCCTTTGCCGGGCGGCTAAGCTTCTTTTTCGGCATCGGCATGAACTTCTTTCTCGAAGTCTCAAAGCTGCGCGCGGCGCGCCAGCTGTGGAGCGAGATCATGACCGGGCTCGGCGCCAAAGATGCGCGCAGTAAGATGCTGCGCACCCATTGCCAGACCTCGGGCGTGTCGCTGACCGAGCAGGACCCGCATAACAACGTCATTCGCACCACCATCGAAGCGCTTGCCGCGACGCTGGGGGGCACGCAGAGCCTCCACACCAATTCGTTCGATGAGGCCATCGCGCTGCCGACCGAATTTTCGAGCCGGCTCGCCCGCAATACCCAACTTATCCTGCAGCATGAATCGCGCATCACCGATGTCGTCGACCCGCTAGGCGGCTCCTATTATGTGGAAGCGCTGACCAGCCAATTGGTCGAAGGCGCGCGCGCTTTGATCGGCGACGCCGAAGCGCAGGGCGGCATGACCAAGGCGGTGCAGTCTGGCGCGCCAAAGCTTGAAATCGAACGCGCGGCAGCCTTGCGCCAGGCGCGGGTGGATCGCGGCGAGGATGTCATCGTCGGGGTCAACCGCTATCGGCTGGATACCGAGGACGGCATCGAAGTGCGCGAGATCGACAATGCCAAAGTGCGCGTGGAACAGGTCGCGCAATTGCAGCGCATCAGGGCCAGCCGCGATGAGGCCAAGTGCCAGTCCATGCTCGACGCTTTGCGCGAGTTTGCGGCCAAGGACGAAGGCAATCTGCTCGAAGCGGCCATTGAAGCGGCCCGCGCGCGCGCCACGCTGGGCGAGATCAGCCAGGCGATGGAAGATATGTTTGGTCGCCACTCCGCCGTCACGCGCGTCATTTCCGGCGTCTATGCTGGGGGCTACGAAGGCGACCCCGAATTTGCCGCTATCGTTGGGCGCATCGACAGTTTCAAGGCGGCACGCGGCCGCGCACCATCCATTTTCATCGCCAAGATGGGCCAGGACGGGCACGACCGCGGCGCCAAGATCATCGCATCCGCCTTTGCCGATCTCGGATTTACCGTCCATATGGGCGACCTGTTCGAAACCGCGCCGGAAGTCGCCGCCCATGTCGATGACTTCAAGGTCGATGCCGTCGGCGTGTCGTCGCTTGCAGCGGGCCACAAGACACTGGTGCCCGAACTGATCGCCGCGCTGCGAGACCGCGATCTCGGTGAAGTCACTGTCATTGTTGGCGGGGTGATCCCCGAGCAAGACTACGACTTCCTCTATGAGGCGGGCGTTGCCGGCATTTTCGGCCCCGGCACCAACGTGCTCAGCGCCGCCTTCTCGGTGCTGAATGAAATCGAGGGAAGGCTGAGCAATCGATGATCGGGCGCCTCAATCATATCGCTATTGCGGTTCCGGATCTGGCGGCGGCGGCGGCCAAGTATCGGGATCTGCTTGGTGCTCATGTCGGCCAGCCGCAGCCGCTCCCCGAGCACGGCGTGACCGTGGTTTTCATCGATACCGGCAACACCACGGTGGAACTTCTGGAGCCGCTGGGCGAAGGCTCACCCATTGCCGCGTTCCTCGCCAAGAACCCCAATGGCGGCATGCACCATATGTGTTTTGAGGTTGAGGATATTGCGGTGGCGGCGGCCACGCTGACAGCGGGTGGTGCGCGTGTGCTGGGCGATGGCAGTCCGAAAATCGGTGCACATGGCAAGCCCGTGCTGTTTGTCCATCCCAAGGATTTTGACGGCACGTTGATTGAACTCGAACAGGTCTGAGCTTCCCTGCGCTTTCGTTTGACCCTAGAATGGCGCCAAACGAAAGCAGATTATGCTCGATACGACACAACGCCACGCAGCCATTCTCGAACTCGCCCGACAGCAGAACCGGGTCACGGTAGATCATTTGTCGGCACATTTCGCTGTGTCGGTGCAGACGATCCGCAAGGATCTCAACCAGCTTTGCGATCAGCGACTACTGAGCCGAACGCATGGTGGCGCCACCCTGCCCTCCGGCGTTGAAAACCTCGAATATGAGGCACGGCGCAGGATTTCCGCTGAGGCCAAGGATGCCATCGGCCGTGCCGCGGCGGCGCTCATTCCCAATGACGCATCGCTATTCATCAATATCGGCACGACGACCGAGGCCGTCAGCCAGGCTCTGCTCGATCACGCGGGGCTTCTCGTCGTCACCAACAACATCAATGTCGCCAACCGCATGCGGGTCTATCCGCGCTTCGAGGTGGTGATTGCCGGCGGGGTTGTGCGCCCATCGGACGGAGGCATCGTGGGCGACGCGGCCGCCGGGTTCTTCAGCCAGTTCAAGGTGGACTACGCGATCATCGGCGCGTCTGCTCTCGACGAAGAGGGCGCGCTGCTCGATTACGATTACCGCGAAGTCAAAGTCGCCCAAGCCATCATCGCCAATGCGCGCCATGTGATCCTTGTCGCCGACCGGGGCAAGTTCCAGCGCTCGGCACCCGTTCGAATTGCCCGCATTGACCAGATTGGCACCTTCGTGACTGACAATTGTCCATCCGAGGCGTTCCGCGCGCTCTGTCTATCGGCGGGCGTGACATTGATCGAAACTGGGGAAACGACCGGCCATTAAGAATTTGGTAACGGCCCGTCGGCACCGAAAATCCCCATAAGGCAAAAATTAATCATATTCTTCGTATTGTGCCGTAAGGCCAGAAGGCCTCTGAAGCATGTGGGGGCGCATGAAGGTGTCGGGGGCAATCGCGTGGAACGCGACAAAGGGCTGGGTGCGGCCCAGATTCCTCTTGGCGTTGGTCGCGGGGATACTGGTGGTTGGCACCGGGATTTATCTGGACCAGCAGGCCGAAGGCATCAACGAGCAACGTCTACGCAGTAGCGTTCAGGATCAGATATCGTTGATCCGCGCGCGCCTTGAAGGCAGCATCAACGCCAATATCCAGCTGGTTCGCGGGCTGGTTTCCACCATTTCAACCGAGCCAGATCTCAATCAGGAACGCTTTGCAGCGCTGGCTGCCAACCTGTTTGAGGAAGATGGGCAACTCCGCTCGGTGGCTGCCGCACCTGATCTGGTTGTGAGCATGACATACCCGTTAGAGGGTAATGAGCGCGCTATCGGCCTCGACTATCGATCTGCCGGCGCGCAAAGCAACTCGGTGTTTCGCGCTCGCGATACCGGCGAGCTCGTACTCTCGGGCCCCGTTAGTCTGGTGCAAGGCGGGCGAGGCTTTGTGGCCCGTTTCCCGGTTTTCGTTCACGATGGGGCAGATGTCAGGTTCTGGGGCATTGTCTCGGCGGTTATCGACATCGAGCGAATGTATACCCAAGGCGGCCTGCTCGACCCTGATCTGGCCATCGACATTTCCATCACGGACCGTTCCGTAGCCAGCAATTCCCTGCCGCCCTTTTTTGGCACGGCGCTGACCGACAATCCGGTGACTGCCGAGATCATTCTGCCACCAGGGCGCTGGGAGATCGCTGCCGTGCCGAAGACGGGCTGGCACCGTGACCCACTCGAGGTGTGGCTGCTGCGGCTTGCCGTGGTGATCGGCGGAGCGCTGATCCTTTTGCCCATTGGTTTGGCCGGCCGCATCAGCAAGGACCGGCAGCGCCATCTTCAAGAGTTGACGCAGCGCGAAATCGAACTCGAAGCCATTTCGCGGCGACTGGGACTGGCGCTCGATAGCCTGCAGATCGGCGTGTGGGACATGGACATGGAGACCAATGAGTTTCTGTGGGATGACCGCATGAACGAAATCTATGGCCTGCCGAAAAACGGTTTCCGTGGCTATGAATCGTGGCGCGAACGGGTGCATCCCGATGACATCGACCGCGCCGAAGAGCAGTTTGTACAGGGCATTCGCGACGGCGGCTTTGTGGCGGTGTACCGGCTGTGCTGGACGGACGGTCAGCAGCGCACCATCAAGTCCGTCGCCACCGTCTATGCCGATGCCCAAGGCAATCGAAAAATCCTCGGCGTGAACTGGGACATCACCGCTGATATGGCGCTGCATGATGAACTCACCACGGCCAATGCACTCACCGAAGCCCGCAATGTCGAGCTGGAGGCGGCCCGGGTCAATATCGAGCACAATTCCCTGCACGATAGTCTGACGGGTCTGCCGAACCGGCGCTATCTCGATGAAATGCTGACGCGCAACGCTTGTGGCGGCTTCGGCGGCACACGCAGTATCGCCTTGCTGCATATCGATCTGGACCGCTTCAAGCAGATCAACGACACGCTTGGTCACGCCGCTGGCGATGCCATGCTGGTTCATGCCAGCGGCGTCTTGCGCGAGAATAGTGGCCCGAACGACTTTGTCCCGCGTGTCGGTGGCGACGAGTTCGTGGTTCTGACCAGTGCCGTTGAGGGGGAGCTGCATCTGGGCATGCTGGCCGAGAAAATCGTCAAGCAAATGCGCCAGCCCGTTAAATACGAAGGCCACGATGTCCGCTTCGGTGTATCCATCGGCATTGCAGCTGCCGAAGGCGAGGAAATCGACGTCAAACGGCTTTTGATCAATGCGGATATTGCGCTTTATCGGGCCAAGGGGCGCGGTCGCAATCGGTTTGAGTTTTTCTCGGAAGAACTACAGGCCGAGGTGGTGCGGACGAAGCGCGTTGCCGACGAAATTCTCAGTGGTCTTGAGCGCAACGAATTCGTCGCCTGGTTCCAGCCACAGTTTGACGCCCATACGCTTGAGGTAGTTGGCGTAGAGGCGCTGGCGCGCTGGCAGCATCCAACCGAGGGCATCAAGGCGCCTGACGCTTTTCTGCCGATCGCCGAAGAGCTCAATGTGGTGGCGACGGTTGATCGGCTGATCCTCGAGCAAACGCTGGCCGCCGTCGCTCGTTGGGACGCGATGGGGCTCAATGTGCCGCGCGCTTCTGTCAATGTCTCGCTTCGGCGCCTGCATGACGAAGACCTGATCAAGGGCCTGCGCCAGCTTGCCATCGAGCCGGGCCGCATGTCGTTTGAGCTGGTGGAGTCGATCTATCTCGACGAGAATGACAGCATCGTCAGCTGGAACATCGATCAGATCAAAGAGCTTGGGATCGACGTCGAGATCGACGATTTCGGCACCGGCTATGCCTCCATCGTCTCGTTGCAAAAGCTGCGCCCGACCCGGCTCAAGATCGACCGCCAATTGGTCAATCCGATCCTTGTCGATCACGGACAGCGCCAGTTGCTGGCGTCGATCGTCGATATCGGCAAATCCATGGGCATCGAGGTGGTTGCCGAGGGCGTCGAGACCATGGAGCATGCTGCGATCCTGCGCGATCTGGGCTGCGATATTCTTCAGGGCTATGCCTTCTCGCGTCCGCTGAGCAGCGAAAAACTCGAAGAGTTCCTTAGAGCGAAGGCCTGGAAACAGGCTTCGTAAAAGCCTTCTCAAACGCCGTCCCATAGGGCATTGATCTTCCATACATGTGGAGGAATTGACGCAATGAGTGACGAGCAGGGCAGGTTTTGCATCGGAGTGGTTGGCGCCGGCATGGGCGCAAAGCCGCATGCTCTGGCACTGCAATCGCTGGCCAAGGACATTGCCGTCATCGGGGTCTATCGCCGCGATCCGGCGCAGCGCGCGCAGTTCTGCGCGACCTATGGTTTCCCGGAAGCCGAAAGCTACGAGGCGCTGCTGGCCGACCCGCGGCTTGATGCCGTGCTGGTGCTGACGACGCCCAATGCACGCGCGGCTATCGTAGCGGCGGCGGCCAAGGCGGGTAAACCCGTGCTGATGGAAAAGCCCGTCGAACGCACCCTGGCGGCGGCCGAACGGATCGTGGGGATTTGCGATGATGCTGGCGTGCCGCTGGGGGTGATTTTCCAGCATCGCTTCCGTCGCGCCTCTCTCTATCTGGCTGAGGCGGTTGCCGAGAACCGTTACGGCCCGTTGGAGGCTGTCAGCCTGACGGTGCCGTGGTGGCGACCGCAGCAGGGCTATTACGACACGCCGGGCCGCGGCACTCTGGAGCAGGATGGCGGCGGCGTGTTGATCACGCAGGCAATTCACTCGCTTGATCTGATGCTGAGCCTTTCCGGGCCAGTCGACGCCGTTACGGCGATGGCCAAGACTACGCGGCTGCATCAGATGGAGACCGAAGACTTCGTGTCGGCGGGCCTCGAATTTGCCAATGGCGCGGTCGGCGCGGTGATGGCCACCACGGCCAATTTCCCCGGCGGGCCGGAGAGCCTGACCCTGAACTTTGCTAGGGCCAGTGCCACGCTAACCGCCGGTAACCTGACAGTTCGCACAATGGACGGGCAGACGATCACCGAAGGCGAAGCCAGTGAAGGCGGCGGCGGGGCAGACCCGATGGCGTTCCCGTTTGACTGGCACGCAGCCCAGATCGCTGAGTTTGCCGACGCCGTGCTCGCCGGGCGGCAGCCGCTGTCGAATGGGCATACCGCGCTCAACGTGCATCGGCTGATCGACGCCATGATGCGCTCGGCCAAGGCAGGTCAGCGCGTTACGCTATGAGCGGGACGCTGATTGACATTGACCGCACCTTGCCGCCGGGGACGATTCTGCGTTCTCCGGCGGGGTGGCCCTACCCCGCCAGCGCGGCCTTTTTGGCCAGTCGGGTCTTGATGCTGTCGATGCTGGTTTTGGGCGTCGCAGCGAACAGGGCGCGGGTGTATTCGTGCTGGGGATTGCCGAAGACTTCATCGCGGGTGCCGTGTTCAACGACATCGCCGAAATACATCACCATCACTTCGTCGGCGATGTAGCGCACCACCGACAGATCGTGGCTGATGAACACATAGGTCAGTCCGAACTCGGCCTGCAGATCCTTGAGCAGGTTGAGGATTTGCGCCTGCACCGAAAGATCGAGCGCCGACACGGGCTCGTCCAGTACGAGGAAGCTCGGATTGAGCATCAATGCTCGCGCGATGGCGATGCGCTGGCGCTGGCCGCCCGAGAACATGTGCGGATAACGGTTGAAGTGCTCTGGACCAAGGCCAACCTTGATCAGCATTTCCAGGGCCTTCTGCCTGCGTTCCGCAGCAGACATATCGGTGTTGAGCAGTAGCGGTTCTGCCAGCACTTCGCCGATCTTCTGGCGCGGATTGAGCGAGCCATAGGGGTTCTGGAAAACGATCTGTACCTTCTGGCGCATCGCTTTGGTGACGCCATGGGTCGCGTCGACCTTGTCGCCATCGATCAGAATGTCGCCCGAAGTCGGGTTGTCGATCAGCGTGATCATGCGCGCCAGCGTGGACTTGCCACAGCCGCTTTCGCCGACTACCGCCAACGTACGCCCCTTTTCGAGGCTGAAGTTCACGCCCTTGACAGCGTGGACGACTTTGGCCGGACGGAACAGACCGCCCGAAGAGATATAATCGCGCTTGAGATCGCGCACCTGCAAGACGGGCGTTGTCATAGGGTGGCTCCCGTTTCGTCGGTGAACTTGAAATCGGCGACGGTCGGCAGGCGATCGCCCACCGCGTTTTCGGGCAGAGCCGACAACAGCGCACGCGTGTAGTTAGACTTGGGGTTTTCAAACAGAGAGAGCACGTCGGCCTCCTCCATCTTGTGACCCTTGTACTGCACGATGACGCGGTCGGCGGTTTCGGCAACGACGCCCATATCATGGGTGATCATGATCAGGCCCATGCCATGCTCTGCCTGCAAACCGACCAAGAGATCGAGGATCTGCTTTTGGATGGTCACGTCGAGCGCTGTGGTCGGTTCGTCGGCAATCAGCAGCTTTGGATTGCAGGCGATGGCCATGGCGATCATGACACGCTGGCATTGACCACCGCTCATCTGATGCGGGAAAGCGCCCAGACGATCGGCACCATCGGTGATGCCAACAAGGCGCAGCAGTTCAACCGCTCGATCACGCGCCGCACGTCCCTTGAGACCCATATGACGCTCGAGCACTTCCTCGATCTGGAAGCCCACGGTGAAGCAGGGATTGAGGCTGGCCACGGGCTCCTGGAAGATCATGGCAATGTCCTTACCAATGATCTTGCGCTTGTCCGACGGACTCATTTTGAGCAGGTCGAGCCCTTCAAAGGTCATGACGTCGGCGGTGACGGTTGCCGTCGATGGCAGCAGGCCCATCACGGCCAGCATGGCGACCGACTTGCCCGAACCGGACTCGCCGACAATGGCCAACACTTCGCGGGCCTCGACCGACACATCGATGCCATCGACGGCCTTGAACAGGCCGACAGAGGTGTCGAAGGCGACGGTGAGGTTTTTGATTTCAAGCAGTGCCATAGGTTCAGCTCCGCTTCAGCTTGGGATCGAGCGCGTCGCGCAGGCCATCGCCCACGAGATTGATCGCCAGAACCGTGATCAGGATGGCCAGACCCGGGAAGGTCACGACCCATGGAGCGCGGGTGATGAACTCGCGCGCGGAAGCCAACATGGTGCCCCATTCGGGAGTTGGTGGCTGGGCGCCCATGCCGAGGAAGCCCAAAGCGGCGGCTTCGAGAATGGCGTTGGAGAAACTCAGGGTAGCCTGAACAATCAGCGGCGCCACGCAGTTTGGCAGGATGGTTTTGACCATCAGGCGGATATGGCCAGCGCCGGCGACGCGGGCAGAGGTCACATAGTCTTTGCTGGTTTCGGCCATCACTGCGGCGCGCACGAGGCGGGCAAAGTGTGGTTGTAGCACCAGCGCGATGGCCAGCATGGCATTGAACAGGCCGGGCCCAAGGATCGCCACGAGCACGAGGGCCAGCAGCAGGGATGGGAAGGCCAGAATGATGTCCATGACGCGCATGATGACAACGTCGACCCAGCCACGGAAGTAGCCGGCCAACACGCCGAGCACGATGCCGACGGTGAGCGCCACCGTGACCACCACTAGACCGATGGCGAGCGAGTAGCGCGCGCCGTGGATCAGGCGCGAGAGAATATCGCGGCCGACAGGATCGGTGCCGAGGAGATAAGCCGAGCGGCCACCTTCCATCCATGCGGGTGGAACCAGTAGAGCGTCGCGGAACTGTTGATCGGCCGGGAATGGCGCGATCAGAGGGGCGAATAGGGCCACAATGACCAGGAAAGTGAACACGACGAGGCCGATGACGGCGCCGCGGTTCATGGAGAAATAATGCCAGAACTCTGCCAGCGCTGCGAGGCGCGGGCGTTCGGTCGATACGGGGGTAATCTCGGTCATCAGCGCGCCCTTATCCGAGGATTGATGACGGCATAGAGCACGTCGACGATGAGGTTGACCGCCATGACCACGAGCGCGATCAGCAGCAGCCCGGACTGGACGACGACATAGTCACGCTTGGAGATGGAATCGATCATCCATTTGCCGATGCCCGGCCAGGAGAAGATGGTTTCCGTCAGGATGGCGCCGGCCATCAGCATGCCGACCTGCAGGCCGATAGTGGTGACCACCGGGATCATGGCATTGCGCAGAGCATGGATGTTGATGACGCGGTTTGGTGACAGGCCCTTGGCGCGGGCGGTGCGGACATAGTCCTCGCCGAGCACTTCGAGCATGGCCGAACGGGTCTGCCGCGCGATAACGGCGAGCGGGATGGTGCCCAGCACCACCGCTGGCAGGATCAGGTGACGGACGGCCGACACGAAGGCGGCCCAATTGCCATAGATCAGGCTGTCGATCAGCATGAAGCCCGTGACGGGCTTGAAAAAGAAATTGAGCGCGATGCGGCCCGAAACAGGGGTCCAGCCGAGATAGCCCGAGAAGAAAATGATGAGTAGCAGGCCCCACCAGAAGATGGGCATGGAATAGCCGGTGAGCGCGATCCCCATGGTTACCTGATCAAACCAAGAGCCGCGATTGACGGCGGCAAAGATGCCGGCGGGAATGCCCACAGCAATGGCAATCAACATGGCGAAGGTCGCCAGCTCGATCGTGGCGGGAAACAGCGCCAGGAAGTCAGTCAGGACAGGGCGCTTGGTGGCCAGCGATATGCCGAAATCGCCGTGCAGCACGCCCCAGACATAGTTCAGATACTGCTGCCAGATGGGCAGGTTGAAGCCGAACTGTTCCCGGAGGATTTCGTAGCGTTCGGGCGATACGCCGTGCTGACCAGCCATGGCCAGGATGGGATCGCCGGGCAAAAGCCGGATGAACGCGAATGAAGCAATGGTGATGCCAATCACCGTTGGCACGATCAGCGCCAGCTTATGCAGAATGTATCGAAGCATGATCCCGCCAATGATGAAGGCGGCGCTTATGCAGCGCCGCCCTTGTTTTCGTTAGAACCGGTATTATTCAGTCACGTCGACGTTGTCGAAGCGGTGAATGCCAAGCGGGTCCATGGTGTAGCCGATGACGCGCTTGCTCATTGGCATGAACACCTTGGAGTGTGCCAGGGTCAGGGCCGGAGCCTGTTCCTTGAACACGACCTGGGCCTGCTCATAGAGCTTGGTACGTTCAGCCTGATCAGGAATGGTCTTTGCGTCCTGGATCAGCTTTTCGAAGCTTTCGTCGCACCAGCTGGAATAGTTGGAAACGCCGATAGCCGAGCAGGAGAACAGGGTCGCAAAGAAGTTGTCTGGATCACCATTGTCGCCGGTCCAGCCGATCTGGAACGCACCTGGGCGATCCTTGGCCTTGCCGCGCTCACGGTACTCGGTCCACTCGTAGGAGACGATATTGGCCTTGACGCCAACAGCGGCCCAGTCGGCCTGGATGAGTTCAGCAACGCGCTGCGCATTTGGGTTGTATGGACGGCTGACAGGCATGGCCCAGAGGTCAAGCTTCAGGTCCTTGACGCCAGCGGCTTCGAGAGCTGCCTTGGCAGCTGCTGGATCGTAGGCGTCGTCCTTCACTTCGGTGTTGTAGGACCACATGGTTGGCGGGATCAGATTGACGGCAACCTGGCCGGCGCCCTGATAGACTGCCTCGATGATGGCGTCCTTGTTGATGGCCTGGTTGAGGGCCTTACGGACCGCAACATTGTCCATCGGAGCAACGGTA
This sequence comes from Devosia sp. 2618, assembly GCF_040546815.1. Lineage (NCBI taxonomy): Bacteria > Pseudomonadati > Pseudomonadota > Alphaproteobacteria > Hyphomicrobiales > Devosiaceae > Devosia > Devosia sp. 2618. The sequence continues at coordinate 3,152,510 of NZ_JBEPOO010000001.1, forward strand.
GTGTTGTAGCTCATGTAGCCGATGTTGAGGCCTTCCTGTTCCTGAACGACGAGGTTCTGGTCAGCCTGGAGGTCGGCAATGTCTGCTGGCGATGGATATGGAATGATATCGCATTCGCCGGCCTTGAGCTTCTGCACGCGCACAGCCGGATCGGTCGTGATGGCGAAGATCAGGTCGTCGATGGCGACCTTGCCAGCCCAGTAGTCTGGGAAGGCTGCATAGCGGATGACAGCGTCGGTCTGGTAATCAACGAACTGGAACGGGCCAGTGCCAACCGGGGCCGAAGCGAAGTCTGCCAGCGTGCCGGCGGCTTCGAGCTGATCAGCATATTCCTTGGACATGATGGACGCGAAGTCCATGCCCAGGTTTGCGATCATTGGCGAGTTTGGTTCGTTCAGGGTGATCTTGACGGTCAGATCATCAACCTTCTCGATGCTCTTGAGGTACTTGGGCATGTCCATGCCCTGGAAGTAGTCCCAGGAAAGGCCAGAGAGATAGGTGTAATAAGCGTTGTCTTCTTTCCACTGACGCTCGAACGAGAAGATCACGTCGTCCGCATTGAAATCACGCGTTGGCGTGAAATAGGACGTGGTGTGGAACTTCACGTTTGGACGCAGGTGGAAGGTGTAGGTCAGGCCGTCGTCGGAAATTTCCCAGCTCTCGGCAAGGCCGGGCTCAACCTCGGTGCCGCCATGCTTGAACTCGACGAGACGGTTGAAGATCGTACGCGAGGACGCGTCGAAGTCGTTGCCGCCAGTGGTTGGACCTGGATCGAAATGCGCGGGTGAAGCCTCAGAGCAGAACACCAGTTGCTTGGCCTGGGCTGCGCCAGCGGCCAAAGCAATGATGGCGGTCGCCGCCAGCAAGCTTTTCATCAATTTCATGAATGTTTTCTCCCGAGAATATTATGCGCACCCAGCTTGATGGCAGGGGCTTGCGGCCAACAAAGCGTAGAATCTGCGGGAGCGCAATGGGGGAGTTTGACCATTTGGTCAATCTGATGACGGCCAGAACCACATTCCACAGAAATGGACGGTTTTAAAATGAACCGTTCGGCGCGGCTTGAAGCGCTTGACCATGCAGCTGCACTGATGATCCATGTACGCCATGACCCAATCCATTGCCACCGTAGCCATTCTTGTCAAAGATTATGAAGACGCGATCACATTTTACTGTGATCAGCTCGGCTTCAACCTGGTCGCCGATACCGATCTGGGTGGGGACAAACGCTGGGTGCTGATTGCCCCGCCGGGCCAGTCCGGGGCGCAGCTTTTGCTGGCCAAGGCCGAGGGCGAAACGCAACTTGCGGCCGTTGGCAAGCAGGGCGGCGGACGCGTCATGTTTTTCCTCAATACCAGCACCTTCACACGCGACCATGCCGCGATGATCGAGAGCGGCGTGCGGTTTCTGGAGGAGCCGCGGCACGAGAGCTATGGCTCGGTGGCGGTGTTTGAAGACCTCTATGGCAACAAGTGGGACCTGATCGAGCCCAAGCGCTGATCGCGGCGCCGTTCAAGCAATTTATCTCTCTGCGCCATAGGGATGATCCGGCCACTTGCCATGCCTATATTGATCTGGCTGGGTTGCATTTTGCGTGGCCCCTGCAATCGAACCGAATGCCGATGCCGGCGTTTATCTAAAGATTTTACAGGAGACACATCATGGATCGTCGCCCGCTCGGACGCAGTGAAATTGTCATCGAACCGCTGGTGCTGGGCGGTAACGTCTTTGGCTGGACGGTGGATGAAAAGGCCGGATTCGCCATTCTCGATGCCTACGTCGAAGAAGGTTTTACCGCCATCGATACGGCGGAGGGTTACCCCAACTGGGTGCCCGGCAATCCTCCTGGCATGAGCGAAACGATCATCGGCAAATGGCTGAAAGCCCGCGGCAACCGCGAGGCGGTTCATATCTTCACCAAGGTCAATTCGGCCAACAAGCCTGGCGGACTGGCAGCGGACAAGATCGCCCCTGCTTTTGAAGCTTCGCTGGCGCGCCTGCAGACCGACTATATCGACGTCTATTTCAGCCACTGGCCGGACCTGGAAACCAGTCACGAAGAAACGCTCGGCGCTTACGATCCGATGGTTCGGGCTGGTAAGGTGCGGGCGGTTGGCGCCTCGAACTACACCGCCGAAATGGTCGAGGCGGCACAACAGGTCTCGGTGATCAAGTCGCTGCCGCGCTATGATGTGCTGCAGCCGCGCTACAATCTTTATGATCGCGCCGAGTTCGATGCACTGCGTGACACAGTCACCGCCCATGAGATCGGGACCGTGGTCTATTACAGCCTCGCGGCTGGTTTCCTGACCGGCAAGTATCGCAGCAAGGCCGATTTCAGTAAATCGGCGCGCGGCGGTGGTGCTGCCAATTATCTCAATGCCAAGGGCGAGAAAATTCTTGCCGCACTCGACAAAGTCGCCAAGGCCAATGACGCGACACCGGCCGAGGTGTCGCTTGCGTGGCTCGTGGCCCAGCCCGGCGTAACGGCGCCGATTGCTTCGGCGACGTCGGTTGAGCAGGTGCGCAGCCTTGCCAAGGGCGTGCGTCTAAAGCTCAGCGAGGATGATATCAAGACGCTCACGGATGCGGGGAAGTAAGAGTACCCCCTTCTAACCTCCCCCTGAAAAGGGGGAGGAACTAGTCGCGTCTCTGACTCTATCGGTTCACAAGCACCGAGCGTATTCCTCCCCTATCAGGGGGAGGTTACGTGGGGGTATCCCCTACCACTCAAAATCAGGACCGTTGATCCGGGCGCCCATCAGGAAGACATCGCTGACGAGGCGGAGCGGGGCGGCGTCGACATCGGTTTCGTGGCGGTCGAGCAGTTCGGCAAAACGGTCGTACATGACGGCATATTCGTGATCGCCATGCTGAAGCACCAACTCGTCGTTGACGCGCAGCGAGCGGCCACCACCTTCGAGCTTGAGCACATCGCCCGTTCCGGTCTCAATGCGGATGGTCCAGACCTCACCCTTCTCTTCGAGCCAGTTAAAGCCAGCCGAGAGTTCTGGCTGGTGCAACTGACCGGACTTAAAGCCGATCTCGATATCAATGGGCGTCTGCCGGTTGGCCGGGAAGGTCAGCTTGGCGCTTTGCACAAAGACCGGGAACGGCATGATCTTGGTGAAAATCGACAGCGCGTTGATGCCTGGATCGCAGACGCCGAAGCCGCCGGGCTCCCACACCCAGTCCTGCCCGGGATGCCATTTGCGGACGCTTTCGCGCCAATCGATGCGCACCGACTTGACGCCCTGATCGGCGATGATCGCCTTGGTGCGGTCGACTGCGGCGTTATATTGGGAATGCCAGGTCTGGTAGAGCACGCGATCAAGCCGTTTGGCGTGAGCGATCAGATCGTCGAGTTCGGAGATCGTCGTCGTGGGAGGCTTCTCCATCATCACGTCCTTGCCGGCGTCGAGCGCCTCGCGGACATATTGGTGGCGGATGCCGGGCGGCGTGCAGATCGACACCAGCGATACATCCGGCAGGGCCGCGTAGAGCTCGGCGGGGGTCTTGAACGCCGGCAGGCCATTGTGGCTCAGCCCGCGCGTCGAGACGGTCGCCGCCAGTTCAAAATCCTCGGATGCGTCGATGACGGGCAGGTGCTGGTCCTGCGCAATCTTGCCCACACCAATGACGGCGATCCTGCGTTTTGCCATGAGACGGCTTCTCCCGAAAAACTGGCGGTATAAAGCAGACAGCACGCATCCCTGCCAAGGGGCAGTGCACCAAATTGTATGATTTATTCAGTGGCTGGCGGGTGGCTGCCACAGTTCGACGTGATTGCCGGCAGGGTCGATGATGCGAGCGAAACGCCCGGTTTCCGTTGTGTCCCATTCGTCGGGGCGGGTTTCGACACCGATGCCAGCAGCCCTCAGCTGTGCGATCAGTCCATCAAGGTCATCGACGCGGAAATTGAGCATGGTCTGCTGGCTGGCCGGGAAATAGTCGGTGTCGGCCTCAAACGGCGCAAAAATGGTCAGGCCCGCCTGCTGCCCCCAAAAGCCGGAAATGCCGAGATGGGTGTCGTACCATGTAGCCAATGCCTTGGTGTCGGGCGCGCGGAAGAACACACCGCCAATGCCCACTGCCTTTGCCATCATCGTCTCCTATCGGATCAGGATTGCCCGGAAATCGTTCACATTGGTGCCGGTCGGGCCAGTGACCAGCAGGTCGCCAATCGCCTCAAAGGCCGAATAGGCGTCGTTATTCGCAAGAGCCGCCAGCGGGTCGATCCCGGCCTTGCGCAGACGCGTCGCCGTGGTGCCGTCAACGAAGGCGCCGGCATTATCTTCCGAACCATCAATGCCATCGGTGTCGGCAGCGACGGCCGAGACGCCGGCCATGCCATCGATGATGCTGGCGAGCGACAACAGGAATTCGGTGTTGCGTCCGCCCCTGCCCTTGCCGCGCAAGGTCACCGTGGTTTCGCCGCCCGATAAAAGAACGACCGGCTTGGTGAAGGGGCGGTCGCGCAGCACGATCTCTCGCGCCATGGCGGCGTGAACCTGCGCCACGTCGCGCGCCTCGCCCTCCATGGAGTCGGACAAGATGACGGCCTCAACACCCTGTCGGCGTGCTTCGGCGGCAGCAGCTTCGAGCGACAGGCCGGCTGACGCGATCGTGCGGATCGTATTGCTTGCAAACGCTGCATCATGGGGCGTTGGCGCGAGGTTTTCTTCGCCCGCCAGAAGGTTGGCGGCGTTGGGCGGCAGTTCGAGGCGATAGAGGCTGGCATATTTGCGCGCCAGTTCGCGCGTGCCGAACAGGGGAAGCGTTGGGCCGGATGCCACCACGGCCGGATCGTCGGCCGGAACATCAGACACAACCAGCGTTGCCACGCGGGCCGGAGCGCAACGCGCCGCGAGGCGTCCGCCCTTGATGGTCGAGAACTGATTGCGGATCATGTTCATCACCGAAATCGGCGCGCCTGACGCCAACAGCGTTTTGTTGATAACTTGTTCGTCATGAAGGGTCAGGCCAGGCGCCGGAGCGGGCAAAAGCGACGAGCCGCCGCCCGAAATCAGCGCCACGACCAGATCGTCAGGGCTCAGGCCCGACACGGTTTCCATGATGCGACGGGCTGCGAGAAAGCCCGCTTCGTCCGGCACAGGGTGCGCCGCCTCGACGATTTCGATCTGCTCGCACGCCTCGCTATAACCGTAGCGCGTCACCACAATGCCCGACAAAGGACCGTCCCAGGCCTGCTCAAAGGCCCGCGCCATCTGGGCTGACGCTTTGCCAGCGCCGACGACGATGGTGCGGCCACGCGGCTTGGGCGGAAGATTGAGGCTGATCCCCAGTGCAGGCTGTGCGGTCGCGACCGCTCGGCGAAACAACTGTTCGAGGAGTGTGCGGTCCATAGGTTCTCCGAGCTTGCGATTCGGTGTAGGCGAAGGTAGCCACCAATGCTTGAGGTGGACAATTGTCAAACGGGCGACACACAGTCCGAGTAGCCGCTGGCCATGGAGTCCCAATGACAGAACGATTCGCGATCTACTTCGCTCCCTCGGCGACCAGCAATATCTGGGAGCGTGCGGCAACCTGGCTTGGCCGCGACGCCCATGACGGCGACCTTTTCCATGGCCCCGTGGCTGGCATAGACCGCGACCGTTTGCTGAACCTGACCCAATCGGCCAATCGCTATGGCTTCCACGCCACGATCAAGGCGCCAATGGCGCTGGCCGAAGATATGAACGAAGCCGCGTTGCGCGCGGCGCTTGCCGAATTTGCGACCCGGCATCAGCCCATCGAACTCGGGAAACTGCAGTTAGCCTCGCTTGAAGGTTTTCTGGCGCTGATGGTCGATGGCGAAAACGAAGCGCTGCAGGATTTTGCCTCGCACGTCGTCGAGGATTTTGATCCGTTCCGTGCGCCCATGTCGGTCAAGGATCGAGCTGCGCGGGCCGGCAAGGGCCTGAGCGAAAGGCAGATCGAACTGCTCGACGCCTATGGCTATCCCTACGTGTTTGAAGAGTTCCGCTTCCACATGACGCTGAGCGACAGGCTGACCGGCGAAGATGCACGGGAAATCGCGCAGGCCGCCAACACCTGGTTTGGCCCTGTTCTGGAAGAGCCCGTTGTGCTGGACCGGCTGGTGCTGTTCCACGAGCCTGACGCTGGCAAGCCGTTCCGCCGCGTCGCTGACTTCAAGCTCGGAGCCGATGCTTGATGGTTGGGACGGTTTTCCGCAATGCCCGCATCGTGCTGGCCGACACTGTCATCGACGGCAGCGTAGCCGTGCAGGATGGTGTAATCACTGCGATCGACGAAGGCACAAGCCAGTCTGGCGAGGACATGGAGGGGGATTATCTGATCCCCGGCCTGGTCGAGCTGCACACCGACCACTTGGAAAACCACTATCGCCCACGCCCCGGCGTATTCTGGGACCCACTGTCCTCGCTGCATGCCCATGACGTGCAAATTGCGGGCTCGGGCATTACCACGGTGTTTGACGCGGTTCGTATCGGCTCGGACCCAGATCTTCCCGGCATGGGCGCTCATGTCGACAAGCTGACCGGCGCCATAGCGAGCGGCCGCCACGATGGTTGGTTGCGCGCCGAGCACTTCGTGCATCTGCGCTGCGAACTGCCGACGCCCGACGTGATCGAGCAGTTTGATGCCTATGCCGATAGCGAACAGACGCGGTTGGCTTCGGTGATGGATCACACCCCCGGCCAGCGCCAGTTCCGCTCGATGGAAGACTATCGGCGCTTCTACAAGGACAAGATGGGCCGGACGCCCGAAGAGGTCGAAGCCTATCTGGCCGAACGCCAGTTCGAGCACGACAGCTATGCCGGCCCAAGCCGCAAGCACATCGTAGAGCGCGCCAAAGAGCTGGGCCTGCGCCTTGCCAGCCACGACGACACGACCCTCGCCCATATCGAAGAAGCCGTGGCCGATGGCGTGGCCATTGCTGAATTCCCTACGACGCTGGAAGCCGCTTCGGCGGCTCATGATGCGGGCCTTGCAATCCTGATGGGCGCACCGAATGTGGTGCGCGGCCGTTCCCATTCTGGCAATATCTCTGCGACCGATCTGGTGCGGGCGGGGCTGTTGGATATTCTGAGTTCAGATTACGTGCCGTTGGCGCTGCTGCAGGCCGCCTTTGTGCTGCCGCAGCGCGTGGACGGACTGAGCCTGCCCAAGGCGCTGGCGACCGTGACGTCCAATCCGGCGCGCGCTGCCGGGCTCGACGACCGCGGCGAGATTGCGGTGGGCAAGCGTGGCGATATGGTGCGCGTGCGCATGGTGGGCGATTTGGCCGTCGTGCGCAGCGTTTGGCGGCAAGGCATAAGGGTTAGCTGACACCATGGCGCGACCGCTCGGTTCACTTGTTCTGGTCGTTGGCCCATCGGGCGTTGGCAAGGACACGCTGATCGGCGGTGCCCGCCAGGCGCTGGACAACGATAAACGCTTCGTATTTGTCCGCCGCCTCGTCACACGTCCCGCCGCCGTCGAAGTGGAAGACCACGACAGCATTGACCGCGAGCAATTCGAGCAGATGGAAGCTGGCGGACGGTTCGCGCTATCATGGGACGCGCATAATCTGCGCTATGCTCTGCCCCTGAGCGTTGATACCGACCTGGCGCTAGGCAAGATCGTTGTCGCCAATGTGTCGCGCCATGTGGTCGCCGAAGCACGCGCCAAATATCCGGCCTGTGCCGTGGTGCTGATCACCGCCGAAATCTCGCGGCGGGCCGAGCGTCTGACCCTGCGCGGGCGCGAAAGCGGCGACCAGATCACTGCACGCCTGGCGCGGGAAAGCGCGCCGGTTCCTGCTGGCATCAATCCGATCATCATCGACAATTCCGGGCCGATCGCCATTGGCGTCACCGCCTTTGTCATGGCCTTGAGGGCGATTGCGGCACAAGAATAACCTGGCTGGGTGAACCAGACGCCAAGTTGTGCGTTGAGCTTTCTGATTAAGCGTCAGGAGTTTTCTATGAGTCGGAATGGACTTTACGCCGTGCTTGCAATCTTGCTGGTCGCGGTTGTCGGCTTTGCCATCTATACTTACCAAGAGAAGCAGAAACCTGCGCTTGAAGTACGGATCGACGGCGGCGGAGTGCAGATCAATGGCAACGGAGGCTGATCGCTCGCGGCGCCAGACCATAGCAACTGCCATTTCAGCTGAGCTGGAACGGCAGGGCCACGGGGGCGCGCATGTCGATGTTAGAGCCCTCGCTCAGGCAATAGATGTTGCGCTCGAACCGGCAGCGCCGATCAGCGAAGGCAAGCACCCGGACGATCTCAACGCCAATAATGACGGCTAGGATTGTCTGACTGAACAAGATGCAAGGCGAGGCTCAGTGCCTCGCCTTTTTCATGCCGCGTCGGCGCCCTTGCGGACGGCCTGCGATACGGCGAAATGAGCCTTTTCGACGGTCTCGAACTGCTGCCCGTCGATAGCGAAAGCGGGGAGCTTGACGGCGAGAAAACGGAAGCCGTCGGCATTTGGCACGACGACGCCGAGGGGTTCCCCGGCAACTTCTATCACGATTGGCTTGTGGGCCTGGGCCCTATCTAAACTGCGTTCCTGCATGGCTGGATGCTCTTCTTGGGCATTGCATGAACCAGAATCGGGTGAGCAAACGGGGCTTGCACCATTCTGTCCGGCAATGCTGGGGTTCTATCGGAGAAGTGAGACGAAGGCGTGACGGCTGGTCACATTCGTTTCGAGCGACAGGTCCCTTGCCAGCGTTTGGCAACAGTTACACCGGTACGTACGAGCGGAAAGCCTGCATGGATTGGGAAGCTAAGTGATGTCATCATCTTCAGTCCTTTCCTGCTGGTTAGCGGCTCGAGCATCGTCATGTGCCGATGCAGTGCTGGCAAGATAGGAGCGTTCCGGACCGATTGCTAGATGGGCAACGACCAGAGAATGCATATTTCCGGAAAAAGACTGCTCGACATTCGTCGTAGTGAGAAATTATGATCATGCAGCTCATCTTTACGAGGCGCAGCCCAACTCCTATGAATCGAATGGACGCTTGAACTGCGTCGGACAATCTGGTGTTGTCCCGGATCGATAACAGGCCACCGCCCACGGGCGGTTCCGGGGGTAAACGCAGTGTCCGAAGACGACGTACCGGCTGTCAGCAAAGGCAAGCGCGGCGTCAAGCCATCTGGCAAGCCCACGCTCAAGACCATCGCCCAGATGACGGGCTTTGCAATCACGACGATCTCGCGCGCCCTCAACAACGCCCCCGAGCTGTCGCAGGAAACGCGCGAGCGGGTACAAAAGGTTGCCGCCGAAGTGGGTTACCTGCCCGACCGCGCGGCGCTGCGCCTCAAGACCGGCCGCACCCACGTCATCGCACTGGTGCTGGAGCCGGACGAGCAGATCTACGGTTTTGGCTCGAGCATTGTGAGCGGACTGAGCGAGGCTGTGCGCCATACCTCCTATCACATCGTCATCACGCCGCTGTTCCGCAATGTCGATCCGATTGAGCCGATCCGACATATCGTGCGCAACCGCATGGCAGACGGCGTGATCTTCTCCAAGGCCGAAAGCTTTGACGAGCGTATCCGCTTCCTGCTCGACAGCGACTTCCCCTTTGTCAGCCACGGTCGCACGCTCTGGCCAGACCCACACCCGTTCGTCGACTTCGACAACGAAACCTATGCCTATGGCGCGGTGAAGCGGCTGGTGCAGAAGGGCTGCAGAAAAGTGTCGATCATTCTGCCCGAGAGCGCGCTGACCTATACGGAGCACCTTAAGGCAGGTGTCGCCCGCGCAGCCGAAGAGGCGGGGATAGCCTATGAGTTTGCCGCGGACGTGAACCTCACCAGCCCAACCGATCTGATCCGCAGCTATGTGATGAAGCGCACCAAGCGCCCGGACGGCCCGGACGGCTATGTCTGCGCCTCGGAGGTATCAGCGCTGGCGGTGATCGGCGGGCTCAACGATAGCGGCAAGGTCGTGGGCAAGGACGTGCATGTGGTGTCCAAACAGGCCTCGGCGATGTTTGCGCAATTCCAGCCGGGCGCCGAGACAGTGTTCGAGGATTTCGCCGATGCCGGACATCACCTCGGCTCGCTTCTGCTGCGCCGTATCAGCGGCGAGGCGCCCGAGGATCTGCACTACATCGCAGAGCCGAAGTTTGAGTGGAAAGACTGACGACTTAGGTTAAGTGGAAGGAAGAGTACCCCCACCTAACCTCCCCCTGAACAGAGGGAGGCTAGGTGAGGGTATTCTTACTAACCCTCAAGCTCTTCACGCAGCAATTCCAGCTCCATCCACTCTTCCTCAGCCTTGGCGCGCTTGGCTTCGGTTTCCATCAGCGTCTTGGACTTTGCGGCAAAACCGACCGGGTCCTTGGTGTAGAAATTGCCGTCGGCTAGCTGTTCGTTGATGGCCTTGATGTCGGCTTCGAACTTGGCGATCTGCTTGGGCAGGGTTTCGAGGGCGTGCTTTTCCTTGAAACTCATCTTGCGCTTGGGCGCCGGTGCCGAAGTGGCGGCCGTGGTCTGGGTCAGGCTGGTCTTGCCGGCGCGATGGGCCTTGGCTACAGGCTCGCGGGCGGTGACGCCCTCGCCGCGCTGGATCACCATGTCGGAATAGCCACCGGCATATTCGAGCCACAGGCCTTCGCCTTCGGCGATGATCACCGAGGTTGCGACGCGGTCGAGGAAGTCACGATCGTGGCTGACGACGATGACGGTGCCGGCATAGTCGGAGACCATTTCTTCGAGCAGGTCGAGCGTTTCGAGATCGAGATCGTTGGTCGGCTCGTCGAGCACCAGGAAGTTCGATGGCAGCGACAGGGCACGCGCCAGAGCCACGCGGGCGCGCTCGCCGCCGGATAGCTTGCCGATGGGGGTGTTGGCCTGTTCTGGTCCGAACAGGAAGTCCTTCATGTAGCCGATGACGTGCTTGGGCTGGCCGTTGATCTGGAGCGTGTCGGAACCACCGCCGGTCAGCGCTTCCTTGAGGCGCGTATCGGGATGAAGCTTGGCGCGGCCCTGATCGAGCATGGCGAGTTCAAGCGCCGAGCCCATCTTGATGGTGCCGCTATCGGGCTGATCGAGCCCGGTCAGCATTTTGATCAGCGTGGTTTTGCCGGCGCCGTTCGGGCCGACAATGCCAATACGGTCGCCGCGTACGACGCGGGTCGAAAAATCGCCGACGATGATGCGGTCGCCATAGGCTTTGGCGATGTGTTCTGCTTCAACCACCAGCGCGCCGGAGGTGCGGCCCTCGGCAACTTGCATGTTGACCGAACCGGTGACGCGGCGCTGTTCGCGCCGATCCTGCCGCAGGCCGGCCAGACGCTCGAGACGGCCCACGTTGCGCTTGCGGCGCGCAGTCACGCCATAGCGCAGCCAATGCTCTTCGCGCACGATCTGGCGGTCGAGTTTGTGGCGGTCACGCTCTTCTTCTTCGAGCACCTGATCGCGCCAGGCTTCGAAATGGGCAAAGCCCTTGTCGAGCCGGCGCGTCACGCCGCGGTCAAGCCATACGGTGGAACGCGTCAGATCGGAGAGGAACCGACGATCGTGGCTGATCAGTACCATGGCCGAGCGCATGGAATTGAGTTCGGCCTGCAGCCATTCGATGGCCGGCAGATCGAGATGGTTGGTCGGCTCGTCGAGGAGCAGCACGTCGGGCCGAGGCGCCAGGACGCGCGCCAAGGCGGCACGGCGACCTTCGCCACCCGAAAGATTTTTAGGATCTTCGGCGCCGGTGAGGCCAAGCGAACTCAAAAGATATTGCGCGCGATATTCGTCGTCGCCTGGCCCAAGGCCCGCTTCAACATATTCGAGCGTTGTCGCATACGCCGAGAGATCGGGCTCCTGCGGCAGGTAGCGCAAGGTGGCGCTCGGCTCGACGAAGCGTACGCCACTGTCGTGGGTCACGTCGCCGGCGGCGATCTTGAGCAGTGTGGATTTACCCGAGCCATTGCGGCCCACCAGCGCGACGCGCTGGCCCTGCGAAACAATGATTTCGGCGCCCTCAAGGAGCGTCGTTCCACCGAAGGTGAGTTTGATATTCTGAAGCGAAAGAAGGGGTGCTGCGGCCATGAGCGCGGATAGAGCATAGGCGGCCCCTAAAGAAAAGGCCGCTCACCGCGTGAGACCCCTGCGTTGGGGCCGATAGAATAGAAAAAGGCTGGTCAGGGCGTTGAGGACCCTGACCAGCCCGGGGAGACGGTAGCAGCAAGCCCCGTCGTCTCGGTTGCGAAGCGCCAACCCAATCCCCTCGAAGGTCGGTCGGCATCGCGCTGACTGGACAAAACCATATTCTAACATGACTGTCAAACTCATCTTTTACGAGCCAACGGGATTTCCGGGATGAGGGGAAATTCCCTGCTACGCGAGAGTGACGCGGTGGGTGGAATAGGAAGTGGAAATGCAAACACCCCGGACCATGGCCGGGGTGTTCAAAAATCGTGGCGATCAAAAATTAGTGCGCGGGGGTCATCACAGCGTCAAGTGTCGACAGGCCGAGGCGATCGCGGATCGAACGCTTCTTGCTGGCGAGGTCGGCAATCGTGTAGCTGGCCAGCACTTCGAAAAACGCACCCAGCGCTTCACGCAGCGCGCTATTGAGATCGCATTCGCCGATCAACGGGCAATCGGCGCCATCTTCAAAGCACTCTGCCAGAGCGAAGTTTTCTTCGGTCAGGCGAATGGTATCAAGCAGCGTGATGTCATCGGCGCTCTTGCCCAGCTTGATGCCGCCATGACGGCCGCGCACTGTGGCGAGCAGGCCATTTTCGACCAGTGGCTTGATCAGCTTGAACAGGAACAGCTCGGAAATGTTGTAAGCCTTGGCAATATCAGCCACGCGGCTCAGCCCAGGCTCATTGACGGCGCAATAGACCAGGGTACGGATCGCATAGTTTGATTGGCGCGTCAGTCTCACGAGGGACCTCTTATCAACGGACATTCACGACAGCCGGAGACGACAATACGTCTCGATTCGGCTCTGAATTCCTTCATAGAACGAGGCTCAGCTTATAACCATTCTAAAATATGTCAAGATAACTTGATCAGATCGTTCAAGTTTTAAAATAGGACCGAATACTGGACATCGGCTTAACTTCGGAATATGAACTTAAGAATACGGAGGGAACCACCGTGAACACAACAGTTACGCGTGCCATGCTCTGTGACGCCGCAACACGGCAGACTGGCCTGGACAAGGCAGATGTCAGCAACATCGCCGAGACTATGTTCGAGATGATGCGCGAAGCGCTGATGGCCGGTGAAAACGTCAAGCTGACCAAATTTGGCGCCCTACAGGTGCGCTCGCGTGCCGAGCGTATCGGGCGCAATCCACGCACTGGCGCGGAACATGTCATTACCGAGCGTCACACCGTGGTATTCACGCCAAGCGGTCAGTTGCGCGACTCGCTCGACTTCATCGCCTCAACTGGCAAGGTCGGCCAGGCTGCGTGAGAAATAGCGGCGATAGAGCGTAAGTTCTCCCGCACCAACCGCCGGCGCCACTCCACCAAGATGCCCAGCCAGCACCTGCGGCCGAATGTAGGTCGGGGCCGCCAGAGCATGCAGCTCGTTTGACAGGCGCGTAACCAGCTCGGCGATGATCGTGTCGGGCACGATGCTATCGACGACCACCAGTTCGCTGCCAATGACCATTGTGGTGTTAAAAACGATCTGGGCCAGCGCCTGGGCGGTTTCGGTCAACCATTGATCCAATACCACGCCGAAGCTCGACCAGTCCCAGTCTTCGACGCGGGCGATATCGGTCTCAATGCCAGCCGCGTTGAGCCGCCGCCACAAAGCCGCGACCGACGCGATGGAATGAGCAGGCTGCAGCTTGCCGTTGCAATCGGCAACCAGCATGGCCCCAAGATTTGCCGAATTGCCGCTCGGCCCTTCCCACAACATCCCCTCCCCCACGATGCCTGCACCGACATTGCGGGAGATCAGGAAGTAGATGAAGTTGGCGGGGCGCGGCCGGGGAAAGGCGATCAGCTCGGCCCAGCACGCGGCATTGCCATCGTTGAACACACGGACATCGAGGCCTGTGCGGCCTGACAATTCGGCCACGACATCGACATCGTCCCAATGTGCCCGCGGCGCCTGCGTGGTTTGGACCTGGGCAATATGGGCGGCAAGATTGGAAGGCATCGCGACGCCGATATCGCGCAGACGGCTGCGCTGCTCGGCAGTGAAGCCGACCAGCATCCGGCCGATGATGCTACCAAGCTCGTCGAACAGGGTGCGCGCATCCGGATAGGGATATTGCATCTGGCTGCGCTGCAGCACCTCGGCATCCATATTGAGCAGGACCACATCGGCGTGCCGGCGGCCGAGTTCGACGCCAATGGCGAAGGCGCCTTCGGGATGCAGCGATATAGGTGTGGCGGGCTGTCCGCGCCGACCGCGCAGCACTTCGCCACGACTGATCATGCCGGCCTGATCGAGATCGCTGAGGATGGCTGAAACCGTCTGCGGCGCAAGGCCCGACAGGCGCGAAATCTCGGCATTGGAGAGACCGGCATTAAAACCGATCACCGTCAGGACGGCGCGCACATTGGCGCGGCGCAGGCTGTGATGCTGCAACCCACGACCAACGGCATCAAAGGCATCGCGAGAGGACTCTGAATTACTGGACGGCATGGTCACATCCCGACAAAACGCTGGTCGCGCGTCGTCATAACGCGGTGCCCCAGGCGACAGTTCTACGTAAATGGTGTTTTCTTTGACGTGGCCCGCGACAGTCGATTTGGTCGACTCGCAGGCCAGTTTTACAATCATGTCAAATATGGGGGTAAGGCAAGCCGTCGCGGCGGGTGGATAGACCAGTTCAGACGGGTTTAAGGATGTTCTGGCGCTGCAATACTGGACGCGCTGAACCTTCTCCGAACGGCTAAATACCAGTCAGATATGGATTATGACGCCGATTTATCAGGGCGCAGCTATACGCTGACGCAGCTGATCAGGGTCGACTGGACTTTAGTCTAATGGGGCAATCCGACACGGTCGCCGGATGGTTGTCTCTGCCGTCTCTCAGGCGCTACGACCCGCCGCCCAAGCGGGGATGCTAGCGGTGTCACGCAGGCCGGCAATGGCATCGGCGAGACCCGAGGCGATCAGCGGCCCCAGCTTGAAGCCGTGGCCCGAGCAGGCGCTCAATACCCAGCCCGCTGAACCGATAGGCTCTACGACAAAGCCCTCATCGTCGGTGACGGTATAGTAGCAAACCTTGCGCTCGAGGATGCGATAGTCGTCAAAGCGGGCAAATATCTCCCTCGCAGCCGTAAGGACCGGAGCGATGTCGATTTCGGTTGCCAGACGATCATCGCTGCCGGTGCCGCGGCGCGTGAAGAAGTGGTCGCCGATCTTGAGGCGTGTGCCGCCGCGGGGCGGCAGGATATAGGCGCCGTGGCCGCTGCCCTGATCGACGAGAATTGGCGCCTCGGCCCAAGCTTTGGCGAGATCGGCGGGAGGCTCCAGATAGAGCAGCAGCTGGCGTGACGGAACTATGCGGCCGGCGGTTGCTGGCAGGAGTTCAGGTAGCCACGCGCCCGCAGCCACAACGACCAGATCGGCGTCATAGCGCACGCCGCCGGACAACACCGTTCCGGTATCGGCATTAATGTAATCGACGCGGGCATGGGGGTGAAGCTCCACGCCATTGTGTTCCGCCCAGCGCGCCAGATCGGTCACGATGCGATTGGCGAACAACATGCCAGCGCCACCGGCCTCGAAGGCGTCGGTCACGCCCTCGGCGTGCAGCATGGGCAGGCGTTGGGCGATTTCGGCAGACGTCACGCGGCGATGGGCAATGCCGACGCCGTCAAGTTCAGCTGCGGCGCTGGCATAGCCGTCCGCGCCAGTGCGCGACACATAGACCATGCCGGTGGGCAGGTAGTGGCTGGCCCCAAGGTCAGCCCAGAGCCGATCATAGGTGGCGAACGCGTGCGGCATCAGCGCGCCGTATCCGGGCAGACGTCCATAGGTGTGTCGCGTGATGCGGTGTTCATCAAAGGACGAGGCGACCGGGTTGGGGATGGCGCCGGCATCGAACAGCGCGACCGCAATGCCGCGCTTGCGCAGCGCCCAGGCCAGCGACAATCCGGCGATTCCGGCGCCAACGATGGATACTTTCACCTTTATTTCTCCGTCTCGACCGCCAGCGAACAAAACAGATCGTGGCACCCCTTCGCTTTAGGGTGGACTTGCTGGCAAGTCGCGGGATCAGAAAAACCCTACTGAATACGGGCCTCTCAGGGCCTCGTCTCATTTATCTATCAGATTAGTAGACTTATAATCCGGGCACAATAGATGGTCTTGGAGCAGGGCGATTATGAGTTACGCATTGAGTGTGCTGGACAAAAGCCCGGTGCTTCGCGGTGAGGACCCAACGCAGGCTCTGCGACGCACAGTTGCTTTGGCACAACGCGCAGAGGCGCTGGGCTATGAGCGCTTCTGGGTGGCCGAACATCACAATACGCCCGACCTTGCCAGCTCATCGCCAGAAGTTCTGCTGGCGCATCTTGCCGCGCGCACCGACCGCATCCGGATCGGCTCAGGCGGCGTGATGCTGCAGCATTACAGCCCCTATAAGGTGGCCGAGAATTTCAACCTGTTGGCCGCATTGGCGCCGGGACGTATCGATATCGGCATCGGCAAGGCCCCCGGTGGCCTGCCGCTTTCGACCAAGGCGCTGCAGGCTGGGCGCGACCTGACCAATCGGCCAGAGTTCCGCGCGCAGCTCGAAGAACTCGACAGCTTCCTCTCCAGTGATGCAGCGCGTCGGCCGCACGGGCTGGATGCCACGCCACGTCCGACCCAAGCTGGTGAGAGGCACTTGCTCGGCGCAAGCGTTGATAGCGCGGCGCTGGCCGCGGAACTCGGCTGGAACTTCGTCTTCGCGCGCCATCTCAATGGCGACGATGCAACGCTATCGGCGGCGATTTCCACCTATAAGGACGCCACGGGCCGAGCGCCAATCGTTGCGCTTGCTGCGGTCGTCGCGCGGACGGCCAGCGAAGCGCGGGCGCAGGCAGAACTGTTTACGCCCTATCGCCTTCATATCCCCGGCGCGCAGAGTGTTACGGTCGGCAGCGAAGCACAGGCGGCCGAATATGCTCGGCAGGCCGGTGTCACCGACTACACCATCGAACGGCGTCAATCGACGGCACTGGCCGGCAATGGCGACGACATCGTCGCGACGCTAGATACGCTGGCCGCGCAGTATGGCCTTCGTGAATTCATCATCGACTTTGCCAATGCGGGCGACAGCCGCCTTGAGGCAATCGAGCTGGTTGCTTCCGCCCGGCAGCGATCCATTCCCACCGCACTTTCCGCTTAACCACGGGGTTTCCCATGAGCAAGAAACGCATTCCATTCGGCATCATGCTGCACGGCCCCGGCGGCCATATGAACGCCTGGAAGCACGAGAGTGTGCCGGCGGATGCCAGCGTCAATTTCGACTTCCTGCTGAACACGGCAAAGCGGGCCGAAGCAGCGGGTATTGCCTTCGCCTTCGTGGCGGACGGGCTCTATATCAACGAGCAATCGATCCCGCACTTCCTCAATCGCTTCGAGCCGATCGTCTTGCTCTCGGCGCTGGCCGCTGCGACCAGCAAGATCGGCCTGGTGGGCACGTTGTCGACCTCTTACAGCGATCCGTTCACCGTGGCCCGGCAGTTCGCCTCCATCGACTTGTTGAGCAAGGGCCGCGCTGGCTGGAACGCGGTAACCTCACCGCTTGAGGGCTCTGCCAAGAACTACGGGCGGGCCAACCATCCCGACCATGCGCTTCGCTATGAGATCGCTGCCGAGCATATCGAGATCGTCAAAGGTCTGTGGGACAGCTGGGACGACGACGCCTTTGTGCGCGATCGCGCCACGGGCAAGTTTGCCGATTTCGCCAAGCTGCATCGCCTCAACTTCAAGGGCAAGTTCCATTCGGCGGAGGGTCCGCTCAACATCCAGCGGTCGCCACAGGGGCAGACCGTCCTGTTCCAGGCGGGCGGCTCAGATGCTGGCATTGATCTGGGCGGATTGCACGCCGATGCGGTCTTTGCCAATTCGACCTCGATCGAAGAAAACCGCGTGCTGACGCAGAAGCTCAAGCAAAGCGCTATCGCGCATGGTCGCGGTGCCGACGCCATCAAGATCCTGCCCGGCATCGGGCCGATCGTTGGTTCGACGGAAGCGGAAGCAGAGCGCAAGTACCAGGAAATCCGCGATCTGGTGAATATCAAGGAAGCGCTGGCCTATCTCGGCCGCTACTTCGATCACCACGATTTCAGCCAGTATGATGTCGATGCACCATTCCCCGAACTGGGCGATATCGGCACCAATAACTTCAAGTCGGGCACCGACCGCATCAAGCGCGTCGCCAAGGAAAACAACCAGACGCTGCGCGAAGTGGCATTGGAAGAAACCACGCGCCGCAGCGAGTTCATCGGCACGCCAGAACAGATCGCCGACCGGATCGAAGAATGGGTCGATACCGGGGCGGCCGATGGTTTCGTGCTGGGCTTCCAACTGGCGGAATCAGGCTGGGTCGACTTCGACGCACAGGTACTGCCAATCCTTGAACAGCGCGGCCGTCACGTGCGCGAGCAGGTTGGCGACACCCTGCGCGACCATCTCGACCTGCCCTTCCGTGAAAGCCGCTATGCACTGGCCGACACCAAGGCGGCCGGCTGATGAGCACTCACACGCCGGTGACGGACGAGGATTTCGTTGCGCTCCGCCACCGGCTGCATGCCGCACCAGAACTGGCCTATGAGGAGCACGAAACCAGTGCGCTCGTCGCGGGGTATCTGCGCGAATGGGGCTATGACGTCGAAACCGGCGTCGGACGGACCGGCGTGGTCGGCACCATTTCCAACGGACCGGGTGAGCGCAGCGTCGCCATCCGGGCCGATATGGATGCGCTGCCCATCGAGGAAACGACGGGTCTTGCCTATGCCAGTCGCAATCCGGGCAAGATGCATGCCTGCGGCCATGACGGCCACACCACGATCCTGCTGTCGGCGGCGAGGCAGTTGGCGGAGAGCCGCCAGTTTTCCGGCACCTTGCGGGTGATCTTTCAGCCGGCCGAGGAAAACAATAGCGGTGCAAGAACCATGATCCAGGAAGGGCTATTCGAGCGCTTTCCGGTCGATGCAATTTTCGGCCTGCACAACTGGCCCGGCGTTCCGGCCGGGCAGTTTGCCTTCCTCGATGGCCCGGCAATGGCGTCCGTTGATTTGGTCATCATTCGCATTAAGGGTCGTGGTGGGCATGGGGCCAAACCGCATCAGACAATCGACCCGGTGGTGGCGAGTGCTTCACTCATTCTAGCTTTGCAGACCATTGTATCCCGCAATGTCGATCCGCTGGAGATGGCGGTGATCACCGTCGGCTCCATCCACGGCGGCGTTGCGCCCAACGTCATCCCAGATGGTGTCGAGCTTCAACTGACCGTGCGGACCTTCAACGCCGACGTGCGCGAGCATATCCGGCATCGGCTGACCGAACTGGCCAAGGCGCAGGCGGCCAGCTTTGGCGCGACGGCCGAGGTACTCTATCCTCGTGGCTATCCCGTACTGGTCAACCATCCGGTAGAGACCGAATTTGCCCGCGAGGCGGCGCGCCGTCATTTTGGCGATGCGCGGATCGACACCTCACTTAAGCCCATCACTGCCAGCGAGGACTTCGCGTTCATGCTGGAAAAGCGGCCCGGCAGCTATCTGTTCGTCGGCAATGGCGACAGCGCCGACTTGCATAATCCCAATTACAATTTCAATGACGCAATCCTGACCGATGCCGCGCGCTATTGGGTGCAGCTGGTCCAGGACTATCTGGCCATCAACACGGCTGCGGCCTGAGCTTCCCCGGAGCGATCAACATGACTGACAGCTTCCTTTACACGAGCCCGACAGCGGAGATTTCCCGTCCGCTGGTCGAGCAACTGACCGACGAATACAACAGCCGTTATGGCGAGGATTTCGGCGACTCCTCGGCAGAAATGAACCGCTATCCGCCCGAGCGCTTCGCGGCACCGGACGGCGCGTTCGTGCTGCTCTTGCGCGACGGCACGCCCATCGCTGGCGGTGCCTTCATGCGCTATGACGAAACCACCGCCGAGATGAAGCGGATTTGGACCGACAAGGACCACCGCCGCCAAGGTCTTGCCCGCCTCATTCTGGTGGAACTGGAGGAGCGCGCTAGGCAACTGGGCTATGGCCGCCTCTATCTCACCACCGGTTTCAAGCAGCCTGAGGCGCGCCATCTCTATCTCACGACCGGCTATTCGGCGCTGTTCGATGTCGCGGCCGATCCCGAAATCTACGGTTCCCTGCCCTTCGAAAAGTTCCTTTCCGGCCCGCCTCCGGGCTACGTGCCGACCCTTGTCACGCCGCCCGAAGGTGGCTGGAAGGCGGCGCGCCAGGCGCAACTGGCGAAGCAGGCTTAACGCCGTCCAGGCGTGGCTGAGGCAAATCAACTCTCAGCCGCGCAATCTACAGAATGCCGTCGCATTGACTTACCGGTGCTAAATTCTAGAATTTCTATAGACAAAAGCTGAGCGGAGTTTTCGATCATGGCAAGCACCGATATCGACACCAGTTATTCCGGTGCGCATGAGGCATCTACACCCGGCGGATACAAGATCGTCCCGGCTCGACATCCTTGGCGCGTGGTCGGAACTGTTGTCGCTGCGGCGATGATCGCCATTACGATTAACTCGATATTGACCAACCCCAAATGGGGTTGGGACGTGTTCGCGCAGTTCTTCTTTTCCGAGCCGGTTCTGGTTGGCCTGAGCCGCACGCTTTGGCTGACGCTGCTGGCTAGCATTGTCGGGTTTCTGATCGGCGGCCTGCTGGCCTTTGCCCGCGTCTCAAAGTCGAAACTCCTATCGAGCTTGTCCTGGGCCTATATCTGGCTGCTGCGCTCGATCCCGCTGATCGTGCTGCTGCTGGTGCTGAACAATCTGGGTTACCTCTACCCCACGCTCAATATCGGCGTACCGTTCACTGAAATTCTGTTCCTGCAATATTCGATGACCTCGGTGCTCAGCGTGTTCGCCGTAGCGGTCATCGGCCTCAGCCTTAATCAGGCGGCGTTCTCGGCCGAAATCATCCGTGGCGGTATCCTCTCCATCGATCAGGGCCAGCAGGAAGCGGCGGCCGCACTGGGACTATCTTGGCGTCGCCAGTCGCTGCACATCATCCTGCCGCAGGCGATGCGCGCGATCATTCCATCAGGCTTTAACGAAATCATCGGCTTGGCCAAGGCGACGTCCATCGTCTACGTGCTCGCCCTGCCCGAGCTGTTTTACACCGTGCAGGTCATCTACAAGCGCAACCTCGAAGTGATCCCGCTGCTGATGGTCGCGACCGTCTGGTACCTGATTATCATGAGCGTGCTGTCGCTCTTCCAGGTCGGCATCGAGCGCTACTTCGGCCGCGGCTCGACCCGTGACGGCAAGGTCTCCGGCCTCGACCGCGCGATCAAGTTCGTCACCGGCGATGCGACTTCCAAGGCCATTGCTGCCGCTCGGAACAATCCTTCGACGACCGCTCGCGCAGAAAGCGCTTTCCGTCAGGGTGGGCGTGTCGAGATCCGCCATATCTCGAAACACTTCGACACGTTCCATGCGCTGAACAATGTGAGCCTCACCATCGAGCCCGGTGAAGTCACCGCTATCATCGGACCATCGGGCGCTGGCAAGTCGACGCTATTGCGCACCATCAATCACCTCGAACGCGCTGACGAAGGCTATGTCGCTATCGATGGCGAGCTGATCGGCTACGAGCGTCGCGGCAACCTGCTGTATGAACTTAAGGATCGCGCCATTCGTCAGCGTCGCTCGAGCGTCGGCATGGTGTTCCAGAACTTCAATCTGTTCCCGCATCTGACGGTCGTTGAAAACATCATCGAGGCGCCGATTGCGGTGCAGGGGCTGGATCGTCGCGAGGCTGTTGCGCTCGCTCTGGACCTGCTGGCGCGCGTCGGGCTTTCCGACAAGGCCGATGCCTATCCGCGCCACCTGTCGGGTGGCCAGCAGCAGCGCGTGGCCATCGCCCGGGCGCTGGCACTCAAGCCAAAGGTTCTGTTGTTTGATGAGCCGACATCGGCGCTCGATCCGGAACTGGTCGGCGAAGTGCTCGACGTGATCAAGGAACTGGCAACCTCGGGCACCACGCTCATCATCGTCACCCACGAAATCGGCTTTGCCCGTGAAGTGGCTGACAAGGTGGTGTTCATGGAAGACGGCAAGGTCGTCGAGGTTGGCCCGCCGTCGCGCGTCTTCACCGATGCGACACACGCGCGGACACGCGAGTTCCTAGCCAAGGTTCTCTAACGCTTCTCCAAATTCCGGCGAGGGTGCGAAGCGCCGGCCCTTCTGTCGTTCGCATGGACGACGGCAGAAACTCTTCGCTCTAATTTCCTAGAAGGCTTCACCAATGCGTCTGCTTAAACCCCTCCTCGCTGCCGGGCTCATGGCCGCAACTGTGCTGAGCGTAGCGCCAAGCTTTGCCCAGAGCACCATTACCTTCGACCTGACGCCAGAACAGACCAACCGCGTCCGCGCCGAAAAGATCGACGCCGCCGCCGCGCTGATCTCGCCCGATTTCAAGTTCGTCAAGGATGGCACGTTCACCGTGGCGCTGACCGTTGGTGATCCACCGCTGAGCACCTATGCCACCGACTCCAAGACCCCGGTTGGCGCAGAAGAAGACACCGCGCAGATCATTGCCGACGCGCTGGGCCTGAAGCTTGAGCTGGTGCCTGTCGCCTGGGCCGACTGGCCGCTCGGCCTGCAGTCGGGCCGCTTTGACGCCGTCATCAGCAACGTGACCGTCACCGAAGAGCGCAAGGAGAAGTTTGACTTCTCCACCTATCGTCTCGACGTTCTCGGCTTCTATGTCGCCACCGAAAACCCGATCACCGAAATCTCCAAGCCAGCAGACATTGCCGGCCTCAAGATCATCGTCGGCGCGGGCACCAATCAGGAAAAGATCCTCCTCGATTGGGATGAGCAGAACAAGGCTGCGGGCCTGGCTCCAGCTGAGTTCCAGTATTACGACGATAGCGCTGCAAGCCAGCTGGCGCTGCAGTCGGGCCGTGCCGATGTCGAGTTCAACCCCAATGCGGGTCTTGCCTATCGCTCCGCGATTAACGGCAACACCAAGCTGGTTGGCATCGTCAATGGCGGCTGGCCGCTGACGGCCGAAATCGCCGTGACCACCCGCAAGGATAGCGGTCTGGCTGCTGCCGTGACCGCCGCGATCAATGGCCTGATCGCCGATGGCAAGTATCTCGACACCCTCAAGCGCTGGGGCCTGCAGGCCGAAGCGCTGTCGGAATCGCGCACCAATCCTCCCGGCCTGCCAAAGAGCTGATCACGGCCTGCTTCTAGCGAAGCTATCTTAATAGGCGCCGCATCTGACGAGGTGCGGCGCTCCCATTCCCCGAGACATCCGATGACCAATCCCATTGCGATCAAGCACCTCGCCTTTCTCGTTCCGGGCAACTACGCCAATGACGACCCGGGGCCCGGCATTGAGGCGACGCTGAACCTCATCGCCTTCGGCGAGCAGCTCGGCTTTGACAGCGCCTGGGTGCGGCAACGGCATCTAGAGCCGGGCATTGGCACCGCGGCGGTATTTCTGGCTGCCGCAAGTCAACGGACCAAGACGATCCAGCTTGGTTCTGCGGTCATCCAGATCGGCTATGAAAGCCCGTTCCGATTGGCGGAAGACCTGTCGATGGTCGATGTACTGTCGCACGGGCGGCTCAATGTCGGGCTCAGTGCCGGCGTGCCACCGCATTCTGCCATTCTCGGACCCTTGATCCATGACGGCGACTGGCAGAGCCATGAGCTTGGTCATGCCCGCATCGAGCGGTTCGCCGCCAATCTGCGCGGCGATTATCTTGGCGACGCGGACACGACAATCGCGACGCCATTCGGGCCGCAACGGCCACGCCTGCAACCCTATGCGGCGGGGCTGGCCAATCGGCTTTGGTATGGCGGCGGTTCGCAGAAGTCGGCGCGCTGGGCGGGCGAGCATGGGCTCAATTTTCTCACCGGCAATGTCATCAGAGGGGAAGGCACGGATGACTTCCACACAGCCCAGGTCCGCCTGATTGAAACCTTTCGCGCGGCGTCCGACGCATGGCCGGGGCGTGTTGCCGTAGGCCGGGTGATCGTGCCGACAGATAGCGCGCCCGCATCGCGGGTGGCGCGCTATGAAGCCTTTGGTGCGGGTCGTTACGAGCGCACGCTCAAGCCACAGGGCGAACGCCGCACGCTGTTCCCGCGCGATCTGGTCGGAACATCCGAGCAAATCATTGAGTGGCTGCTCAATGATCCGGTCCTGCCGCTGGTCGACGAGCTGCGGCTTGAGCTGCCGTATGAATTCAGTCTTTCCGAATATGAGCAGATCCTGACCGACACAATCGAACGGATCGCGCCGGCGCTTGGCTGGTCGGGCAAAGCGCCAACCCTTACACTCCAGAAGGCGGCATCCGCCTGACCGCCTGCCGCTTCAATTGGTTTCGAGTATTGCCTTCATGCCCACGCTTTTCGACGCCTACCAGATTGGCGCCCTGTCCCTTCCCAACCGCTTCGTGATGGCGCCGATGACGCGACGGCGCGCAGCAGACGGCAAGGTGCCGACCGAGCTTGCACGCCTGCATTATGCGCAGCGGGCAAGCGCCGGGCTGATCATCACCGAGTCCATCGAGGTGGATCCGTTCAGCGGCCTCAAGGGACCGACGCGGCCGGGGCTGTTCACCGATGCACAGCAGCAGGGCTGGCAGGCGGTGACCGAGGCCGTGCATGACAAGGGTGGGCGTATCTTTGCGCAGCTGTCGCATATGGGGCGTGGGGCACATTCCAGCCAGTTGGAGGCAGGCGGCCGCGTGGTCGGGCCGTCGTCGATTGCGGCGGCAGGCAATATCTATACCGTCAACGGACCAGTGCCGTTTGAGACGCCGGTGAAACTCGATATCGGCGAGATCGCCGTGGTGGTCGGGCAATATGCCGAGGCGGCGCGCCGCGCCAAGGCAGCGGGCTTTGATGGTGTCGAACTGCACGGCGCCAATGGCTATCTGATCGATCAGTTCCTGCGCGATGCCAGCAACCAACGCAGTGATACCTATGGCGGTAGCGCCGAAAAGCGGGCGCAGTTCCTGCTCGATATTTTCGAGGCGGTGTCGACGCATTGGCCGGCTTCGAGCATTGGCGTGCGGGTATCGCCGACCAACAATTTCCAGGGCATGAGCGACAGTGATCCGGTCAGCAATTTCGAGACAATCGCGGCCCTGTTGTCACCACTGGGGCTGGCCTATCTGCATGTGGTTGAGCCTGCCGTGCAGCCGGACGGTCTCCCCTATGTGGCCATTGCGATCCGCGAGAGCTTTGATGGTCCGTTGATCCTTGCGGGCAAGTATGACCAGGCATCTGCCGAGAGCGCCTTACTTGAAGGAAAGGCTGACCTCATCGCGTTTGGCGAGAAGTTTTTAGCCAATCCGGACCTGCCCGAGCGCTTCCGCCGAGGCGCGCAACTCACGCCGCCGGACAAGGCGACGTTTTATACCGATGGTGCGGCTGGCTACACAGATTATCCCGCGCTGGCGGACTGAGGCGGGACGGCGATCTGGGCCTTGCCATGGAAGCCGACAGTGAACTCGTTGCTGACAGTTTCCACCAGATTGCGACGCTGCTGGCCAAGGCCCAGAACCGGAAACAGCAGTTCGGCGACACGGTAGGCTTCTTCGAGATGGGGATAGCCGGAGCCGATGATCAGATCGATGCCAACGGCCTGATATTCGCGCAGGCGTTCGGCGATCTGTTCGGGTGTACCGACCAAGGCGGTGCCGGCGCCGTTGCGCACCAGGCCAACCCCGGCCCAGAGGTTTGGGCCGACCAGCAGCTTGTTGCGATCACCGCCATGCAGTTCGGCCATGCGGCGTTGGCCGACGCTATCCATCTGCTGCGTGAAACGGGCCTGCGCTGCCGCGATCTGGCTGTCGGAGACCTTGCTGATCAGCCGTTCCGCCTCGCGCCATGCCTCGTCTTCGGTTTCGCGCACGATGAAATGCAGCCGCATGCCAAAGCGGAGCGTGCGACCACGGGCAGCGGCTTTCTGACGAGCAGACGCGACCTTTTCGGCGACCTGCGCCACCGGTTCGCCCCAGGTGAGATAGGTGTCGACCTGCTCGGCCGCGAGGTCCTGCCCGGCTTCCGATGAGCCACCGAGGAAGATGCGGGGATGGGGCTGTTGCACGGCGCGCTGATCGAGACGGCCAGCTTCGATGCGGTAGTGTTTGCCGGTGAGGTCGACCGTTTCGCCTGCCAGCAGGCGGCGGAAGATTTGCAGGAATTCGCCCGCCTGTTCGTAGCGCTCCCCATGCGGCAGGAAAACGCCGTCCGCAGCGAGTTCAACTGGGTTGCCACCGACCACGACATTAAGCAGCAGCCGACCATTGCTCAGCCTGTCCAGCGCCGCCGCCTGTCGCGCTGCAAAGCTCGGAAGCGTTGCGCCGGGTCGCAGAGCGACGAGGTATTTGAGGCGGTCCGTGACCGTGGCCAAGCCTGTGGCTGTGATCCAGCTTTCTTCGCAATTCTGGCCGGTAGGCAACAAGACGCCTTCGAAGCCAAGACGATCGGCCGCCTGGGCGATCTGCTTGAAATACTGAAAATCGGGCTGGCGTTCGCCCTGGCTGGAGCCAAGATAGCTGCCATCGCCATGGGTGGGGATGAACCAGAAAAAGTCGAGCGGTTTGGCTGACATGGCGATGTCCCCTTTAATGATTGCGGCCCCAAGGCACGTATTTGCGTTCGATGAAGCGCAGCAGGGCTTCGAAGGCAAAGGCGATAGCGGAGATGACGAGAATGCCGGCGATGACCACGTCGGTGACGAGGAACTGGGCGGCCGACTGGATCATGTAGCCAAGCCCGCGCCCTGCGGCGACGAGCTCTGCGGCAACAAGCGTCGTCCACCCGGCGCCGAGCGCGATGCGAATGCCGGTGATGATCGAAGGCAAGGCGCTGGGCAGCAGCACGTTCCACAGCAGTTGTGCGGGTGATGCACCAAAGGCGCGGGCGGCATTGACCTGACTGCGCGAGGCGGCCCGGACGCCGCTGGCAGTAGCGATGGTGATGGCCGGGATCATCGACAGCGAAATGACCAGCACCTTGGATGGCTCGCCAATACCGAACCAGATGATCACCAAAGGTAGATAGGCCAGCGGCGGCAGCGGGCGCAGGAACTCGATGATCGGATCGAGAATGCCGCGCCCGATGGGGCTAGTGGCGATCAGCAGGCCAGCGGGCACAGCAATGGCGATGGAGCAGGTGAGCGCCGCAAAGACCCGACCAAGGCTGGTCAGTGTGTGCTGCAGCAGTGTTGAATCGACATAGCCAATCTGGATCAACCGCCCAAAGGCGGCGACAATAGCGCCCGGTGGTGGTAGGAAGACCGGGGAGACCCAACCAGAGGTGCTGGCGATCTGCCAGATCAGCAACACGGCGGCTGCTACGGTGAGCCCCAGGGCCAGTGGCAGGTATTTCTTGAGTTGGCGATTGTTGCGACGTGGTGCGACCGACGTTTTTGCGCGGCTCGATGTTTCAGTGGTCACGCTCATGCTGCCACCGCCAGGTCGGGTTGCTCGATGGCTGAGAGCAGTTCTTCCCGCGCAGCAACAAATTCGGGGGCGGACTTGAGCGAGCGGGCGGTTTCGCCGGCCAGAAAGCGGCGACTGAAATCGACGTCGCGGGATAGCGCGATGCGCCCCGGATGCGCCGCCAGAACGACAATGCGGGTGGCGAGAAACAGGGCTTCTTCGACCGAATGGGTGATGAGCAATGCGCCGGTGCCGGAGCGATGCCAGATGGTCAGCAGCAGTTCCTGCATCTGGTCACGCGTCATGGCGTCGAGCGCGCCAAGCGGCTCGTCCATCAGCAGAAAATCCGGTTCGGCAGCAAGCGCGCGGGCAATACCGACGCGCTGGCGCATGCCGCCTGACAATTCCCAGACGGCCTTGTCGCCCTGCCCCTCGAGCCCGACGCTGGCCAGCAGTGCATCAGCGCGCTGGCGGCGTTCGGTCTTGCCGACTTTGCGCAAGTGGAGTGGGAAAGCAACGTTGTCGCGGGCGTTGAGCCAAGCGTAGAGCGCGTCGTCCTGAAAGACCACGGCGCGGTTGGCGGATGGGCCGTGCAACGTGCGGCCGTCAATGGTCACATGACCTTCGGAGGGTTCGAGAAACCCGGCGGCCAGATTGAGGAGGCTGGTTTTTCCGGAGCCGGACTGCCCCAGAACGGCGATGAATTCGCCTTGGGCGATCCCCAGCGAGACGTGGTTCAGCACGATCTGGGAGGCCGCGCCGTCATAGGCGAAGCTGACAGAGTTCAGACGCAGTTCCGACATGGCAGACCCCTCCAATTGTCGCGCTGCCACCCAGGGACAGGTGGCAGCGCGCTCTGATGCATTGGGCGCCAAGGAAAGAAACGCCCACTGCAATGCGGATTACTTGGCGAGTGCGGCCTTCACGAAGGCCGTCGACACGTAAGGGGAATAGTCTGGCAGTGCGCCGCTGATGCGGCCCTGTTCGGCAAGGAACGTTGCTGTTGCGGCAACCGCCGTGGCGGTACCACCACCGAGGAAATCGGGGCCGGCCTGCTGTTCGAGCGATGGGAACACATAGCCCTTGAGCAGCAATTGCACGTCAGCCAAGTTGGCGCCGGAGAGGTCGGCGATCTTTTTGGCCTCGGCGGAGTCGGCGTTCCAGCTTTCGGGCGCGGCGATATAAGCATCGGTGGCTTCGCCGGTTACCTTGACGAAGGCGTTGACGATGTCCGGGTTGGCTTCGGCGAAATCCTTGCGCACGATCCAGGCATCAAAGGTTGGGCCACCCCACTGGGCGACGTCGGCGCTATCGGCGAGAACGGTGGCGCCGCCAGCCTTGAGCTGAGCCAATACCGGGTCCCACACATAGGCGCCGTCGATATCGCCGCGCTCCCAGGCGGCCGCGATCTCGGGTGGACGCAGGTTGAGAATTTCGAGCGAGCCGGACTCGATGCCCCAATGTTTGAGGGCGGTAAGCAGGCTGTAGTGACCGGTGCTGACGAACGGCGTCGCGATCTTTTTGCCGACGAGTTCTTCGGGCTTGGTGACGCCCTTGACTGCCAGCGCTTCGGCTTCTGCGATATTGCCGACGATGAAGATGGTTTCGATCGGCAACTGCTGGCTGGCAGCCACGGTCAGCGGGCTCGAGCCGACATAGCCGATATCGATCGAACCGGAAGCGATGGCGGCGATGACGTCAGCACCGCCTTCAAAGCGGCTCCAGGTGATGTTGGCGCCGGTGGCGGCTTCGTAGGCGCCGTCGGCCTGTGGCACCTTGCTTGGCTCGACAATTGGCTGCCAAGCGATGCGCAGATCAACGGCGTAGGATGTTGTGGCGCTCAGTGCGGTCAGCAGACCTGTCAGGCCCAAGGCCAGTAGTGCATGGCGTGAATTCGACATTTGATCCCTCATGGCAGCGCGTTGACGCGGTTGGTGCTGCCTGCCCACTGCGCCTGCCCCAAATGCGGCGCTGAGGAATACTGTCTTACTCTATGGAGTTAATCGAGTTGCTGGCGTGCCAACCCGAACCAGCATCGGGAAAGGGTCTTCTTCAGGCTGCAGAGATTGGGGAATTCCTTGCTATGGCGCAAAATCTTGTCTGCAAGCGGCAGGATAGAGACCCTGCCGCGCAAGTTCATGCTCTTTTCGGCCTAGCGCGGCGTCCGATCAAAACGGCCATAAGAGCCGTGATAGTAGAGCAGAGGCGCGGACTGGCCCTGGACTTCGATGGCGCGAACACGGCCGATCAGCAGGGCGTGGGAATGGCGTTCGATGACTTCGTCGAGTTCGCAATCGATAACGGTGAGTGCGCCGACAAGGGTTTGCACGCCCGTTGCGAGTTCACGCCACTCGCCATCGACGTAGCGGCCGACGCCTTTTTCGCCACCGCGACCGGCGAAACGGTCAGCAATGTGAGACTGTTCTGCTGTCAAAATGTTAACCGCGAACGCGCCAGTGCGCTGCAACACGGCCCAGGACGATGATGTGCGGTTGAGGCTGACCAGAACGGTTGGCGGTTCGACCGAAAAGGACGATACCGAGGTTGCGGTGAAGCCGGTACGCTCGGCACCATAGCCGGTGGTGACGACGCTGACCGCGCCGCTGAGATGGCGCATGGCGAATTTGAAATCGTCGGCGGCAACGCTGGGTCGCGGATCGACGCTCGGCGAAAAGGGCGCGCTGTAGCTGGCAAATTCGAGAATAGACACAACAGCACTCCGCGTCGCGTGACAGAAACTGCTGATCGCATCAGCATGGCGCGATTGGACCACGGCGCGGCCTTGGCCTGCGAGACTTGGCTTTCCGAATGTCTGGCGTGACCGGCAATTTTCGTGGTGCGGAGGCACAGCGAAATAGAACGGGTTTCTAATACCGCGAAATGTCTATTGATTTAGTAGATTAACGACTCCGCGCGGGACCGGTCCAGACCTAGCTGTTGGACAGAATCCGCGCGGCGATCTTGGCGGCCTGCACCCGGATATCGGGAATGGCTTCGATCTCGAAAAAACGTCCGCGCGTCAGCGGTCCGACGACCAGCAGACGGTCGGTGACTTTGCCTTGGGCGTCGATGACGGCGCAGTGGTCGTCCACATCGAGACCGATGCGCAGAGTGTCGGCGCGGGCGCGGCCGTCGGCCACCAGTTCGCGGATCACCGGATTGGAGCTTGAACTCACATCGACGCTGACGCCGCCGCAATCATAGACGCGGGCCACATCAAGCGGTTCGCGGACAGTGGAGCCGCGACGGCGGATCTGCGCGCGGGCGCCGTCTCCATGACGTTCGACGCCGATGAACTCGGCGGCGGTGAGACTGACCTGCCCGGTATCGACGGCGCGGACCAGCCGCTCATAGAGTTCGGGCGGCAGGCGATGGCGGTGAATATTCCACCATGGGCGCAAGTGGCGGAGGAACTGGCGACGGATATGGTCGGACCAGCTCTGCCACAGGCGCTGATTGTAGGGGCGGAGGCCATCGACAACGCTGCGCCAGTCGCCACCGGCAGCTTCGGTGTCACGCACCAGCTGGCGGAACCACGCCATGAAATAGGGAAGGCTGGTGCCGAACGGCACATCGGCGGCGTCGATATTGATCGGCGCGACGTCCTTGTGGCCCTTGGGCAGCAGACCGTTGCGCGAAACGACGATGATGGGACCGCGATGGCTGGAATCGGCGAGCGACAGCCAGGCGTCGACCATGCTGAGGCCCGAGCCCAGGATGACAACCGGCACATCGGGATCAAGCGGGGTATCGCGGTCGGAACCGACGCGGACAGCAATGCCGCGACCACGCGCCGGCTGGGTTTCGTGCCCCACGGCAAGCACGGCGCTGCGGCTGATTAGGCTCGTGCCATTGGCCAGCACGGTTTCGATGCCGGTCTTGCCTTCGCGGACAGCGGTGACTTCTTCGGAGAGGATGACCAGACGACCGAGCTTGGAACGACCGGCCTCGGTCAACACGTCTTCGAGATAGGCGCCATAGAGGCGGCGCGGCACGAAAACCCATGAGCCGGTGGCAGATGGATAGCCGCGCTTTTGCAGCCAGCGCCAGAAGTGGTCCGGGTCATCGGCAAAGGCGCTCATGCCGCGCGCGGGGACGTTGACCTTGTGGTCGCGCTGGCTGGCGGAATAGGCGAGACCCTGCCCGAACTGGCCCCGCCGCTCGATCAGCGTGACGCGAATGTCGGTTGCGGGATCACGCAGCAGGTGGGCCGCGAGCAGGACGCCACTGGCGCCACCGCCAATGATGGTAACGGAAGGCCGACCGGACGCGGCGCTCATGGCGCTGTCCATATCAGGCTGTCATCGAGCCGACCGGCAGCGCCTCGGGGCCGCCCATCAGACGCATCTGCGCTAGGCTGGTATTGTCCAGCACATCGGCAATCGCGTTGCGTACGTCCAGCATCAGATGGCGAATTTCGCATGTGGCCTCATCGCAATCAGTGCAGGGTTGGTAGCGGGTCTTGCTGGCGCAAGGGATGGGCGCAAGCGGCCCATCAAGGACGCGGACCACATGGCCGATCTTGATCTCGTCAGCGGGGCGCGCGAGCGAGTAACCGCCCATCTTGCCCTTGCGACTGTAGACAAAACCCGCATTGCGCAGTTCGGCCAGGATCGCGTCGAGGAACTTTTTGGGGATGTTGTTGTCTTTGGCGATCTCGCCCACGAAAGCCAGTTGGCCCTCGGGGATTTCCGAAAGGGCGGAAAGGGCCTTGAGACCGTATTTGCCTTTTTTGGTGAGCATGTCGCCGAGCAATCCCAGATCGTCGGCTGCGGATCGGCCAACGGTTCGGAACTGTAAATAAAGTCTACAAAGCAGCTAAACAAGGAAAATTCCTTCTCAGAACATCACACGTGGCGCGTGCTGACATCTGGAGCCGCTGACGACGGCGCCGGGCGGTCACTTGCCTTGCGGCAAGCAACGGGCCGATGGCAATACCCTACCAAACCAATCGTCATTAACGAGTTATGAAATACCCAAGGATCGGGTCGGGTCAGAAAATTGTTCTGAAGTCCCCCGCCCCAAAAGACGAAACGTCCGCGCTTGGGCGCGGACGTCCGTCGAGGGAGGCGTTGAGGGAAGCGCAGCCCCTAATGGGGTTGCGCCACCAGTCTGGCTTCGGCCCGTTCTCGCCTGATGCGACGAACGGTGCTGAAGATGGCGAAAGCCCAGATCAGGATGGTTGCAATGCCAAGCACTGCGGCCACCGGGCGACCAAAGAAGCCGAGCATGCTGCCATCCGAGATCATCATCGACGTCGTGAAGTTGGTCTCGACCAGCGGACCCAGCACGATGCCGAGAATGATGGGCGCGATGGCGATCATACGCGCTTCAAGCAGGTAGGCGACAATGCCGGCGCCGAGCATGAGCATCACACCGAACATCGAGTTGTTGATCGAGTAGGACCCGACAATGCAAAACAGCAGGATGGCAGCGTTCAGCAATGCGCGCGGCACTTCAAAGATCCAGCGGGCGCTTTTGGCGGCAACCCAACCCAGCGGCAACATTAGGATGTTGGCGATGGCGAAGACGATCATCACGGCATAGAAGTTTTCCGGATGGATGGTCATCAGGGTCGGACCGGGATCGAGACCCTTCATCACCAGCACGCCCACGGCAATCGCCGTTACCGCGTCACCGGGAATACCGAACACCATGGCGGGTATCCACGAGGCGCTGAGCGCCGCGTTGTTGGTCGCGCCGGCTTCGACGAGACCTTCGGGATGGCCCTTGCCGAACTTTTCGGGCTCCTTGGAGGTACGCTTGGCCAGCGAGTAGGTGATCCAGGCGGCCAGATCGCCACCGACACCGGGCAGTGCGCCGAGCAGCGAGCCGATGACCGAACCACGGACCTGGTTCTTGCGGTACTTCCACAGCGCCGCCATGGTGCCGGCGAAGGGGTTCTTGAGGTTCATCTGCGGCACTTCGGCCATGGCGCGACGGCCCGAGCGCATGATCTCGGACACGGCGAACATGCCGATCATGATCGGGATGAAGCTGATGCCGCCCATCAGATCGAGCACGCCAAAGGTAAAGCGTGGCGTGGCGGTCAATGGGTCCATGCCAACCTGTGCGATGAACAGACCCAGCAGCAGCGCCAGCGCGCCCTTGATCATGCCGCCCGAGGAAATCAGCGCAGCACAGCTCAGACCGAGCAGGGCAAGCCAGAAATATTCAAAGCTTGAAAAGCCGAGCGCTGCCTTGGCCAGCAGGGGCGCGGTGAACATCAGGAACAGGAAGCCGAACAGGCCGCCCAGAACCGAACCAATGACGCCGATGCCGATGGCCAGACCCGCCTGCCCCTTTTGGGCCATGCGGTAGGAATCCTCGACATAGGCCGCCGAAGCGGGCGTGCCGGGAATACGCAGCAAGGTGCCGGGCAGATCGCCGGCGGTGATGGCCATGGCCGTGCACGAAATGATCGCGGCAATGGCGGGAATGGGCGCCATGTAGAAGGTGATCGGCACCAGAAGCGCCGTCGCCATGGTGGCGGTGAGACCGGGAATGGCACCAACGAAAAGGCCAAACACGGCTGCAAGAAAGATCGTCAGCAGGGTCTCGAAATTGAAGACGAGACCGGCGGCGAGAGCGAGAGCTTCCATATTCATCCGAGCAATCCTCGCGGCAGGGGTACGCGCAGCGCCAGGGTGAACAGCGCATAGATGGCGCCGGTTGCGATGGGGCTATAGATGAGCGCCGGCAGCCAGCGGCCGCCGCTCATCAGCACGACGATGAAAGAAAACACGGTTCCGCAGATCAAAAAGCCCAGGAACGGCATCAGGAAAATTGCGCCCAGAATGACGGCGACTACGCCGGCGGCAAACCAGGTGAACAATGGCGGCGCCTCGTCCTCGTCGGGATCGTTGCGCGTGAGCCAGCCCTGTACGACAAGTCCGGCACCCATCAGCGCCATGCCGGCGCCGACGATGGAGGGGAACAAGCCCGGCCCCACATTCATGCCCGGCAAGGACTGAAGCGTGAGCGCCTGCGACAGGATCGCGATGCCGCCCAAGGCAAATATCAGGCCGAGCAAACTATCCATTGGGATCGACTGTTTCATGAACCCCTCCTCATTGGGGATGCGGCCGGAGGCGAACTCCGGCCGCGAGAATGTTGACGTGTCGGACTGGCTTACTTGGCCAGGCCAACGGCCTTGAGGGCCTGTCCGATGGATGCGTCGGCGTCTTCCATGAAGGCTTCAAAGCCAGCAGCATCGCGGTAGTCGATGCCGAACTTGCGCTGGGCCATGAACTCGGCGAACTCGGTGCTGTTGACGACCTTGTCGAGCGCTTCGGTCAGACGGACCTTGACGTCATCTGGCAGGCCCTTTGGTGCGCCGATGCCGCGCCATGCATAGGCGGCCCACTTATTGCCCAGAGCCTCTTCAGCGGTTGGCAGATCGGGAGCCGATGGCACGCGGGCGTTGGCGGCAACGATCAGGGGCTTTACTTCGCCAGCATCAACCATTGGCTGCGCGTCTGGCATGGTGGTGGTCACGACCGTGATGGCGCCCGATGCGAGCAGCTGCAGGCTTGCCGAAGCGCCTTCAGATGGCACCCATGGGGCAGCGCTTGGATCGATGTCGTTGGTCACGAGCACACCGGCCCAACCGAGATGGGCCATGCCACCAAGGTTGGCGCCCGATGCCTTGACCGAACCGGGATTGGCACGGATCTGGGCAAGCAGCGCGTCAATATCTGGACCGTCGGTGCGGACATAGACCGCTTCCGGATCGGCGTTAAACAGCGCGAGCGGTTCGTAATTGGTGTAGTTGAGCGGCGACACACCGGTCCAGTGATACATGGACAGCTCGGTGGTGATCACGCCCAGCGTATAGCCGTCAGCTGGTGCATAGGCGATCTCGGTGTGACCGACGATGCCACCGCCGCCGGTGCGGTTGATGACGTTGATGGGCTGGCCGAGTTCTTTTTCGAGCAGGGTCGCAATGATGCGGCCGGTCGCGTCGGTGCCACCGCCAGCAGCCCATGGCACGATCAGGTTGATCGCGTGATCGGGATACTGCGCTGCAGCAGGCGCAACAGCCAGCACAGACAGGGCCAGTACGCTGGCGAGCTTCTTAATTAGGGTCATTCAAGGTCCTCCCTGAGAGTTACCGGATGTTCCGGCTTAACTACGACACTTACCGTATCGCAAACTTTTGTACCGCATTTCGGAATTAGCATGAGCGTTGGCGACACGCAAGACACCCGATTTTGGTGAATTATTGCAGATAATGTTGACATAGCGCGGCACTCCCTCTTATTGATTGAAGGAATGGCGTTCCACATTGCGGAATACTAGAAACGCGCTGACCGAGATCGCGGTGGCGCATGGCAACTGTCTTGACCGGCGCGGCCTGCCACGGTGGCGGCAGCCTCGGCTTTGGAGGAATTCGATGACGAACCAGATCGCGCTGTCGCTGCGCAACACGCTCACTGGCATCCTGCCGCCGCTGTCCATGCCGTTCGATGACGAAGGCAATCTGGTGCAGGGCGCGCTCAAGGCGCAGGTCGATTTCATGATCGACTCGGGCGTGCGGGGCATCGTTGTCGGTGGCTCGACCGGCGAAGGCCATACCCTTTCGTCCACCGAATTTACCGCCGCGATGATCGAAGCGCACGACGCCAATGCCGGCCGCGTGCCGTTCGTTGTTGGCCTGATCGTGCAGTCGACGCGCGAAGCCATCGACCGCGTCAAGGCGCTGGGCGACATCAAGATCGATGCCCTGCAGGTGACCCCGGTCCACTACCTGTTCAAGCCCGGTCGCGAAGCCACCATCGAGCACTTCCGCGCCATCTGGGAAGCGACCAAGGTTCCAATCCTGATCTACAACGTCATTCCGTGGAATTACCTTTCCATCGACGACATGCTGGCGATCATGGATGCCGTGCCCGGCGTTGTCGGCATGAAGCAGTCCTCGGGCGACGTGAAGTCGGTGTCCGACCTGATGCTGCGCGCCAAGCCCGAAAACATCGTGCTGACCGGTATCGACGCCCTGCTCTATCCAAGCTTTGCCCTGGGCGCACATGGTGCCATCAGCGCACTGACCTGCGGCGTGCCCGGCGTGACCGTCAAGCTGTTCAACGCGGTGCAGGCTGGCGATCACAAGACCGCCAAGGACATCCACTTCCGCCTCAACGCGCTGTGGAATGCCATGCGCCACGACAACCTGCCCGCCTGCATCAAGTACATCCAGCACCGTCAGGGCCTGCCGATGTTCCACCCACGCGCCCCGATGGAGCGCGTTTCCGATGAGCAGAAGAAGGCCATCGATGCCGTGCTCGGCCCGATCCTTGAACTGGTCGACGTGCGCGCACGCGCTGCCTAGCTGAACTTGGGCCGGCCGCGAGATCAGCGGCCGGTCCTGCCCACCACGGGATGACGGGACGACACCATGAAGAAACTGATCAACGATCCGGCCAACTATGTCGACGAGATGCTCGACGGGCTGTGCCTTGCCCATCCCGGCCTGCAGCGTGTCGGCAATGACCGCCGCGCCATCGCGCGCACTGTCCCGATGCGCCAAGGCAAAGTCGGCGTCGTTTCCGGTGGTGGCTCCGGCCATCTGCCGCTGTTTACCGGCTATGTCGGCGAAGGCCTGCTCGATGCCTGCGCCATCGGCAATGTGTTCGAGGGCCCGACCATCAATTCGTGCCAGGATGCCATCGCAGCCGCCAATGCTGGCGCGGGCGTCTTGTGCCTGTTCGGCAATTACGGCGGCGACAAGATGAATTTCGAAATGGCCAGCGAGTTCGCGGCCATGGACAGCGTCGAGACCCGTACCGTGCTCGGCACCGACGACATTGCCAGCGCCAAGCCCGAAGAATCCCACAAGCGCCGCGGCGTCGCCGGGCTGATCTTTGCCTATAAAACCGCGGGCGCATTGGCCGAGCGTGGCGGCGATCTCGATGCGGTGACCGCCATCGCGCAAAAGACCGTCGACCGCACCCGCACCATTGGCGTGGCGCTGTCCTCGTGCCAGATCCCCGGCGCGGCTGGTCCCAACTTCACCATCGGCGATGACGAGATCGAGATGGGCATGGGCATCCATGGCGAGCCCGGCATCTGGCGTCGCCCGATCCGCCCGGCGGACGAACTGGTCGACGAAATGCTGGCGCTGTTGCTGGTCGAACGCCCGGTCGGTGCAGGCCGCGTTGCCATTCTCGTCAACAGCCTCGGCTCGACGCCCTTTGAGGAGCTGTTCATTCTCTACCGTCGCGCCGCCCAGCAGTTGGCCGAAGCCGGTTTCACCATCGCGCAGCGCCTGATTGGCCCCTATGTCACTTCGATGGAAATGGGCGGCGCCTCGATCAGCCTGTGCTTCCTCGACGACGAAATCGAGGACCTGCTGAATGCGCCCGCTGACTGTCCATTCTGGCGGGTGGGCTGAGCCATGGCCATCACACGCGATACGCTCGCTAATGCCATCGACCGCACCAATGCGAGCATGGCGACGCTGACCGATAGGCTCAATGCCGCCGACGCCAAACTGGGCGACGGCGATACCGGCACCATGCTGGCGCGTCTGATCGGCACGTTCGCTGGCGTCGACACACGCGGCGCGCCCGATCTGGGTGCGGCTTTCATGGCGCTGGCCAAGGCGGGTGCGGCATCGACCGGGTCGAGTCTCGGCACCCTGATCATTACCGGCATGATGACCGCGGGGCGCAACAGCGCCGGTCAGGCCGAACTGGACTGGGACAAGCTGGGCGCGTTGATCGGCGCCATCCGCGATGCTGCAATGGCGCGCGGCAAGGCCGAAATCGGAGCCAAGACCATTATTGATGGCCTCGATGCGCTGGCTAATGGCGTTGCCGATCTGAGCGAGCCGGAGGCCATTGCCACGGCCGCCAATGGCGCGATGGATGACGTTTTGAGCACCTTTCGCGACCGCCCCTCGGCCATGGGGCGTGCCCGCATGTTCGCCGAGAAAAGCGTCGGACTGGACGATCCGGGCATGCTGGCGCTGGCTGAAATCGTGCGCGCCGTGACCGACAGGCAAAGCGTGGGTCATTGATGCCCCTCGCTTGCTTGAGGTGCATAGGCAACTAAACTAAGAAGTCCAACGACGTCGTTCAGCGATGACGACGCAATAGAGGCGATGAGACACAAACAATGACCGAGACTGTTGTGCCCCCAACGCCGAACAAGCCGGCCCGCAGCGACGAGAGTCTTAAGTCTCTGACCAAGGTTTCGCGCGTGCTGGACTGTTTCACCACCGGCCACCGCGCCCTCAGCTTGGCCGAGATTTGCGCCAAGACCGGATATCCGCGCTCCACGACGCATCGCCTTTTGGCGGCCATGCGCGAAGTGGGGTTCATCGAGCAGGATCGGGAGCGCGACTTCTATCGACTTGGCCTGCGCCTGTTTGAACTGGGCAGCACCGTTCTGGCCAATCTCGAACTGCATCGCGAAGGCCGGGCAATCGTCGATAGCCTGCACCGGCTGACCAGCCGCGCGGTCCACCTTGCGGTGTTTGACGGATTGCGCGCCGTCGTCATCCAGCGCACCGAAGCCGAGCCGATGCTGGCCAATACCATGGTCGAAAATTCGCCCGCCCACTGCACCAGCGTTGGCAAGGCCATCCTCGCCTACCAGCCCATCGACATTGTGCAGCGCGTTATCGAGGCTGGCCTCGAACGCTTCACCGAAACGACGATCACCGATCCGGACGCTCTGGCGGCTGAGCTCGACATCACCCGTGAGCGCGGCTTTGCCATCGACAATGGCGAGCACCAGCCGGGTCTGCGCTGCATCGGCGCACCGATCCGCAATCAGGCGGGACTGGTGTTTGCCGGCATCAGCGTCAGCGCTCCGGCCTGGCAGTTTCCCGCGAGCGAAGTCGATGAACTGAACAAGGTCGTGATCTACCACGCCAATCTGATTTCCCAGCGGCTGGGGCATGTGCGCTAAAGTCAGCATCGCCCCCTCCTCTGGTGGCGTGACGGAAATGGCTGGCCCTTAGGCCAGCCGTCTTATCGTCAGACGGGGCCGCCGGTCTTGCCGACTGGCCAGATGGATTGCAGGTCTTCGCCGGCCAGAATGCGCTGGCGGCAGGCAACTTCGTTCTTGCCCAGTTCGTCAGCCGCGTCGGCGATAACGCCAACGAGCCCGGCTGGAATGACAACGACGCCGGTGACGTCAGCAAAGATCACGTCGCCAGGGCGAACCTTGACGCCATCGATGTCGAGCTCGACCTGATAGTGGGTGGCTTCCATGCGGCCCGACACGCCAACCGGGCTCATGCCCTTGGCAAACAGCGGGTAGTCCAGCTTGCGCACTTCGGCGATGTCGCGGACGGTGCCGTTGACGATGGTTGCTGCCGCGCCCTTGGTCTTGGCGCCGCTCGACATCAATTCGCCGGTGCCCGAGCCTTCGGCACAGGATGAATCGACCAGCAGGATGCCGCCCTTGACCACGGCGTCGATGGCCTGGTGATAGACGTCCTGTGGCTGACCAACGCGTGGGCTCTTTTCGTAGCGCACGGTCGAAACCGGGCCACACACGACCTGGCCGGGATGCAGAATGCCAAACTGGCTGATCCCCTTGAGGAAGCCATAAGGGCCACGGCCATCCAGCACGTCATGGATGTCGCCGGAATACCACTTCGACAGCCGCTTGATGGCTGCCCAATCGGTCTGGTTGTAGTCATATGCGGACATTAGCTGCGTCGTCCCTGTTGCTTGCCGGCGTCGATCGCCTGTTGGAGATAGGTGGTTGAATTGTCGATATGCTCGCGGATAAGCGCGCGGCTGACCTCGACATTGCCGCTCGTAATGGCGGCATAAATGGCCTCGTGTTCGGCCAGCCCCTCGGCCTGCGTCTTGCTCGGCACGCGGCTGGTGAGACGGATCACATCGGTGATCAGCGCGTAGAGATTGCCGTAAACGCTGGACAGGATTTCATTGCCCAGCGACTGCACCAGCGCCCGATGGAAATCGGCGTCGGCCTCGGCATATTGGGAGAAGTTCTTGGCATCGCGCATGGCGGCAAGCGAGGTCGCCACTTCAGGGGATGGCTCACCCTCGCCAGCCGCGAGACGTCCGACCACTTCGAGCTCGAACATGCGGCGCACGTCCATCAGCTGAACGAGATAGCCGGCGTCCTTGGCAAACAGGCTCCGCACCGTGGTTGCGAGCGAGCCGAGGAACTGCTCGACATCGTCGCGCACCACTTCGGCGCGTTCGCCATGACGGCGGCGCACCATGCCCTTGGTTTCCAGAATCTGCAGCCCTTCGCGGACCGACCGTGTGCTTATCGAAAAGCGGCGGGCCAGTTCAGCTTCCGAAGGCAGGCGCTCGCCCACCTTCAGCTCGCCAGACAGGATCTGCGCCTCGATGGCCGAAACCACCGAGACATAGAGCTTGTCGCGATCGGGTGCAGATGGAACTACCACGCCGTGAAACCGCCATCGACCACGACGTTCGA
Source organism: Devosia sp. 2618 (assembly GCF_040546815.1). Taxonomy (NCBI): domain Bacteria; kingdom Pseudomonadati; phylum Pseudomonadota; class Alphaproteobacteria; order Hyphomicrobiales; family Devosiaceae; genus Devosia; species Devosia sp. 2618. The sequence goes on from NZ_JBEPOO010000001.1 coordinate 3,193,499, forward strand.
GCCGGTCATGTAGGATGACGCGTCCGAGGCGAGGAACTGGATGACGCCGTTGTATTCGCCCAGCTCGGCCTGGCGGCGCATCGGCACGCGCTCGAGGAAGTTGTCGACGAACTCCTTGTCGAAGCTGCCGGTCTTGACGCCACCGAAGGAGATCAGGTTGCAGCGGACGTTCTTTTCGGCCCAGTAGGTCGCGACATAGCGGGTGAGATTGACCAGACCGGACTTGGACGCGGCGTAGGACACGGCCTTGATGAACGGCACGCCATCGCGCTTTTCGCGATAGGCATAGAGCGCCTGGTTTGGCGAGACGATGCCATAGATCGAGCCGACATTGATGATGCTGCCGCGACCGGCTTCCGCCATCTTGGAGCCTATCACCTGGCTGCACAGCATGACGCCGGTCAGGTTGACGTCGATGATCTCGTCCCAGAACTTTTGCGGATAGTCTTCGAAGGGCGCGTTCTGCGCGGCGCCGCCATCGGGCTTGCTGTCGATACCGGCATTGTTGACCAGGATGTGCGGCACGCCCCAGTCGGCGATCAGCTTGTCGGTCGCGGCTTCAAGCGCGGCCTTATCGGTGACGCTGGCGACATAGACGCGGATGCTGTCGCCAAGACCCGGAAACAGCTCGTCGAGCTTTTCCTGGCTGACTTCACGGCGGCTATAGACCGCCACCTTGGCGCCGGCACCGGCCAGAGACTTGGCGAACTCGCGGCCGAGTTGACCCAGCCCGCCGGTGACGACCGCAATTTTACCTTCAACGCTGAACAAACCCGACATCGACAACTACACCCTCTCACTTATGACATAAGTCATATGTCATAAGCGCACAGCTCAGCGAATGCAACTCCCTGCTTTGGTGGTCACAAAGGGGTGGGTGAGCGCCGGAAACGGGCGAAACCGGCATACCCAGTACTACGGGTCTTGCTGCAGAAACTCCCGGAATACGGGCATCAGCGGTTGTGCGGCCGCCATTTTCCAGAATATCGCTCGCTCGTCCGTCAGATCACAAAAAGAGCGCGGACAGGGAGGTGATTATGCAACTGCTTGCGGGATTTACTCGCGGGATCAGCGCCATCAACTGGCTTGTCGGGCAGGTTTTGAGCTGGCTGGCACTGGCCTGCGTGCTTGTCTGTTTCTCGGTCGTGGTACAGCGCTATTTCTTCGATACCAGTACCCTGTGGATGCAGGATCTCTATGTCTGGCTGTCCGGTGCGATGTTCACCGGCGTGGCGGGCTATACGCTGTTGCGCAACCAGCATGTGCGCGTCGACATCTATTATGCGCCGGCAACCATCCGTCGCAAGGCGATCGCCGACCTGATCGGCGTCGTGGCATTCCTCGTCCCCTTCATGATCGTGGTGCTGATCTATTGCTGGCCCTATGTCGCCCGTTCCTGGCGGCTGATGGAGGCCTCGGCCAATGTCGGGGGCATGCCCGGCTATTTCGTGCTCAAGAGCTTCGTCATCGTTTTTGCCGTGCTGGTGGGCCTGCAGGGCCTGGCCATGGGCGCTCGCTCCATTCTGGTGCTGGCCAACCGTGAGGACCTGCTGCCGCCCGACCTGCGCTACAAAACCGAAGAGGAAACCCACTGATGGACATGGTTCTCGTAGGCGAAATCCTCGCCGTCCTGATGTTCTTCGGGGTCATCACCGTGCTGCTGCTCGGCTTCCCCGTGGCGTTCAGCCTCGCCGGAACGGCACTGTTCTTTGCCGCCATCGGCATGATCTTCGGCATCTTCGATCCATCCAATTTCGGCGCGATAGCGGGCCGATTCGTGGGCTTCATGACCAATGAAGTGCTGGTGGCGGTGCCGCTGTTCATCTTCATGGGCATCGCCCTGCAACGCTCAGGCCTTGCCGAGCAATTGCTTGTCACCATGGGCAAGCTGTTCGGCAATCTGCGTGGCGGTCTCGGTATTTCGGTCATCATCGTGGGAGCGCTGCTCGCCACCTCGACCGGTGTGGTCGGCGCGACCGTGGTCACCATGGGCCTGATCTCGCTGCCTGCGATGATGCGGGCAGGCTATGATCCAAAGCTGGCCGCTGGCGTTATCTGCGCATCGGGCACGCTGGGGCAGATCATTCCGCCATCGACCGTGATGATTTTCATGGGCGACATGCTGGCTGGCATCAATGCGCAGGTGCAGATGAGCCAGGGCAATTTTGCGCCCGATCCGGTTTCGGTGGGCTCGCTTTTTGCCGGGGCCGTGTTCCCCAGCATGGTGCTGATCGCGCTTTATCTCGGCTGGATGATCTTTAACGCGATTTTCAACGGCAAGGCCGCTCCGGCTACCCCGGTTCCGCTCGAAGAACGCGGCACTCTGCTGCGTGAAGTGTTCAGCGCACTCGTGCCGCCACTGATGCTGATGCTGGCCGTGCTCGGCTCAATCCTGACCGGCATTGCCACGCCGACTGAAGGCGCGTCGGTGGGTGCTGTCGGCGCGTTGATCCTGACGGCAGTCAAAGGCAAGCTCAACTTCAGCATGCTGCGTGAAGTCTGCATCGCCACCGCCACGATCACCTCCATGGTGTTCATCCTGCTGTTCGGCGCGGCGCTGTTTGCCATCGTCTTCCGCATCATGGGTGGCGAGAACCTGGTGCACGAATTCCTCGTCAACATGCCAGGCGGCGCAGTGGGCGCAACCATCGTGGTCATGCTGATCATGTTCGTGCTGGGCTTTATCCTCGACACGTTCGAGATCATCTTCATCGTCGTGCCGATCACCGCTCCGGTGCTGCTGGCGCTTGGTGTCGATCCGGTCTGGCTCGGCGTTGCGGTGGCGGTGAACCTGCAGACCAGTTTCATGACGCCGCCCTTCGGCTTCTCGCTGCTCTACCTGCGCAGCGTGGCACCGGCCAAGGTCACGACCGGCATGATGTATCGCGGGGCCTTCCCCTTTGTGATCCTGCAACTGGTCGCGCTCGGATTGTTGTTCGTTTTCCCCGAACTCGCCACCTGGCTGCCAAAGCAGCTCTATGGCTAGGATGTGAGCGACTGAAAATACGAAGGCCCGGAGGAAACTCCGGGCCTTTTGCTTTGTCCTCTCAACGCATCCAAGCGAACAACGTCAGCGCCTTGGCGCTAGTCGTCCGGACCGCCGATCAGGCCGTTGTCGATTACGTAGCGCGTCAGGCCAGCGGTGGTGGCGATGCCCAGCTTTTTCTTGATGTGTTTGCGGTGCGTTTCGACGGTGCGGACCGAGATATCGAGTTCGACTGCCACGTCCTTGTTGGACCGCCCGCGCGCGAGCAGGAACAGCACGGTCTGCTCGCGGGTGGTCAAGGGCATGTCGGCGGCGGCCTTGGCGTTTTTCTGCAGGATCGCGCTGGTCACGCCGGAGGAGAAATAGGTGCCACCACCTGCCACCGTTTCGATGGCGGCGATGATCTCGCTGGTCGAGACGTCCTTGAGGATATAGCCCGATGCGCCATACATGACGGCGGTCGAGATATATTCGCGACTATCGTGCATCGAGAGCATCAGCAGCCGCGCGCGCGGCAGGCGTTCGCGGAACAATTCGATGGCGTCGAGGCCGCTCAGTTCAGGCATATTGATATCGAGCATCACCACATCGGGTTGCTCGGTCTCGGCCAGATCGAGCGCCGCCCGCGCCGAGCCCACGGCGCCCGCCACGGTGATGTGCTCGAAGGTCTCGATCACCGAGCGAATGCCTTCGAGAACCAGAGGGTGGTCATCACAAATGATGACGCGGATCTGCCGGTTTGTGGTCATGCCGGCACCGCCTCTGGTTGCTGGGTGATGTAAATGGTCTTGGGCAGGCGCGCCCGCAGCGTCGTGCCGGAGGCCGAGGTGCGGACATCCAGCGAGCCGCCGAAATGCTCCATGCGCTCCTGCATGTTGCGCAAGCCCAGCCCGCTAAAGGCGCGCTTCTGCTTGCGCTCGGCAAAGCCCTGACCATCGTCCTCGATCAGCAGTTGAACGCCACCGCCGCTGCTGGTGACGACGATACGGACATGGCTGGCCCGGGCATGGCGTTCGATATTGGTCAACGCCTCCTGCGCGACGCGATAGAGCGCGGTGCGGGCACCCGACAGGATAACATTCTTGAACGCGACGGCCTTCATTTCGACGGGCACGCCGGTGCGTTCGGTAAAACCATCCGCCAGCGCCTCGAGCGCCGCAGACAGACCCAGATCGTCGAGCATGCCGGGGCGCAGATTGTGCGACATGCGCCGCACTTCCTTGATGGCATTGTTGAGCCCGCTGGCGCCGCGCTCGATAACGCTCGAAACATCATCGGCCCCAGATTTCACCTTCACCGCTGCCACGTCGAGCATGTAGCGCGCCGCCACCATGGATTGGGAAATGCCGTCATGCAGTTCGCGGGCGATGCGGGCGCGTTCTTCCTCCTGCGCGTCGATAATGCGTTGGGTGAGTTCCTTGAGCCGCGTATCGGCAAGGCGCCGCTCGCGCATGGTGATGAACAGACCAACCAGAAACACGCCCAAGACGCTGGGCAGCGTGATCGCCGTCACGATGACGAACGTGTCGTTGATGTGGGAGCGCAAATCGGCTTCGGCGGCGGCGGTCTGGGCGAAGACATCGTCGAGATAAACGCCGGTGCCGAGCATCCAGCCCCATTTTTCGAGGCCCACCGCGAAGGAGAGTTTGTCAGCGACAACGCCGGCCGAGGGCTTTTCCCACTTGTACTGATGCAGGCCGCCGCCTTCTTTGCCGCGCGCGATCAGGTTGGCGATGGCGCGGTTGCCATCGGGGTCCTGCATGTCGATCCAGTTGACGCCGTGGCGGAAACTCTGGCGCGGGTGGACGATGTTCACGCCGTCAAAATCATAGGCGAAGAAATAGCCATCCGGGCCGTAATCGAGATCGGACAGGATGACCCGCACCTTCTGCTTGGCATCCTCGTCATCGGCATCGGCGTCGTCATAGATCGCCGCAATGGCCGAGATCGCCATATTGGTGAGGTTGAGCAGTTCCTGCTCCTTGGCCTTGAGCAGATTGCGCTCGAAGGTCGCGATGCTGGCGCGGGCCAGCATGGTGGACTGCGACGTGACCAGCACAGTGATGACCGCGATCGCCACCACAAGCGGCAGGATCGCCAAAGCCAGAATCTTCTGCCTCAGGTTCATTGGTGTCCACACCTCTCCTCAAGCGCCAGTCTAGCACACCGGCGGACGGCACCTCTGCGTAGTAATGGGTAGCTCTTAATCAGAAAACCCCAGTCATCCCGCACGAGCGCTGGACAGTCAAAAGCTGCATGGGTTCTTTAGCGCCAACGCGAAAGCGTCTCCGCGGCCGAACTGGGGGCACGCGGTGGGGAGCACCTCAGAACGATTGAATCGTTCATCAACTATGTCTGGGAGGACAGCATGAAGAGACGCGAATTCTTCAAGTCGGCTTCGGTCGCCACCATCGGCGCGGCAGCCGCCACGGCTCTTGCTACGCCCGCCATTGCGCAGGGCAATTACAACTGGCGCATGGTCACGACCTGGCCAAAGAACTTCCCCGGTCCGGGCGTTGGCGCACAGCGCCTGGCCGACCGCATTACCAAAGCCTCGGGCGGCCGCCTCAACATTCAGGTTTTCGCCGCTGGCGAAATGGTGCCCGGCCTGCAGGCCCTGGACGCTGTGATCGACGGCTCGGCCGAAATGAGCCACGGCGCATCCTATTACTGGCAGAACAAGGCGCAGGGCCTCTCGTTCTTCAGCGGCGTGCCATTCGGCATGACCAGCCGCGAACTGACCGGCTGGGTGCGCTATCTCGGCGGCCAGGAAGTCTGGGACGAAACCTATGACCAGTTCGGCCTGCAGGGCTTCCTCGCTGGCGATACCGGTACGCAGGCTGGCGGCTGGTTCAAGAACGAGCTGACCGGGCTTTCCTCGCTGCAGGGTCTGCGCTTCCGCACACCGGGCCTTGGCGGTCAGGTCTGGGCCAAGCTGGGCGCTTCGGTTACCAATCTCGCGGCTGGCGAAATCTTTGCTGCTCTGCAATCTGGCACGCTCGACGCAGCCGAGTTCATCGGCCCCTATAACGATCTCGCACTGGGCTTCCACCAGATCACCAAGAACTACTATTTCCCGAGCTTTATCGAGCCGGGTCTGGCGTTCGAGCTGGTGGTCGACAAGGCAAAATACCAGTCGCTGCCAGAAGACCTGCAGGCACTGGTCAAGGACATCTGTCAGGCCGAATACGATCAGGTTGCCGCCGACTTTGCCGCCAACGATCCGCGCGCCCTCCAGGCGCTGGTCAACGAGCATGGCGTGCAGATCCGCCAGTTCCCCGAGGAAATCCTCGAAGCCGGCGCCAAGGCATCGGTGGAACTGCTCAGCGAAATCCGCGAAGGCGGCGACGCGCTGACCAAAAAGACCGCCGAGAGCTTCATCGCGGCCTTCAATATCGTCCGCCAGAAGACCGATGGCACCGACTCCCTGTTCCTCCGCGCCCGCGAAAAGTACTTCACCCTCTAAAAGGCCTTTTCGCAGACGCCACTCAGAAGCCCGGGCCTTGTGTCCGGGCTTTTTCTGTCTCAAGCAAAACCGCATTTGAAAGCAAATTTCGCACATCGAAGCAAAAACGACAGGGAAAAGCGCGGTGCGCCATCAAATCGCCGTCACCGTGTAAATTTCTTACGTGATCTGTGCCTGTGGCTCTGCTAATTGACGAGCCTAGCCTTCTCTATCGTGAGTCCGACCGTTGCGTGTCTTTGCTGCTGCCCTTGCTACCGAAACCAACACGTTTTCTCCCATCGCGGTCGACAAACGTGCGTTCGAGGCGTCGCTTTATGCCCGACCGGGCGAGCATCCGGTTACCCCGACATTGTGCACTGCGCCGATCACTGTGGGCCGCGAAGTGTGCGCGCGCGAGGGCTGGCTGCTGATCGAGGGAAGCGCCAGCTGGGCCGATCCGGCGGGGCTGGTGGCGCGCTCGACCTATGAAGAACTACGCGACGAGATTTTGGGCCAGCTGCGCGCGGCCATGCCGGTCGATGGCGTAGTGCTGGGGTTGCACGGCGCGATGGTGGCGCAGGGTTATGACGATCCGGAAGGCGATTTTCTGAGCCGCGTGCGCGACATTGTCGGGCCCGACATCGTGGTCTGCGCCGAGCTTGATCCGCATAGCCATCTGACGCGCAAGCGCGTTGCGGCAGCAGACTTTTTCGTGGCGTTCAAAGAGTTTCCGCATACCGATTTCGTCGATCGGGCGCGCGACCTCTGGGACATTGCGGTGCGGGCGATCAAAAAGGAAATCGCGCCGGTGATGTCGGTGTTTGATTGCCGCATGATCGATGTGTTTCCAACCTCCAAGCAACCGATGCGCGGTTTTGTCGACAGGCTCTTTGCGCTTGAAAAATCGACGCCGGGGCTGCTGTCGCTATCGGTGATCCACGGTTTCATGGCCGGCGACGTGCCCGAAATGGGCACCAAGGTGATTGCCGTCACCGACAACCGGGCCGCCGAAGGCGCAGCGCTGGCCGAAAAGCTGGGGCGAGAGCTGTTTGATCTACGCGGCACCTTCATGGTGAGCCTGGTTGATGAAAAGGCCGCCGTCGAAGCCGCCTTGGCCGCGCCGCGCGGGCCGGTGGTGATCGCCGACGTGTGGGACAATCCGGGCGGCGGCACAGCGGGCGATGCGACCGTGGTGCTGGCCGAATTGATCGCGCGTGGCGTGACCGACGTGGCCGTTGGCACGATCTGGGACCCGATTGCGGTGCAGATCTGCATGGCCGCCGGCGAAGGCGCGAAAATCCCGCTGCGGTTCGGCGCCAAATCGGCGCCGCTGACCGGCGATCCAATCGACAAGGTGGTGACAGTGAAGCGCGTCGTCGAGAATGCCGAAATGCGGTTTGGCGAAAGCTATGCGCCGTTCGGCGACGCCGCCTGGATCAGCTTTGATGGCATAGACGTGATCCTCAATTCGACGCGGGCGCAGAGCTTTGATCCGTCGCTATTTTCAGCGATGGGGATCGATCCGCAGAGCCGCAAGATCCTGCTGATCAAGTCGACCAACCATTTCTATGACTCGTTCTCAAAAATTGCCGCCGAGATCATCTATTGCGCGGCGGGCAAGCCCTACCCCAATACGCCTGCGACGACGCCCTATCGCAAGGCGCCGCGTGATATCTGGCCGATGGTAGAGAACCCTTGGGGGTAAGCCCTCCCCCACAATGGGAGAGGGCAGAAGCATCAGCGTTATTCCGCTGACCAGTTGCCGTACATGATGGGCATGGTGCCGACGAGGGCTTTGAAGCGGTCCCAGCTTTTGCGTTCCGGCAGGGTCCAGCCGGCTTCGGCGATGGCCGAAAGGCGCGGGAAGACCAGTCGGTCAAAGATGGCGCGGTCGGTCATCGACTCGCTCCAGATGCAGGCCTGCACGCCAAGCAGATGCTCGAGACCGTTTTCGGAGAACCCAGTGCGGGCTTCGAACTCATAGGTTTCCTGCGGGCCCGACCAGCCTGCCCAACCGGCGCCGGGTTCGGCCCAGGCAACGCCATTGGCCATGTCGAGATAGTAGCGCTGGCCGGGCGAGACGACGATGTCGAAGCCGCGTTCGGCGAGGGCGGCGTTGATCTCCACATTGCGCCAACCGATGACGAAGGACTTGTCCTTGTCGACCGCATCGCCATGGGCTGCTTCTTCCCAGCCGCCAGTGATGGCGCCCTTTGACGAAATGTAATCGTGCACGCGGCGGATGAAGGCGGCTTGGATCAGGGCGGTTGGTGAGCCCTCGATCTCGTCGGCGCCGTCGTGATTGCCGAGCTGGTTGAACTGGGCCTCGTGCTTTTTGCGCATTTGCGGGCCAGCCAGCTTTTCGATCATGTCGAGCGCCAGCGGCGAGCCGGACCACGCGGCCAGCGGCACTTCGTCGGCGCCGACATGAAAAATGCCGGCGGGGAACAGTTCAAGCACCTCGTCGACCACGGTCTGGACGAATTCATAGACCGGCTCATAAGCAGGATTGAGGCTGTTATTGGGGAAGCCCTGCACCGATTGATATTCGCCGGTTTCGGCCGGATCGCGCAGATGCGGCAGCGCCTGTAGCGCGGCGTAGAAGTGGCCCGGCATGTCGATTTCGGGAATGACCGTGATGGCCAAAGTGTCGGCGAGAGCAACGATCTGACGGATGACGTTCTTGGAATAGTAGCCGCCGGTTGGCTGCGGCCCAGAGCCCAGCAGTGGCGGCAGCGCCTTGCCGTGACCGCGCCATGCGCCGATTTCGGTGAGCTGCGGGTAGGCGTCGATCTCGACGCGCCAGGCTTCGTCTTCGCTCAAGTGCCAGTGGAACTTGTTGAGCTTGTTCCACGCCATCAGCTTGAGCAGGCGACTGACTTCGGCGCCGGAATAGAACTGGCGCGCCACATCGAGATGGCAGCCACGATAGGTGAAGCCCGGCTCGTCGGTGATAGTGCCGCCAGTGGGGAAAATGAAGGTTTGCGGATATTGCCTGGCGCCGCGCAGGATCTGTCCGAGCGTCACCAGACCATAGAACATGCCCTGCCGCGTGGTGGCCGATACGACCACGCTATCGTCGGCAAAGGCGACTTCATAGGCCTCGGCGGCAAGGCCATCCTGATAACGGATAGCGACCGGCAGGCCGGCTTCCGACGCAGGGCGCACCAGACCCTCGACGGCAAACAGATCATCGACGAGAGCGGCAAAGGCTGCGGCGGCGCGGCCGGCATCGGTACCTTCGGGCTTGAGGTCGAGGCCGGGAGGAGCCGTGCGGGCGCCGGTGGTGGCGACTGACTTGGGCCATGGAATGATCGATACCGGAACCGGGGCCTTGGCAGGAATGGGGAATTTGACCGTGCCTTTGAGCAGCGGCGAATTGTGGCCCTTGCCCTTGGTTGGCGCGGTCGGCAGCGAGACCGTGCTGCCGTCCTTGAGCACGACATAGCCGGTATTGGCGCCGTCGCTCCAGTGGCGCAAGCCATAGGACAGGCCGCGCGCAATCGAGGTCCAGGTCTGGCCCGGCTGCAGCACGAAACCCTCTGGCGGCGCGATCAGCGTGTGGTTGGAGAGGCGCTTGATCAGGCGGCCGTTTTCCAGCGTTGCATGCGGATCAACGCGCGCCGGACCCGAAAAGCCAAGCTGGAAATCGCTGACCGGCTCATCGCCCGTATTGGTCAGCTCGATGCCATAGCCAAGCGGCTCGCCATCGGCGGCAGGGGTCCAGGTGGTGACGAGAGAAAAAGACAGGGGCATGGAAGGTCTCTTTTAGTAAAGGTCAGTCGCCGAGAGGCTGGGCGTCGTCGCCGTCACGATTGACGACAAGTTGGTGCTTAATGCGGCGCATGCTGGCCACGGCGGACTGGCCGAGCCGGGTTGCGACGGTTTGCGCGAGAATATCCACCGCCGCCAAAAGGGCATATCGGCCCGGCGTGGGACGGAGAATGTCGGGGTATTCCTGCCGATCGATGGCAATGAGAATGTCGGACTGCGCAGCGAGCGGGGAACCCGAGCGGGTGACGACAATGCGCGTGTGGCCATATTCGCCGGCCGCCGACATGGCGCGCGATAGCGGAATATTGTTGCCCGATAGCGAGAAGGCGATGATCGCCGTGCCCGGAGGTGACGAGGCCGCGCGCATCAACTGCACCTGATGATCCGTCGATGACGCGACCTTGAGGCCAAGCCGAAACAGCCGCGCCTCGGTTTCATTGGCCACCATCGAGGATGAGCCGCCCGAGCCGTATGACAACACATAGCTGGCCTTGACGATGCTTTCCGCGGCGCGTTCTACAGCATCGAAATCGAGGCGTTCGAAGGTTTCGTAGATGGTGCTCTGGATGCCGTTGACGACGCCCTGGGCGATCTCGCGGACGCTGGCCGGCCCGGCAGCCGGAGCGATATAACGCTGCCCGACAAAGCGCGACTGGGCGAGGCGAACCTTGAAGTCGGCATAGCTGTCGCAGCCGAGGCGACGGCAGAAACGGGTGACCGTGGGGGGCGACACATCGGCCTGCGCGGCAAGCTCGACGATGCTCATCTTGAGGACGCTTTCCACATCTGCGAGCACGATCTCGGTCAGGGCGCGCTCGGAACGGGTCAATGCGTTCTTTTCAGCCTGCAGCAGGCCAACAATGTCGAGCATGGTCGCGTTTCTCCGGGCGGCCCCGAAAGGTCAGTAAACCGCCAACCCTGCCTGATCAAAGAGATGAACCTTGTCCAGCGCAAAACCCATCGCGACGGGTTTGGCGTCATCAAGACCCGGATTGCCTTCAAACAGGCCGATGAAGTTTTCGTCGCCCGGCAGCGTGGAATAGGTGATGGTGTGGATGCCGAGCTGCTCGACGATCTTGGGCGTGGTGGAGATGGTGAAATCGCCACCATCAAGGCGAAGATGCTCGGGGCGGATGCCCAGCGTTACCGACTGTCCGGCAATGGCCGTGCTGCTGCGTGGCAGGGCAATGGTGCCGAGTGCGCCAAGATCGACAGTGGCGGTCGTGCCGTCGGCGGTTTTGACCGTACCGGCGATGAAGTTCATTTTCGGGCTGCCGATAAAGCCGGCAACAAAGAGATTGTCGGGGCGATGGTAGAGATCGAGTGGCGAGCCGATCTGGGCGATTTCGCCGGCATTGAGCACGACGATCTTGTCGGCCATGGTCATGGCTTCGACCTGGTCGTGTGTCACGTAAATCATGGTGGAGCCGAGGCGCTTGTGCAGTTCCATCAGCTCGATGCGCATCTCCGAGCGCAGCGCGGCGTCGAGGTTGGACAGCGGTTCGTCGAACAGGAAAATCTTGGGCTGGCGCACGATGGCGCGGCCGATGGCGACGCGCTGACGCTGGCCGCCCGACAACATGCCCGGACGATGCTGGAGACGACTTTCGAGCTGCAGCACCTTAGCGGCGGCGCCGACGCGCTGCTCCACCTGATCCTTGGGCAGGCGCTCGACGCGCAGCGGAAAGGCGATGTTTTCGTAGACCGTCATGTGCGGATAAAGCGCATAGGACTGGAACACCATGGCGATGCCGCGCTGCACCGGCGGCAGGTCGTTGACCACCTTGCCGCTGATGGAAATCTCGCCGGAAGTCACATCTTCAAGCCCGGCAATCATGCGCAGCAGGGTGGACTTGCCGCAGCCGGATGGCCCGACAAACACCACGAACTCGCCCTCGGACACATCAAGGTCGATGCCCTTGATGATGCGGGCCTCGTTGAAGGACTTTTCGAGGCGCTTGAGGCTGAGTTGCGACATGGGAAAGAGGCTCCGGAACACGGGAGGGATGCCGCCGCCCGCATGGGGCGACGGCACGCTTTGAAGCTTACTTGTACTGCTCGAGTTCGCCAGCGGCCTTGGTCAGCGCAGCAGCAGGCTCGGCCTGGCCGGTGACGACCGACTGGACCATGTCGATGATGGTGTTCTGGAAACCGATATAGTCGGTGAACAGCGGCTCTGGACCACCATATTCGATCGAGTCAATGAAGACCTTCCAGTAGTCATTGGCAGCAACCAGCTCATCAACCTGCGGCAGTGGACGCAGCGGGGTCAGGCCGAACTGGGTTTCGTAGGCAAACTGGCGATCAGGTGCGGTGAAGAACTTGCCAAACTCGATGGCCTTGTCTTCCTTGCCTGTGCCCTTGAACACAGCCAGCGAGTCGGTGATCAGCAGCGTGCCGGGACCCTTGGCATCGGGACCGAGTGGCAGTGTGGCGAGGCCCCATTTGATGTCGGTTTCCTTGATCAGCGGCACGATACCGGCGCCGATATGCATCATGCCGATGGTGCCATCGAGGAACATGGCGCGCACTTCGTTCTGCTCGTAGGCGGTTGGGCCTTCTTCAGAATAGGGCACGATGTCCTTGAGCGCCGTCAGGGCTTCGAGGTTCTGCGGGCTATCAAGCGTGATATTGCCATCGGCATCGATGACCGAACCGCCATTGGTGTAGACCCAGTGCAGGAACCAGTGAACGGTGCCGTCAAAGGTCTTGGCGACGAGGCCGAAACCGTCAGCGTCGGTCTTTTCCTTGATGGTCTTGGCGTATTCCTGCTGCTCGGCCCAGGTGGTGGGCGGCGATTCAGGATCAAGGCCAGCGGCTTCGAACAGGCCCTTGTTCCAGATCAGCGCCTTGGTGGTGAAGGCAACCGGAATGCCCCACTGGGTGCCGTCGAAGGTGACGGTTTCGGGCACGAAATTGTAGTAGCTGGCGCGTTCTTCGTCAGTCATCGGCACAGGCACGATGAGATCGTTGAGCGCGAACTGCTTGAGCGTGCGCGAACCGACATAGGCGATATCGACCGGCGTGCCGGCAACGGCGAGGGTGGTCACCTTGTCCTGGCACTGGCCCCAGCCGACCACTTCGGGCACGACCTTGTCGTCAGGGTTGGCGGCGTTCCAGTCATTGATATATTGCTGATGCTTGGCGTCGACCGCGTCACCGCACAGGATGAAGCTGATGTCATCGGCCAGGGCCATGCCCACCAGCGCGGTGGAGCTGCTCATCGCAACAACCGACGCCAACAACAGGCTCGTTGTCTTTCTCATATACTCTCTCCCTTATTGGCCCGCAGGCCCCCTCTACTGCTTCACGGCACCAGCGGTCAGACCGGCGACGAGATAGCGCTGCAGGAACACGATGACGATCATGACCGGCAGGATTCCGACGAAACTGGCCGCCATCAACTCGTTCCACTGCACCTCCTGCTTGCCGAAAAAGGCGAACAGCCCGATCGGCAGCGGCATGAATTCGGAACGTGAGTTGAAGGTCAGCGCGAAGATGAACTGCTGCGCGTAGGCACCGATAAAGGTCATGATGGAAATCACCACGATGCCCGGCATGGCCAGCGGCAGGATGACCCGGCGCAGCGTATAAAGACGCGATGCGCCATCGACCCAGGCGGCCTCATCCAGCTCGCGGGGAATGCGCAGTATGTAAGTGCGCAGCAGCCAGATCGAGGATGGAATAAGGAAGGCTGCGCCGGGCACGATCATGGCCCAATAGGTATTGAGCAGGCCAAACTGGCGCATCAGGCGGAATAGCGGGATCAGCAGCACGGCGCCCGAAAACATGTTCACGGCGAGGAACCCGCCCAGCATCAATCCGGCACCGGCGAAGTTGAACCGGGCAAAGGCGTAGGCTGCCGGAACGACGACCGCGACCACAATGATCGTGACCACCGTCGAGATGAAGAACGAGTTGAAAATGTAGAGCCCGAGCATGGGCACGGACGTCCACATCTTGAAGTAGGAATCGAACGAGCCGTTCTTGGGAATGAAGCTATAAGGCGTCGAAAACAGCTGGCTTAGCGGCTTCAGCGAAACCAGAAATCCTTCGATGAACGGCGCGAGTATGAAGAACAGAAAGACCGCCATCCCCAGATACATTAGCGCCACTTCGTACCACTTGTAGCGGTCGATCATGGCCTTGGTGGAGCGCTTCCTGATGCGCTTGGCAGGTTTGACCAGTGCGGTGCTGTCGGCGCTGGCGACTTCGGTGGTGCGGGCGACGTCGCTCATTTGGCTTCTCCCTGCGCAAGTTTGCGGACGGCGCGGAAATAGACGAGGCAGAACAGCGACACGAAGATGCAGATGACCACGGCCCGGGCAGCGCCTTCGCCATATTTGCGGCTGCCGATGGCGGTCTTGTAGGTGTCGATGATCATCGTGGTGGTGGAGCCGCTGGGACCGCCCTGCGTCAGGATCCAGATGATGTCGAAGGAGTTGAACGTCGCAATCAGGCTGAGCAGGCTCATGGTCAGCAGCGCCGGCACCAGCAGCGGCAGCGTGATGCGGCGGAAGCGATAGAAACGCCCGGCGCCATCGGTCCAGGATGCTTCGTAGAGGTCCTTGGGGATCGATTGCATCGCGGCCAGCATGTAGATGGTGACCATCGGCACGCCGATCCACACATCGGTGATGATGGTCGCCCAGAAGGCGCTGTCGCCAAAGGCCAGGATCGGCCATGGCTTGCTGATGATGCCGAAGTTCTGCAGCAGCCCGGAAATCATGCCGAACTGGCCGTTATACATCCAGCCCCACATGAAAATGCCGATAGCCATCGGCACGATCCAGGGCGGCATGGTGAGGATGCGGAACACTGTCTGGCCTGGAATGGCGGCATTGAGCAGCGTCGCGCCCAGCGTACCGATCACCATCTTGAGGACCACAGAAAAGAAGGTCCAGATGAAAGTGCGCAGGATGACTTCGGTGAAGTTGCCGGCGCCGAAAATGCGCTCGTAATTGGCCCAGCCGACAAAGTCGTAGGTGGGGCGCAGGGCGGCATTGGTAAAGCTCAGCACCACCGTATCAAACAGCGGATAGGCGACGATGATTAGGATGTAGATCAGTGCCGGAGCCAGCAATGCGAGTGCGAAAAGAACGGCGCTGCGAGTGCTGGTCATGGCCTGTTCCTTTTAGCCCGCACGGCCCAGGCCAGCGCCAAGGCGCGGCCAATTGGGCATCAAGTCGGCACGTGATCGGATTGGTGCGGCGATCAGGCTGAGGGACAAACCGGCGACTGCGCCATCGCGCCGAGCAGCGAAAACGCTGCGCGCCGAATAGCCCAAACGATAGCCGTGGCTGAAGTTGCCTGCCCTCATCATCCCCCCATGTTGGCGCCGACCTCTTGAAGGGCCGATCGACAACTCTGTAAACTATTTTCAAGATTAGGGAGTTTCTGAAAGCGATGTCAACTCGAATTCGACGAAGGTCGCATACCAATCTCAACGACCGCCACGCATGACTTGAGGCGTCGAGAAATTCCCTGAATTGTCAGCTATTTCGCGAATTTTCCGCCATTTTCACGATGTGCAAAACTGGGGCCGGATACCTCAAGCCGGACAATTGGTATTGCCGCACCCTCAAACTTCTTGTTTCAGGCTGATGACAGCGATGTAAATTTCGAACACTAATGCTGCATCGAAAGCAGCGCGTCCAAAGCTGCTCCACACCGTCCCGGAACACCCGTCATGAGCAGCACAAATCCATTCCCCAACGATCCGGACCGCAGCGCCATCTGGACCATGCTGGTCGAGCGCGACATCGCCGCCTTTGTCGCCGCCGACTGGAGCATGGTGGACGGCGATTTCATCAGGGAGGGCTTTCTGGGCATCAACGGTCAGAAGTCCGGCAATCCCGATGCCTGGCGCATCAGCTTCCCGACGCTTGAGGCTTATCGCGATGACTGGATCCGTCAGGCGCAGGAAAGCCAGAAGCTCGACTATGCTGAAGACGTGCTGACCGGCATTCACCGCGCCACCAGCCTCACCGAAATCGAGATCAACGGCGACATCGCCATCGCGCACAAGAAGTTCGACGGCACCATTGCGCTGAAAGATGGCGGCCAGGACGTGCTCAACTGGCAGACGCTGTATTTCCTGCGCAAGGTTTCCGGTGCGTGGAAACTGACAGGGTTTGCGGGATATTTGCCCTATCCGATGGGGCAATAATCGACGTGTGGCGCTGGGCACTATCGCACCGGCGCTGCCCTCGGACTTGATCCTGGGGCCATTTGAAACATGGCACAAGCGGCGCGTGATCCTCGGGTCGAGCCCGATGACAGCACGGTGGTGGTTGCGAATATGCGCCACCATCGGTCCAAAAGGAAACCAACATGTCCTTCCTCTCTCCCCAGCGCCTGACCATGCTGGTTTTCTTCCTGCAGCCGATTGCCTTTGGCTCGTGGTTGCCGCGCATTCCCGATGTGCAACAGGCCCTTGGATTGGGGCCGGCCGGGCTGGCTTTTGCGCTATTGGGACTGCCCTGCGGCACCTTGCTGACCCTGCCGTTTGCCGGGCCGCTGGTGGGCAAGATCGGGCCGCGCATGGCGATCCTTGGCGGTTTCGTGCTCTATTCGCTGGCCGTGGCGCTGCCCGCCTTTGCCGCCAATCCGACGGTGCTATTCATCGCGCTGATGCTGGCCGGATCGACTATCTCATTCGTCGAACTGGGGTTGAACGTTCAGGCCGACACGGTCGAAAAAGCCACCGGCGCGACGATCATGACGACCTCGCACGGCTTCTGGTCGGTCGGCATCATGGTCGGCAGCCTGATCGGCTCGGGGCTCGCTGCGCTCGGACTTGAGGCGCATTGGGCCATATTGCTGGTGGCGCTGATCGTGCTGCCGGTTGCCATCGTTGCGTCCAACGCCCTGCCCATCTTTGCCGCCGAACCACCAAAAAGCGAACATCAGCGCTCGGTCTGGGCGTTTCCAAGCTGGCCGCTGCTGGGCATCTGCTTTTTCGTGTTCGGCATCACCATGACCGAGGGCGCCATGGCAGACTGGTCGGCAATCTTCCTGCGCGATGCGCTCGGCGCCGAGGGTGGGCTGGTCGGTTTGGGCTATTCGGTTTTTGCCATGATGGTGGCCGCCGGTCGCTTCGGCGGCGATACGCTCAAGCGGCGGTTCGGTGCGGTCAACACTGCGCGCATCTGCGGCACACTGGCCGTGGCGGGCGCCGTGGTCCTGTTCCTCGCCCCGATCACGCCCGTGGCGCTACTCGGCTTTGCCATTATCGGCATCGGCGTTTCGGTCGGCTTTCCGCTCGCCGTCACGGCTGCCGCCAGCCTCACCGATCGCACCGCTTCGGCCAATGTCGCCATCCTGAGCTTTGTCGCGCTGCTCGGCTTTCTCGTGGGTCCACCGGTGATCGGCTTTGTGGCCGAGCATTTCGACATGCGCCTCGGCATTGCCTGCCTCGTGCCCGTTCTACTGATCAGCCTTGCCCTGACCGGCCGGTTGGCCACACGCAAGCCGGCACCGCGCCACAACCCCGAGGCCGATATTGCTGGCGTGATGTAGGCGCATTGCCGCCACGCGGTAACCAATCGCCAGCCAAGACGTTGGGCCTCCGACAGCATCGGAGAGCACAATGGAATTTGCGGGCAAGGTAGCGCTGGTGACAGGCGCCGGATCGGGCATCGGCAAGGCCGCAGCCCTCCGGCTGGCGGAGGGTGGCGCAAGCGTGGTGGTGATCAGCCGGACGCTGAGCGAAGTCGAAAAGGCACGCGACAAGATCATCGGCAATGGCGGGACAGCGATGGCGATCAGCGCCGATGTGTCCGACGAAGCCGCGATGGCCAAAGTGTTTAAAACCACCATCGACGCCTATAAAAGGCTCGACGTCGTGGTGGCCAATGCCGGGATCAATGGCGTCTGGGCGCCGATCGATGAGTTGACGCCCAATGAGTGGGACCAGACCATGACGGTCAATTTGCGCGGCACGTATCTGACGCTGCATTTTGCCGTGCCGCATCTGCGCAAGGCGGGCGGCTCGATCATCATCGTATCGTCGATCAACGGCAACCGCACCTTCACCTCGGCCGGCGCCACCGCCTATTCGGCCACCAAGGCCGCTCAGGTTGCCATGACCCAGCAACTCTCGCTGGAGCTGGGCAAATACAATATCCGCGTCAACGCGGTCTGCCCTGGCGCCATCGACACCGAAATCGACGACAACACCGACAAGCGCCACGTTAAATCCGTCGAGATCCCGGTCAAATGGCCCAAGGGTGACATCCCGATCACCCACGGGCACCCCGGCAAAAGCGCGGACGTCGCCGACGTCATCGCCTTTCTGGCATCGGACACGTCACGCCATGTCACGGGCGTGCCGATCTATGTCGACGGCGGACAGTCGCTACTGCGATAATCGGTCAGGACCGGCTCAGACCTTCGCGGTGAGTTTGCGGAGTTGGCCCTTGTAGTCGCGCAGGTCGATGGTGCCGACATCGGCCAAGAGGCTCTTGGCCAGCGCCTTGATCTCGCCGCGCTGCAGTTTCTGCGTGGCAGTGACCGGCAGTTTGGTAACGAAGGCGATGTAGCCGGGCACCTTGTGATAGGCGAGCCGGTCGGATGAGGCGAGCGCGATGTCCTGCGCGATCTGGGCGCCGGCGCCATTGCCTTCGGCGAGCACGACCATGGCCATGACTTCCTCGCCGCGAATGTCGTCGGGCACGGGCGCAACTGCGACGGCGGCGACCTGAGCGAGATTTTGCAGCACGCCTTCGACTTCGACCACGGCGATGTTTTCGCCGGAACGCCGGACGATGTTCTTCTTGCGATCAACGAAGAAGAACGCTCCATCCGGCCCGCTGCGCACCACGTCGCCCGTGTGGAACCAGCCACCGGCCCAAGCTTCGTCGGTCGATTTGGCGTCCTTGAGATATTCGGTAAAGAACCCGCGCCGATGGTCTTCGCCCTTGGCGCGGACCAGCAGCTCGCCGGGCTCGCCCGCCACCGCGTCGGCGCCGTCATCGGCGACAATGCGGAACTCCATGGCGGGATGGGGATAGCCGATGCAGCGTTGCGCGATGTGGCGCTCGCCACCAGCGGTCGAGGTCGTCGCGCCGCCGCCGGTTTCGGTCATGGCCCAGGCCTCGACCAGCGGAATGGCGAAGCGCTCCTCAAAGGCCTGCTGATGCATTGGATCGACGCCGGCACCAAAGGCGAAGCGGACATTGTGGCCGCGATCATTTTCAGAGGGCGCTAGCTTGAGCAGGATGGCGGGCATGACGCCTAGATAGTGCACCACCGTCGCGCGCGACTGCGCCACCGAGGCCCACCAGCGCGAGGCGCTGAACCGGTCGAGCGGCACCAATGTGCTGCGCAGGATGACGGCGCCCAGCGCAGAACAGCCCAGCGCGTTCATGTGGAACATGGGAAGCGGGGTCAGGATGGTTTCCTTGCCCGGTTCCATGTCGGGGCAGCCGTCTTCGACATACCAGCGCGCCAGTTCGGCAAAGTAGAAGTTGGAGAGCACGCAGCATTTCGGCTTGCCGGTCGTGCCGGAGGTGAACAGCAGGGCACACGGATCGGCATCGGTGCCTTCAAAGAGCGTGGCGGGCGCAGTCGCGTTTGGCACGACATCATCAGGCCCGAAAATCCGCTCGGGCGCCAAGCCGGCCTCGCCGACGACAGCTGCATAACGCTCAAGCACCAGAGCCGCGTCGGGCTCGGCAATCGAGAACTGGAAGCTCAGCTCATCGGCCCGCAGGTCGGGATTGAGCGGCAGCATGGCGACGCCCAAGGCATTGAGGGCGAAGAAGTGGACGAAGAATTCCGGACGATTATCGAGCGAGAGCGCCATGACATGACCGACGCCGAACCCTGCCGCGCGGTACTTTTCGCGCTGCGCGGCGACCTGATCGGCCATCTGCCCATAGGTGATAGCCAGACCGCCCACGGCGTAGTCGAGCTTGGCAGCTTCGGGAAACAGCAGGAAGGTTTGATCCGGACGATCTTGCGCGGCAGCCTGAAACAGTTGGTAGGGAGTGCTCATGGTCGAAGACTGTGCTCGGTAATTTAATCTTGAAATATCAAGGAGCAGCGCCACTTCGGCAGCGGCGCGCCCTAGTGACCTGCGGCGCGTAATTCCTGCTTGCGGGCGCGCCAGTCGATGCAATCGGGGCGCGACAGCGGGTCCTCGGCCAGACCGCGCAGCTTTTCGCGCTGCACCTTCTGGGTCGATGTGGTGGGCAACGCCTCGGCAAAGATCATCAAAGCCGGTACCTTGTAGTAGGCCAGCCGTTCGGCGCAGGCGGCAAAGATCGCCTCGGCCAGCGCCATGCGGTCGACTTCCTCGGCAACCACCACGGCGAAAACCTCTTCGCCGCGCAGCTTGTCGAGCGTTGCCAAAACCGCCACCTGCCGCACGCCGGCAGTCGCGGCGATCACCGCTTCCACTTCGGCGGCCGAGATGTTTTCGCCCGAACGGCGAATGATGTTCTTGCGTCGATCGACGAAATAGAGCGCGCCGTTTTCGTCCTGCCGCATCACGTCGCCGGTATGCAGCCAACCACCGGCCCAGGCAGCTTCGGTCGCTTCGGGATCGTGCAGATAGCCGGAGAAGAAACCACGCCGTGGATCGCTACCGGTGGCGCGCATCAGCACTTCGCCGGGTTCGCCAGCGGCAACGTCATTGCCGTTTTCATCGACAAGGCGGATGTCGAGCCCGGGCCCTTGGCGGGCGGGATTGCCGATGCAGCGGCTGCCGATGGCGCGTGGTTCGTCGATGGCGCAGAGCGTGCCGGCGCCACCGGTTTCGGTCATGGCCCAGCCTTCAAGCAGCGGCACGCCAAAGCGGCTTTCAAACACGCCGTGATGTTCGGGATGCACGCCGCCGCCGAGGGCGAATCGCACCTGATGCTGACGGTCCTCGTCGTTGTTGGGCAATTGCAGCAGAATGGCGGGAATGACGCCGAGGTAATGGAATGCGGTGGCGCGTGTTTCGCGCACCGTGGCCCACCAGTCGCGCGGATGGAAACGGTCGACGATGATCTGCGCGCCGCCGCTGCCGAGCATGCCCATGAAGGAATGGCCCATGGCATTGACGTGAAATGCGGGGAGCGGGTTCATCAGCCGCTCCTGCCCCGAACGCAGGCTGATGGCGCCGCCCTGGGCGCTATACCACCAGGCCCAGTTGAGGAAGAACCGGTTGGACAACATGCAGCCTTTGGGGCGGCCGGTGGTGCCCGAGGTGTAAATCAGCGCCGCTTCGCGTTCGAGCGAGGGTGCATCGTCGCTGTAGATCGAGCGGACCTGCGGGACGGCAGCATCGGGCCCGATTGCTGGGACTTCGAGACGACCCGCCACCGCGTCGAGACGCGCGGCGTGACTGTCGAGACGCACCAGCAGCGAGGCACCGCTATGGGACAGCAGATACTCGACCTCTTCGTCCTTGTAGTCGGGATTGACCGGCACGACGCTGACGCCAAGTCGGTTCAGCGCCAGCCAGTGGGTGAAGTGCAGCGGGCGGTTTTCGAGCGACAGCGCCACCCGGTGCCCCGGACCAAAACCGGCCGCGCCATAGAGGTCGGAAAGCCTCACGGCCTCGTTGTAGACGGCACGATAGGTCCGGCTGGGCGTGTGGTCATCCCACAGCGCCTGAACCTTTGCGGGCAGTACCAGCAGGTCATTGTCGCCGTATTGTTCAACCTGCGCTTCCAGCAGGCCGAACACACTGCCAAGCCCGAGATAGTGAGCGCCGAGCGGCGTCAGGTCAGCATCCATCACAGCGTGTTTCATGGACGGTTCTCCACCAGAGCGAGCACGCGCAGCGGGCTGCCCGAGCCGTCGCGCAGCTTGAGTGGCGCGGCGACAATCAGCGCGCCGGTGGGCGGCAATTGATCGAGGCCGGTCAGGCATTGCAGGCCATATTTGCCGGCGCCGTGCAGGAAGTGATGGGCCGGATAAGGCGGTTCGAAATGCCCGCCCTGCCCTGCATCGGAGCCGATGGTTTCGGTGCCAAAGCCCAGAATGTCGCGCTCCTCGACGAGGAACTTCATCACCGCCACATCGGGGCCGGGCGTGTGTGCGCCGGTATCATCGAGATTGGCGTAGGCTGCGCCGCTCCGGCGCGACCAGTCGGTGCGCAGCAGCACCCAGGATTGCGCGGGAATGCGACCATAGACGCTTTCCCATTCCAGCACATGCTCGACCGTCAGCAGAAAATCGGCATCGGCCGCGCTTTGCGCCGAACAGTCGATGACGCAGGCCGGGGCGATCATCGTCGCGGTCGGCATTGTGTCGACGCTGTTGTTGGGCAGGTGGCGGCCAGTGATCCAATGGATCGGCGCGTCGATATGAGTGCCGGTATGCTCGCCGAAGCTCAGATTATTCCAGTACCAGGCCGGGCCGGCATCGTCGTAGCGCGAGATGGGCTCGATGCGCACAGGCCAGGACTGACCCAGCTCGGGCGGCATGACGATGGTTGGGCCCGCAGGCTCCAGCGTCTGGGTCAGGTCGATGACGCGCAGACGGCCGTCGAGCAATGCGCCGGCAAAATCGGCAAGAAGTGAAGTGTTCTGGCTCATGCTTATTGGCCCCACAAGTCCCGCTCGATTTCCTTGGCATTGGCCTGGAAACGGTCACGGAAATCCTTGGCAACATCGCCAACCCAGCGCTCTTCCTGACCGGCCTTGAGCGCGGCGACGATCTCGGCAGCAACCGATGCGGGCGGCACTTTTGGTGGTGGCAGATGCTCCATCCAGTCGATTTCCATCGGCCCTGTGAACACGTCGACCACGCGGATTCCGCCACTGCGCATTTCCCCGCGCAACGCCTGCGAGAAGGAAAGGCTGGCCGCTTGCGTCGCCGAATAGGCGGCAAAACCGGGCCAGCTCAGATGGGCGTGGATCGACATGAGATTGACCCATGCGGCGGCGCTATTTTCGCCATCGGCCCCGCGTGATTTCATCACCGGGCCGAAATAGCGGGCCAGCCGCAGGGCGCCGAAATAGGAGACTTCCATGGCGTCACGGGCCTTGAGCAGTTCCGAACCGGCAAAGAGATTGCCCGGACGTAGATGCATCGCGGTGTGGACCAGAATGTCGGTCTTGGCCGCAAAATCGGCGGCGGCGTTGCTGACGGATTGGTCGTCGGCCAGATCGAGCGCGACCAGGCTGACGCCGTCCAGCGCCTCGAACGCCGCGCGCTCGGCCAGTGGCTTCCACTGCTCGGAAATACCGATGATCACCTTGGCGGCGCCCGCTGACAGAAAGGCCTTGGCCAGTGGCAGGGCGACAGGGTTGCGCCCATCGGTGATCAGGACGCGGCGGTTCACCGGGTCGGCAACCAGATCGCGCCAATGTGGATCGGATTGGCTATCGGGGCTCCCCCCTTCGGGTCGGGCATAAACCACGGGCTGACCTGCCTTATCGAGTTGGAGACTGAGCTGAACGCGCTGTTCGGCGGCGCAGTCGGGGCGCGCCATGGCGATCACCGTCGGACCGCAATCAAGGGTGACCAGCGCCTGATGCACCGGCGGCATCCGCCGGAAATGCGGTTCGCCCGTAATGTGGATGGTGGTGAGCGACAGCACTTTGCCACCGCTCGGCGCGGCACTAACCGTCAGCTTGTCCGAGAGGCAATTGGGGCAGCCATCGCGTGGCGGATAGGTGTACTGGCCGCACTCCGCGCATTGGTGCAGCGCGAACTCACCCTGCGCCGCAGCGCGGGTCAAACCATAGGTGGCGCGGCTGCGCTGGCTGGGCAGCGCCAGCGGTTGCGCCGTGCGCAGTAGCGGGTTCTTGCGAGGAGGACGGGGGCGCATCTCGGCCATCATCTGTCTCCCGCAAAGATCACGGCGCCAGAGGCCAGTCCGCGGTCGTAGTTGATCATGCCAAAGCCGGACGCCATGCCGAGCTTGGCATTTTCGACCTGCGTCGGCCCGGCCGTGCCGGTGACCTGACGTATGGTTTCGACAATGCCCAAATGCCCGCCGGCCGCGCCCGCCTGCCCGGCAGAAAGCTGGCCGCCAGTGGTATTGTGCGGAAAGCTGCCGCCAATGGTCAGGTCGTGTTTGGCGACGAAAGCTGCGCCTTCGCCCTTGGCGCAAAAGCCGAGGTCTTCAAACTGCATCATGACGATGACGGGATAGTCGTCATAGGTCTGCAGCACGTCGATATCGCCGGGTTCTACGCCCGCCATGCCGTAGAGCTCATCGACATCGAGCGCCCAGCCACCGCGATACTGCACCGGATCTTCGGGGAAGGCATTGTGCCGCTCGATGCTCGACAGTAGCCGTGCGCCGGTCAGCCCATGAGCCCGCATCGTCTCGCCGCGCATCAACAAAAAGCCCTCGGCCCCAGCGACCGGCATCACGCAGTCAAACAGCCCAATCGGCTCGGCGATGGGCCGCGCGGCAAGATAGGCTTCGAGAGTCAGCGGCTTCTTCATCACGGCACGCGGGTTCTTGAGCGCGTTGTCACGCTGCGACACGCAGATGCGTCCAAAGCTTTCGCGCTCGACGCCGTATTTGGCCATGTAATGCGCGGTCAGGTGGGCAAAGCTGGCATTGGCGCCACCGGCGCCATGAGGATAAACCGCGTCCTGCGAGAAGCGCGAAAAACCGGCGAGCAATTGCCGGAATGTGTCGGTGTAATTGGTATCGGCACCAATGCAGGCGACGATATCGACATCACCCGCCTCGATCGCACGCGCCGCACGGCGAATACCCGCAACGCCCGAGGCGCCACCGAGCGCGAGGCTATCGATCCAGCGCGTCGTCATGCCGAAATGCTGCGTCATGGCGACAGCCGGATCGGGCGCCAGCGTAAAACTGGCGAGGCTCAGTCCATCGAACTGCTTGTGCGAAATTCCCGACGCGCGGGACAGCTCGCGCAGCGTGCCGCCGATCCACCATTGCGTCGCCTTGGTGGAGTAACGCTGATAGGGCAAACTGACAGGCGCGACGGCATAGATGTCGTCATATGCGCGCCTTTTCCTACTCGTTTGCATCCAGTCACTCCGGCCAATCATGGCACAAGACTAGAGCAGCGGTCGGGCCCGGCACTATCTCAGGAGCGCAGCGCTGGTGGCGCGTTCTGGGGATAGTGCCGGTTGATGGCAGGGACTAACTGCGCGTGGTCGCGTCCGTATCCGGATTTGCCAACTGGCTGAGCACCGAGATGAAACGGCGTAGCGTTGGCGAGATTTCATCGACCCGCCAGGCGAAGTGCAGGTCGATCATCACCGACAGGTCATCGACCGGTATCAGCGTCACGCCATCGGGCCGGCGCCGCGCCTGCATGGCGTTGACGAAGGCAATCCCCAGCCCCATGCGCACCAGCGCCAGCATCACCGCTTCGCTTTCGGACTGGTGGATCACCGTGTAGCTCACGCCGGCCTCGCCAATCGCCTCGGCCAACTGATCGTGGTATTTCGGGCTCGCCGCACGGTGAAACCAGATGAACTGTTCCTCGGTCAGCTCCGTCAGCCGCACCGATTTGCGTCGCGACAACTCGGAGCTGTCCGGCACCGCCAGATAGACCGGGTGGCGCTCGAGCAGCATCGAGACCACTTCGGGGTCGGCGGCAGGCGGGTTGTAGAGAAAACCACCGTCGAGCCGGCGATGACGGATCTCCTCGATCTGGTCGAGGCTGGCCTTGGATTGCAGTTCGAGCTGCACGCCCGGCACGGCGTCGCGGAACATGCGCATCGAGTTTGGCATGATGGCCGAGAGCGCCGCGACCTCGATAAAGCCCAATCGCAACTGCCCGGCCAGACCACGTCCCACGCCTTGCACTTCCTGGACGATGGAATCGTGGTCGCTCAGCAGCGAGCGACAGCGATGCAGCAGCACCTGCCCCGCATGGGACAGCCGCACGCCGCGCGGCAGCCGCTCAAAAAGTTCGACGCCGAGCTCATCTTCGAGCGCCTTCATCTGCCGACTCAGCGCCGGTTGCGCTATGCGCAGCTCCTGCGACGCTTTGCGGAAATTCTCAGTTTCAGCGACCGCTATGAAATACCGGATTTGACGAAGATTCATCGAATTCAATGCCTTTTCGGCATCATAGCGAACGCACTTTTATATTGGAAGTCCGGGCGTCGATGAGGATGATTTAGCACTAAAGGAATTTTCCGACACGATCGTGACACTCGCCGCGGGAACGGTGGGTCCACGATCCGGAAAATGTAGAGGAACCAAAAATGACTGAGATGGACGCTGCTCCACGCTTGCCTCGTATCGGGCTTTTCATCGACGGCTCGTGGGTCGAGGCGACGTCTGGCAAGACCATTCCGGTTTTCAATCCGGCGACCGAAGCGCAGATCACCGAGATCGCCGCAGCATCGGTTGAGGACGTCAATCGCGCCGTCGAAGCGGCCCATCGCTGCTTTGAAAGCAAGGCCTGGAAGCGCATGCGTCCGCTCGATCGCGGCCGCTTGCTGGAAAAGCTGGCGCTGGTGGTCGAGGAAAATGCCGACGAGCTGGCCCATCTCGAAACGCTCGATAACGGCAAGCCGTTTGCCACCTCGCGCTATGTCGATCTGGCCTTCACCATCGATGCGCTGCGCTATTTCGCGGGCTGGGCGTCCAAGACCGCTGGCGAGTACATCACCCTATCGCCGTTCTTTGACGATGGCGGCGTTTATCGCGCCTATACCGAGCGCCGCCCGGTTGGCGTTGTCGGTGGCATTACGCCATGGAATTTCCCGCTGGGTCAGGCGATCCAAAAGATTGCGCCCGCCATCGCCTTTGGCTGCACCGTGGTGCTCAAGCCATCGGAAGAAACCTCGCTGACCACGCTGCGTCTGGCTGAGTTGATCGAACAGGTCGGCTTCCCCAAGGGCGCGGTCAATATCGTGACGGGCTATGGCCACGATGCGGGCGCGGCATTGGTGGAACATCCGCTCGTGCGCAAGATTGCCTTTACCGGCTCGACCGCCACCGGCCAGCGCATCTTGGCTTCCGCCGCCAAGACCATGAAGCGCGTGACGCTGGAACTGGGTGGCAAGTCGCCGACCATCATCCTCGCCGATGCTGATCTTTCGCGCGCCATCCCCGGTGCTGCCAATGCCATCTTCGGCAATTCCGGTCAGGTCTGCACCGCCGGCTCGCGCTTGCTGGTCGAAGAAGCCATCTATGATGAAGTGGTTGCCGGTGTTGCCGAGATCGCCAAGGGTCTGCGCCTTGGTCCCGGCCACGAGCAGAACACCCAGCTCGGTCCGATCGTCTCGGCCCGCCAGCTCGAACGCATTTCCAGCCTTGTCGAAGGCGGCATTGCTGCCGGCGCGACGCCACTGGCTGGTGGCGCGCGTTCGGATCGGCAGGGGTGGTTCTTTGAGCCAACCGTTCTGACCGGCATTCGCCCGGATATGGAAGTCCTGCGCGAAGAGATCTTCGGACCCGTGGTCTGCGCCATGCCGATCAAGTCGTTCGGGGAAATCAAGGCCATCGCCAACGATACGCCTTATGGGCTGGGCGCCAGCATCTGGACGCGCAATCTCGACCGCGCACACATGCTGGCCGACGAGATCGATGCCGGCACCGTCTGGCTCAATACCCACAATATTCTCGATCTGGCCGTACCGTTTGGCGGCTCCAAGCTCTCGGGGCTGGGGCGTGAATTTGGTACGGAGGCGATCAACGCTTTCACCGAGACCAAGGCGGTTTGCATGCGCCTGTCGGACGACAGCTAGCGCCGGGGCCTTAGAGACATGTCGAACACGACCGACCTTATCGAAACGGACTATGTGATCGTAGGCGCCGGCTCTGCAGGCTGCACGCTGGCAGGCCGGCTGTCGGAGGATTCCGACACGACCGTCACCCTGCTGGAAGCCGGCGGGCGCGACTGGAACCCGTGGATTCACGTGCCGATCGGCTATGGCAAGACCATCCTCGATCCCTCGCTCAACTGGCGCTACGAAACCGAGAAGGGCGCCGACATTGCTGACCGCTCGATGTATTGGCCACGCGGCAAGGTGCTGGGCGGCTCATCCTCGATCAATGGCCTGCTCTATATTCGCGGCCAGGCGCAGGACTATGACCTGTGGCGGCAGATGGGCAATGTGGGCTGGTCCTATGACGATGTGCTGCCCTATTTCCGCAAGGCCGAAAATCAGGAAAACGGCGCCAGCGAATTTCACGGCGACAAGGGTCCGCTGCGCGTCTCCAATCTCGTCGAACGCAATCCACTATGCGACAGCTTTATCAAGAGCGGTGTCGCGGCCGGCATTCCTCAGAACGATGACTTCAACGGCGCCAGCCAGGAAGGCATCGGCTATTATCAGCTGACCACGCGCAATGCGCGGCGTTGCTCGGCTGCGGTCGCCTATCTGAATCCGGCCAAGAAGCGTCCCAACCTGCGCGTCGAAACGCATGCCACGGCTGAAAAGCTGCTGTTTGAAGGCAAGCGCGCCGTTGGCGTGGTGTTTGAACGTGGCGGCAAGCGCATCACCGTCAAAGCCAAGCGCGAAGTCATTCTGGCGGCCGGTTCGCTGGCCTCGCCGCAATTGCTGCTGCTGTCGGGCATTGGCCCGGCCGAGCATCTGGCGGAACACGGCATTGCCGTGGTCAAGGATCTGCCCGGCGTGGGCGAGAACCTGCAGGATCATTACGGCGCGATCATTACCTATGAGAGCAAGCTGCCGCTGACGGTCAATGACATCATGACCAGCCCGGTCCGGCAGGTGAAGGCTGGGCTCGAATATCTGCTGTTCCGCCGTGGCCCATTGACCATTTCGGCGGCGCAGGTCGGAGCCTTCGTCAAGTCGGGGCCACAGGCGTCGACGCCTGATCTGCAGTTCCTGTTCCAGACCTTTAGTCATGACGAATATGACGCCGGGCTGCACAAGTTCTCGGGCTTTGCCAACTTCGTCTGCCCCGTGCGCCCGGAAAGTCGGGGCACGCTGACGCTGCGGTCGGCCAGTTCCAAGGACGCACCGGTGATGCGTCCCAATTACTTGTCGTCCGAAACCGACCGGCGACTGGTCGTTGATGGGATGAAGATCTCACGCAAGGTCGGCGAGCAGGCCGCTATCCGTGCCCATATCGTGGCCGAATATGCGCCGGGTCCTTCGGTTCAGTCCGATGATGAGCTGCTGGCCTATGCACGCGAGACGGGCATGTCGATCGCCCATCAGGTCGGCACCTGCAAGATGGGCAATGACAATATGGCCGTGGTGGACGAGCAGTTGCGCGTTCGCGGCATCGACGGCCTGCGCGTCATCGACGCCTCGATCATGCCGACGCTGATCTCGGGCAATACCAATGCGCCCACCATCATGATCGCCGAAAAGGCCGCCGACATGATCCGTGGCCGAAGCCTGTGAGTGCCGAATGAGACGGCCCCGCTGCACTGTGGGGATATTTTGGGCATAGCCCAACTTTTAATCTTGTGACTGGCGCGAGGAGTGCCAGCCATATCGGTCGCCGCGGGAACAGCGGCCGGAATTTTGGAGGGGGGAATGGCGGTGGGACGCCGTTCCTTTAAAGGAGAAGCATTGTGCTCAATGGCAGCAGTTTCGACTATATCGTCGTCGGCGCGGGATCGGCAGGCTGCGTGCTTGCCGCGCGGCTGAGCGAGAACGGTCGCCATTCGGTGCTGCTGCTGGAGGCTGGCCGTCGCGACACCAATGTGTGGATTCATATCCCCATCGGCTATGGCAAGACCATCGTCGATCCGTCGGTAAACTGGAAATTCGAGACCGAAGGCAATCCAGCTCTGGGTGGCCGCAAGGTCTATTGGCCGCGTGGCAAGGTGCTGGGCGGGTCATCCTCGATCAATGGTCTCATTTATATCCGCGGTCAGGCCGAAGACTTCGAGCATTGGCGTCAGCTGGGCAATGACGGTTGGTCCTATGACGATGTGCTGCCCTATTTCCGTAAAGCCGAAGATCAGGAAAATGGTGGCGATCACTACCACGGTCGCGGCGGTCCGCTGACCATCACCAATCAGCGCCAAAGCCATCCGCTCTGCGACGCCTTCATTGCCTCGGCCGAAGCGCAGGGCATTCCTCGCAATGACGATTTCAATGGCGCGTCGCAGGAAGGCGCCGGCTATTTGCAGGCAACGGTCAAGAACGGTCGCCGCGCCTCAGCCGCCACCTCCTACCTCAACCCTGCCAAGTCGCGGCCGAACCTCACCATCGTCACCGAGGCGCTGGCCGAAAAGGTATTGTTTGAGGGCCAGCGCGCCAATGGCGTGCAGTTCCGCCGTCATGGCGAGACCATGTCGGTCAAGGCGAACCGCGAAGTGGTGATCGCTGCGGGCTCGATCAAGTCGCCACATCTGCTGATGCTGTCCGGCATCGGTGCGCAGGCCGATCTGCGCGCGCACGGCGTGGCGGTCAAGCACGACCTTGCCGGCGTCGGGCAGAACCTGCAGGACCATTATGGCGGCCAGATCACCTGGAAGTGCAACCGCCCCATCACGATGAACGACGTGATGATGAACCCGCTGCGCCAGTTGCAGGTTGGCCTGCAGTGGATGCTGCTGCGGCGTGGTCCGCTTTCGGTTCCGGCTGGTCAGGCGGGACTGTTCGCCAAGATGCTGCCGGACTCGGCTTCGCCTGATCTCCAGTTCCTGTTTCAGACCTTTAGTGGCGGCTATTACGAGGACGGGCTGTTCAAGTTCTCCGGCTTTGCCAATTTCATCTACCCGACGCGCCCTGCCAGCCGTGGCGAGATCACGCTGCGTTCGGCCGATCCGCATGACACGCCCATGCTGTTCCCCAACTACTTCTCGGACGAGCGGGATCGCCGCATCGCCGTGGAGGGCTTCAAGCTCGCGCGCCGCATGGCGGCCAGCAAGCCGATGGCCGACTTCATCATCCAAGAGCACCTGCCCGGTTCCCCCACCGCCACCGATGCCGAGATCGAAAACTATCTTGTTGAGCAGGGTGGCTGCGTGTCCCATCAGGTGGGCACCTGCAAGATGGGCACCGATGCCCGCGCTGTCGTCAATCCGCAGCTCAAGGTGCATGGCGTCTCCGGCCTGCGCGTGGTGGATGCTTCCATCATGCCGACGCTGGTCTCGGGTAACACCAATGCCGCAACCATCATGATTGCCGAAAAAGCCGCCGCCATGATGCTGGAGCAGGTCGCATGACAGTAGCAGGCACCGAAATCATCAAGCTCACCGGCATCAGCAAGCGCTTCCCCGGCGTCAAGGCGCTGCAAAATGTCGACCTCACGGTGCGCGCTGGCGAAGTGCACGCGCTGACCGGCGAAAACGGCTCGGGCAAGTCGACGCTGTCGCGCATCATTGCCGGCATGATCCAGCCCGACGAAGGCGAGATCGTCATCGACGGCAAGCCCACCACAGTTCCCTCCCCCGCCGCAGCGATTGCCATGGGCATCGTCATGATCAGCCAGGAGCTGACCTTGGCGCCGACGCTGACCGTGGCCGAAAACATCTATCTGGGTCGCCTGCCCAAGACGCGCCTCGGCATCGTCGACTGGCCGCAATTGCGCCGCGACGCGCAGGTGGCGCTCGACCGGCTGGGCGTGCATGTGTCACCCGATACCAAGGTGGCTGATCTCAGCGTCGAACTGCGCCAGGAAATCGAAATCGCCCGGGCGCTATCGTGCAATGCGCGTCTGCTCATCCTTGATGAGGCGACCAGTTCGCTCTCGGAAGCCGCGACGAACCGATTGCTCGATCTGGTGCGCAAGGAGCGCGACGCCGGCATGGCCGTGGTGATGATCACCCACCGCATGCCCGAAATCTACAGTGTCGCCTCGATTGCCACCGTGCTGCGCGACGGCAAATATGTTGCCACCGTGCCGCTGGCGCAGACCAGTGAACAGGATCTGGTCCGCCTGATGGTGGGCCGCGAGATTCAGGATTTTTACGGCAAGCGCATATTCGACCACGGGGAGACCGTGCTCGAGATCGACGGGCTGAACACACCACTCGGCCTGCTGCGCCCCACCTCGCTCAGCGTCAAGCGCGGCGAGATATTGGGCGTCGCGGGACTGGTTGGATCCGGCAAGGCCGAGTTTGGTCTGGCACTCGGCGGCGCTATCGCTTCTGCCGGCGCGGTGAAAATATCAGGCCGTTCGGTACGCCTCGGCGATCCGCGCAAGGCCATCGCCGCCGGAATTGGTTTTGTCCCCGACGACCGCAAGGCATCGGCGCTGCTGATGGTGCGCAGCATTCTTGAGAATTTTTCGCTGGCGTGGATCGACCGCCTGTCGCGTCGCGGCATTATCGATACCGGTCGCGAAGCACGTGAGGTCGATGATGCAATCAAGACCTATCGTGTCGCCACCGGCTCATCCGCCGTCACCGTTGCAACCCTGTCCGGGGGCAACCAGCAGAAGGTGATCCTGGGCCGGACATTCGTGCGCAAGCCGGATGTGCTGGTGCTGAGCGAGCCGACGCGCGGCATCGATGTGGGCGCCAAGAGCGAGATCTACCGCATGCTGCAGGACGCCGCCGAGGCGGGAGCAGCGGTCATTGTTATCTCCTCAGAGCTCCCCGAACTGCTGGGAATCTCCGACCGAATTGCGGTGTTCTTTGAAGGGACGATGGAGGCGGTGTTCGACCGCGCCAGCGCCAGCGAAGAAGCCATTGCCCAAGTTGCCGTCGCCGGTCGCCATGACCAAGCCGCCCTCAATGCCAAATCTGGAGTTCCCGCATGACGACATCAGCCATTTCAAAGCCAGGTGCCGATGACCGCTATGCGCGTCCACCTTCGCTGCTCTCCCGCATCCTGCAAAATCGCTATACCGGCGCGCTGGTCAGCCTGCTGCTAGTGGTGGCGTTTCTCACCATCACCCAGCCAGTATTCTTGACCTGGCCGAACCTGATGAACATCGTCAAATCCAACAGCGTGGTGTTCATCCTGGCGCTGGGCGCGACCTTTGTCGTCATCTCGGGCGGCATCGACCTGTCAGTGGCCAGCGCGACGGCCGCCAGCACGATGATCTTTGGCCTGCTGCTGTCGGCAGGCGCTGCAACGGGCATTGCCGTCGCGGCAGCCGTGCTGTTCGGCGCCTTTCTCGGCGCACTCAATGGCACGCTGATCAGCTACTTCAAGATATCGTTCTTCGTGGTGACGCTGGGCGCGCTTTCGATGTTTCAAAGCTTTGCGCTGATCGTCAATGACGGCAGCAGCATCAGCGTGTTCTCGACGCCCGGCTTTGCTCCGATCAATGGCTTCGTTAACGGCAATATCGGCCCGGTGCCGTCCATCCTGATCTTTGATCTGGCGCTGCTGATCATTGCCGGCGGCATCCTGCGCTACACAACATTCGGCCGCTCGCTCTATGCCATCGGCGCCAATATGGAAGCTGCACGCCTCAACGGCATCAATGTGAAGCTGGTGCTGATGTTCGTCTTTGTCATCGCCGGCCTGATGTCGGGCATTGGCAGCGTGGTGCAGGTTGGCCGCCTCACCTCCGCCTCCGCCGAAATCGACCCCACCCTGCTGATGACCGTACTGGCAGCCGTTTTGATCGGCGGCACTGCCTTTACCGGCGGCGAGGGTGGCGTGTTCGGCACCATGATCGGCGTGCTGTTCCTCGGCGTCATCCAGAACGGCCTGACGCTGAGCGGCGTGTCCTCCTTCTGGCAGGGCATGGTCAGCGGCGGCATCCTGATCTTTGCCGTCTGGCTGGGCGGCATGCGCCAGTTGCTGAAACGGCGCCGCCAAGTCAGCGTCAGTTGAAATCTGCATCCCATTTCCTGCCGTGGCGCCGCTGAGGGGTGGCCCACGGCCGGGAGGACGCATGAGACGTGCCTCAAAAACCGACCAACAAGGGAACGAGAACTATGAAGATCAATAGCATCGTCGTCGCAGCATTGCTGACGACCGGGCTTACCAGCATCGCCTCCGCCCAGGACATTACCGTGGGCTATATCTCCCCGATCGCGGCGCAGCCCGGCCAGCAGTTCATCAGCGCCGGCATGGAAAAAGCCATCAATTCACTGGGCTGGAAGTGGCGCCTGCTCGACGCCAACCTGTCGGCTGACCGTCAGGTGTCCCATGTCGACACCCTGCTGACGCTGGGCGTGCGTGCCATCGCGTCCTGGTCGCTCGATCCAAATGCCGTGGCCGGCGCCTATGCCCGCGCCAATGCTCAGAACGTTCCCGTAATCGGCGTCAATTCGACCGGTGAAGGCGTGACCAATACCGTGTGGTGGGAAGTCAACACCTGCGAGCCCGGCGGCCCATACGAGCAGCAGGCCGCGTGGATCAATGAGCGCGCGCCCGGCGCCAAGGTTATCGTCATGGGTGGTCCTCCAGTGCCATCGATCATGAGCAACGTTGCGTGCTTCACCGCCGCCGCGAAGGCCGCCGGCCTCGACGTGATCGACCAGATCGACAACACCCGCGACTCCGCCGCCAACGCGTCGACCCTGGCATCGGACGAGCTGCTGCGCTTCCCCGACGTGCAGGCCGTCTGGGCCTATAACGACCAGAGCGCGCTTGGCTTCTCGGCTGCCATCAATGCATCGGGCGGCAAGGTCTATGGCGCCAATGGTCCTGAAGGCGTGATGGTGTTTGGCGTCAACGCCGATCCCGACGCCATCGAAGCCGTGCGTGATGGTCGCCTGACCGGCACCTGGGACCCAGACAGCTTTGCCACCGGCATCGCCGTCGCCAAGGCCATTCAGGCAGCCATCGAAACACCCGATGCGCCGCAGGTTCAGCTGACCGTCAAGTCGACCCTCTTTACCGCCGACAATATCGACACCTGGGTGCCTGATCTCCAGCGCCCATACGACCTCGAAAACATCCCCCTCGCGCAGTGATTTTCGACGGCCCGGCGGCTTCCCCCGCCGGGCCAACCCTTGACCGGAGACAGGACCATGACCGTAGCCGTAACGATCGATGCTGAACGGGTTACCCCAGTCGCGCTTGGTGCGTTTACCGGTTCTCTGTTTGCCACGCGCTCCCCCATTCAGGCGTGCTCGCTTGATGAGGCGCGCACCTATCTGGGCAATATCCTGGCGCCGCACGAACTTGGCCTTCGCGGTCGCGGCAAGAAGCTCCGCCTGCTGCACAATAGCGCCGGCGTGCACCAGCTGAGCCTTCACTTCATCGCCTATCAGTCCGATGCCGAAGGCGTTGAAGTTCTCGCGCCCAAGCTCGAGAGCAATATCCTGCTGAAAATCCCGCTGAGCGGTTCGGCCGAAGTGTCTCAGGGCCGCGGGAGCTACACGATCAGGCCTGGCATGATCTTTCTGGCCGAGCCGCGCAAGCCGCTGACCGCCAGCATGTCGCCGGACTACCAGCAGTTGACCCTGCAGGTGCCGATGTCGGTTCTGCTGCACGCGGCCAATTCGGAACTGCACGAACTGGGCAATGAAAAGCTGCAGTTCGATACCGATACCATCAACACCTCGCCGGCCCCGCGCCTGCTGCTCAGCACACTGGGCTCGATCTGCCAGGCGCTGGATAGCTGCGATGGCATGTTCACCCAGCCGATGGTACAGCGCTCGTTCCAGGCGACGCTGGTGTCGCTGATCTTGGGCCTGCCCAACAATCTGGCTGGCCGCCTCGGCGAGGGCCGCAGTTGTGCCGCGCCCTATTATATCCGCCGCGCCGAAGACTTCATGCGGGCGCATCTGACCGACGACATTGGCATCGAAGATCTGGTGCGTGTCGCCGGGGTCAGCCGCCGTTCGCTGCATGCCGGGTTCCGCCGTTTCCGCGATACCACGCCGCTGTCGCTGCTGAAATCGCTCAAGCTTGAAGCCGCGCGCGACGAGATTTTGGCCTGTAGTGGCGTCGAGCGCACCGTCACGGATATCGCCACCCATTATGGCTTTTATCACCTCAGCAAATTCGCCCGCGACTTCCGCGAAAGCTTCGGCCTGTTGCCGTCGGAAATGCTGAAAAGTTCAACGCGGTGAACCAGATGCCGATTTCTGCACTGCTGGGCTAACTCGTTCTCCCAAGCGCCTGTCTCGGTGTCGCGGGATGCCCGACACTGATGCCAATAGGATAGGAGAACGACGCTATGCTGCGGCTTGAGAACGATCTTTCCCAACTTGGTGCCGAGGCCACCGCATTTCTTGGCAAGCGGCATGGCCTTCATATCGGGGGCAAGACCAAGCCGACCAAAGACAGCTATGCGCTGACCGATCCGACCTCGGGCGCCGTCATCGGCCACGCCGCTGAAGCGACCACGGACGATATCGATACGGCCGTTAAAGCCGCCCGTGCGGCTCTCTCTGGTCCATGGGCGCGGATGCGGCCGAACGAGCGTGAATTGTGCATGCTGCGGCTGGCCGATCTGGTCGAAAAGCACGAAACCGAACTCTCGCAGATTGAGACCGTCTGCTCGGGCCGCCTGCTGGGCAATACACGGGGCGTCGACGTCGGCTATTCCGCCCATTTCCTGCGCTACATGGCGGGCTGGTCGACCAAGATCGAGGGGCAGACCATGCGCCTCTCCATCCCCTATCTCCCCGAAGGCGATTTCAGCGGCTTCACCTTCCGCGAACCGATTGGCGTCGTTGCCGCCATCGTGCCGTGGAATGTGGCGCTGGGCATCGCGGTCTGGAAGATCGCCCCTGCCCTTGCCGCGGGCTGCTCCATCGTGCTCAAGCCGGCCCCACAGACGCCGCTCAGCACGCTGCGCTTTGCCGAACTGGCGCTGGAAGCGGGCATTCCCGAAGGCGTGCTCAATATCGTTACCAGCAGCAATGCCAAGATCGGCGCGGCGCTGGTCAACCATCCCGACGTCAATATGGTGACCTTCACCGGCTCCACCGCCGTGGGTCGCCAGATCGCGATGGACGCCGCCTCTGGCCTCAAGCGTTGTAGCCTCGAACTGGGCGGCAAGTCGCCCTTCCTGCTGTTTGCCGATGCGCCGCTTGAACGCGCTATTCCCGATGCGGCCTGGGCGATCTTTTCCAACCATGGCCAGAATTGCTGCGCCGGTTCGCGCCTCTATGTGCACGAGAGCATCTATGAAGAAGTGCTCGACGGCGTGGTGCAGATCGCCAAGTCGATCCGGCTCGGTTCGCCGCTCGATGCGTCTTCGCAAATGGGTCCGGTGGTGACGCGGTCCCAGCAGGAGCGTATCCAGAATTTCATCGCCGCCGGCCAGGCTGAAGGCGCCCGTCTTGCCTATGGCGCAGCGGCGGTTGATCACCCCGGCTATTACGTCAGCCCAACGGTTCTGGCCGATGTGACGCCAGACATGTCGCCAGTCCGCGAAGAGATTTTCGGACCGGTGCTGGTGGCCGCTTCCTTCAAGACTGACGAGGAAGCCCTGGCCCTCGCCAACAACTCCGAATATGGCCTCGGCGCCAGCGTCTGGACCAATGATTTCGAACGCGTCAATCGCATGACGCGTGGCCTTGAAGCCGGCTCGGTCTGGGTCAACGTCCACAATGCGCTCGACGTCGCCCTGCCCTTCGGCGGCTGGAAAAATTCCGGCCTTGGCGCCGATCTCAGCGAAACCGCCGTTCTGGCCCATACCAAGGTCAAGGCCTCGGTCCACCGCCACTTCTAGGACATCCAATGACCGTTCCACTGCACTATCTCAGCCTCACCGAACTCGCCAGCAAGCTGGCAACAGGCGAGGTCAGTGCAGTGGAGGTCACCCAGCATGCGCTGGACCGGATCGCGGCTTTGGCGGACCGGACCAATGCCTTCATCACCGTAACCAGCGATCTCGCGCTGGAGGCCGCCGCTCGCGCGGACGCGCTGCGCGCC
Source organism: Devosia sp. 2618 (assembly GCF_040546815.1). Lineage (NCBI taxonomy): Bacteria > Pseudomonadati > Pseudomonadota > Alphaproteobacteria > Hyphomicrobiales > Devosiaceae > Devosia > Devosia sp. 2618. Next base: position 3,231,325 of record NZ_JBEPOO010000001.1, read on the forward strand.
AGCGGCGCAACCCTGCCGCCGCTGCACGGCATCCCGATCACGCTCAAGGATATCTTTGACGTCGAAGGCGTGGCGACAACTGCCGGCATGCCGATCCGCCGCACCCATATCGCCGACGGTAATTCCACCATCGTCACCCGGCTGCAAAATGCCGGCGCGATCATTCTGGGCAAGGTCAATGTGGCCGAAGGGGTCTTCGGGCAATACCTGCCGCCTTATGGCCATCCCATCAATCCGTGGAACCGGCAATATTGGGGCGGTGCTTCGTCAGGCGGCAGCGGTGTCGCGACGGCAGCGGGCCTTGGCTATGGCTCGATTGCGTCCGATACCGGCGGCTCGATCCGCATGCCCAGCGCCGTCAATCGCGTCACCGGGCTAAAACCGACCTGGGGCCGTGTCAGCCGTCATCGCGTTTTTGAATTGGCCGGCTCTCTCGACCATGTCGGCGTCATGGCGCGGTCGGCCGAAGATATCGCCGTGCTCCTCGGCGTCATCGCCGGCGAGGACAGCGCCGATCCGACATCTCTGCTCGCACCGGTGCAGGACTATGTGGCCGAACTCTCCGTGCCACGCAAACTCAAGATCGGCATGCCGCGTAACTGGCTGGCCAATGGCGTTGACGCCGATGTTCTGGCCGCGCTTGAAAGCACTGTCGAGACGTTCCGTACGCTCGGTGCCGAGATCGTCGATATCGAGCTGCCACCCGATGAGGACCTGGTGCAACATTGGTATGAGATCTGCACGGCACAGGTCGCGCTCGTGCACGAAACCAGCCATCGCCTGCACGGCTCGACCTATTCGCTGCCGCTATCGACGGCCATCGAGCACGGTCGCAGCATGCCCGCCTCGACGCTGCAGCGGGCCTATACCTATCGCCAGAATTTTGCCGGCGCGCTAGACCGCATCTTGCAGCAGGTGGACCTCATCGCAGTCCCCGCCATGCCCTGCGCGCCGCCCAAGTTCACCGAAGTGGAAGCGATGGACAACGACACCATGTTTGCCCTGCACCGCTTTACGTCACCCTTCTCGATGAGCGGCGTGCCGACCGTTACCTTCCCCTGCGGCACGACACGGGACGGCCTGCCCTATGCCGCGCAACTGGTGGCCGCGCGTCTCGATGAACCCTCAGTGCTCGCCGCTGTCCATGCCTTCCAGCAGGCCACGGCATTTCATCGCAGCCACCCCGATCTATGAGAGCGGGCCGCCGAGGCGGCCCACTCAAATTTGATCGTCAGGCGCCTTCGACCCGCGCCTTGCCGAGTTGGGCGTAGATTTGCGGACGCTTTGATTTCAGCGTGATGGCATAGACAAACCCGATCAGCGCAACCACGGGTACGACCCAGATCAGGTTGTTGATGATCGGCGACTCCACCCCGGTCAGCGCCGAGTAATTGGTCACGGCCATGAAGGTGGCAAAGGCCACGATCAGCCCGCCTGCCACCGGCGCGACGGTCTTGGCAAAGCTCTTTTCGCCACGCCGCCAGAAGAACACCGGGATGCTGAAGGCGGTCAGAGCAATCAGGACCATCAGGCTGACCGAGCCAATGCCGATCAGGGCAGGCGAGACGTTGAGCAGGGGATCAAGTCCACTGGCGGCAGACGCCGCAATGATTACCGCCAACAGCACAGCCAGCACAGCGCTGGCGCTGCTGGGGGATTTATAGACCTTGTGCGTCTTGGCGAAACGCTCGGGCATCACCCCGTCGCGCGCCAGGGCATAGACATAGCGCGATGCGTTGTTGAAAAGGCCAAGCGAGGCGGCAAAGGCACTGGTGATGACGAGCACGCTGAACATGCCGCCACTCCAGCCGCCGAGGAACCGCTCGGCCTGACCGATGACGAAGTGCCCGGGATCGGCACCGGCAATCGCCGAAACCTGATCGCTGCCCACCGAGCTCGACAGTGCCCACGACGTCAGGATGTAAAAAGCACCGGCGAGGGTCACCGCGATGAAGGTGGCGCGCGGAATTGTCCTCGCCCGATCCTTGGCCTCTTCCTGATAAATGGCCGTGCCTTCAATGCCGGCCATGCCGTTAAAAGCATAAACGAGCGCAATGCCGAGGCCGGGTGCAAAGACGGAACTGGGGGAAAAGTCACCCAGATTGAAAGCCGGCCAGCCAAGCTGGAACAGCACCGCAACATCGAGCGCCAGGATCATCAGCACTTCGGTGATCAGGATAACGCCGAGAATAACGGCCGCCGAGGTAATGCGCCGATAGGCGACAAAGCCAATGGCCACGACGCTCAGCAGACCCCACAGCGCCCAATGCGTATCGAGCCCGGTTATGGTCAGGAACAGATCGCGACAAAAGAAGGCGAGCGCTGCGACGGTCGACGCGCAGAGCGCAAAATAGGCCATGGTTGATAGCAGCGCGGCAGCAAGGCCGAGTTCTTTGCCCAAGCCTGCCGAGATATAGGCGTAGAAGGCGCCCGCATTCTTGATGAACGGGATGATCTTCACATAGCCGATGGCGAACAGCATCAGCGCCAGTGCGGCGATCAAAAACGCCCCCGGCAGGCCCGCGCCATTGCCATAGGCAAAGGCGATCGGCAGCAGCGCCACCACAACGGCCAGCGGCGCGCTGACGGCCACCACCATGAACACGACGGCGCCGGTATTCAGCACGCCCGATTGTAATGCCTGGTCGGATCGAACCGCCCCGGCTTCGATATTTTTGCTCATTCTACGCCCCTTACCAAAACTGGTCTCCACGAGTTCTTTTTATTGTCCGGCGCCAGCCCCCTCAGACCGCCGCCGGGATGTCATCGTCAACTGCTTGTCGGAAGGTGCCCCGGCACGATCAGGCTGAGCGCCATGCAACCGGCACCTTCGAGACCCGCCAACGCCCCCGGATTGAGGGCCTGCACGATGAGCGCCGCAGAGGTCAGCAGCAGCACTGCCGCCGAACCAAATTCCAGCACCAAGCCGCCATGCGCCGTCGCACCCCGGGAGGCCCCTGCGTTGGCGCAGGCAGGAGCCGATTTGCTTTTGCAAACCTCGGACTTTGACAGCCAGAACAGCAGCTTTCCGGCCATCAACGAGATCGACAGGCAGCAGATCATTTTCTGCCATCCTGCCCGATTGCCGTCGCTCTATTTACGAGCAGCATTTGTCGTCTTTCCCGCCTGCCTTGCCGCCGGTGTGCGGCGTTGCGGCAGGAATTTTCATCGCCGGGCTACCGGCAAAGAAGTTGTTCGGCTTGAGCGTGAACCCCGCATATTCCACCGGCATGATCGGGAAGTCCTCGGGCTTGCAGACATGGGTGTGGCCAAAGCTGTGCCAGAGCACGATGTCCTTGTTCACGATGTCGCGCTTCTGCCGCACGAAGACCGGCAGTCCGCATTCGCCGCCATGCTGGTTGGGATATTCGCCGCTGGCGAAGCGCTCCTCGGGGGCATAGGGCGTCACCCAGATATGCTTGCTGGCAAAGCCGGCGCGCTTGTAAACCGATGAGCCTTCATCGGCGAGCAGGGTCGGCTGCGGCATCACCACGACCTTGTAGCCGGGCGAATTGCCAACTTCGTTCTTGATGTTGGGGTTGACCACTTTCCAGTAGCGCCCCGTCGCGCCATCGGCCACGCGGCCTGCATCGGCTTCGTTCTCGAGCAGTTCACTGCTGACCTCGAAGACGTTGCCATGGGGGTTCTTTGGCCCCATGGGCACGCGGCGGTATTCGTGCTCGGTCACGCTATTGCCCGTGCCATCGACGGCCATGTGCATGCGCGCATTGAAGAAGTGCTGGTGGCTTGGCCCGCCCAGATCGGGGGTGATCATGCCGCCCCATTTATAGCGCTCGCCATCCATCAACGCCGAGGTCTGCACGATGCCGGTCAGCTTGGCTTCAAGCTGCACCGTGCCGTCCTGATAGAGGTACCAGTAGAAGCCGTAGTCGTAATTGCCGACGGTGGCGAAGAAGCTGATCACCAGGCGACGCGACCGACGGGTCTCGCTGATATTGCTGCGGAATTCATTGTGCTTCCACAGAATGCCGTAGTCTTCCTCGTGCATGCAGATGGCGTTTTTCATCACGAACGACTTGCCGAAATCGTCGGCGGCCGGCACGTCGAAATAGTGGATGTGACCGAGGCAGTCGCAGCCCAGTTCAAGCTGATTGGCCAGTTTGCCGAGCCCGAATTCGCCCGCGTCGAACGCGCATTTGGCGAAGTGCTGCGGGCTCGGATCAGCGTAGGGCACAGCCATTTCGGTGATGCTGGCGCGATAGATGATCGAGCGCAGGTTGCCGTCATCGCGGAAGCCGAGCTGGTTCAGCACCAGGCCTTCGCGTGGCGTGAAGCTGATGCGGAACTCCCAGTCCTGCCACTTGACGCTCCAGCCATCGACTTCAAAGCTGGGGCCTTCCGGCTGAATGACTTCGAGCGGCTTGAGATCGGTGCGCGGCGTCAGCGTGGCGCTATCATAATTGTATTGCGCGCGCGGAATGGGCACGAGGCGCCCGTCGTCTTCAAGCGACAGGATCTTGCCCTCGATCAGATCAACGACGGCCACGATGCCCTCGATGGGATGGGCATAGGCGTTGTCCTTTTCGTAGGCGCGATAGTAGGACACCGCGCGCAGAATGCGGCGGCCCTTATAGGGCTCGAAGTCGAAGTAGCCGGGCGAGATCGGATCGACCTGAATAAGCTCGATATCCGCATCGCTCAGGCCACGCCGAACCATGGCCGCGCGCCAATCGGGGTCGGCCTTGACGATGGCAGCGGCACGGTAAAAGTCCTCGACAATGATCGGCGCCTGCCCGTTTTCATGATCGGTGGGCTTGGCCTGCCAGGAGATGATGCTATTGGCGCGCAGATCGACCAGCACTTCGGCAGCCAGCCCCGTCGCATTGTCCAGTGTCAGAACGAAAGCCGTGCGCGAGAAATCTGCGCCTTCGGCAAAACCATCGACTTCAGCCTTGGGCGGCTCCTTGAGCTCGACCCAGGGAAACCGTGGCAGTTCGCCAACCTGCTCATGCGCAAGCACGAGGCCACAGGCGCGATCGATTTCTTCAACGGTCAGCGGATCGAGGGGATGGCGGACTTCGCTGGCGCGAGCCGGGTGGCAGTGATGGTCTTGCATGGATAACTCTCAACGTCGACTGAACGCCGAGAGTGGACCGGGCTAGATGCGGGTCACAGTGCAAACAGGGCCAAGATTATTGCAAATCCGGCCAAGCTGCGCGGGTGGGCTAATGGATTGCCCTGCTGTCTGCAAACTGCTTGGGCGAGAGGCCCGTCCATTCCTTGAAGGCGCGTGAAAACACCGCCGCATCGGAATAGCCCAGCCGCTCGGCCAGTTCCGCCGTCTGGATGGTCTGGCTCGACAACAGCATCTCGGCCTTGGCGTGCCGCCGCTCCTGCAGGATCGCCCGGAACGAGGTTCCGGCGTCGTCGAGTTTGCGACGCAGACTGCGGGTCGACATGTTGAGATCGCCCGCCACCGTTTCAATCGTCATCAGCGAATGTCCGAGACGACGATCAATCGAGGCGGCGACGATTTCGGCAATCTCTGAGCCGCTGTCATCGTCTTCGCTGTGCATCAGATCGAGCAGGTGACGCGACAGGGTCTTGGCGAAATCGCGCGGCAGATGCTCGCCGCCGTGGCGCAGGGGCCGATCCAGATCCTCGGTGCGAACGGTGAGGCGATTGCCCAGCATGCCACCGCGCACCGGCGCGCCAAAAAACGCCGTCAGCCGATCGCAACCCTTGGGCAGCGGGTGTTCGAATTCGACCGCTTCTGGATGCCAGCGCGGCAGGCCCAGTTCGCGGATCATCGACACCTGGGCGGCCAGCGTGAATTCGGCATCCTGTCGGCGCGGCCAGATTTTGGGGTCGTTGATGACATAGAGGAAATGGGTCAGCTCCTCGCCACGCTCGACCACGAAGGTCGTATTGGCCTGCCAGGCATGCTGGAAGCTGCGCAGATATTCGAAGGCATCGCCGAGCGTCCGCGCGCTTTGCAGCAGAGCCGCAAACGGCCCCAGCATCTGCTGGTGAAACCCCATGCCCAGATCAAGCCCGACCAGATCATTGCAGGTGACTTTGGCCGCATCCTCGAACAGCCCGATATGGGTGCGCAGCGGCATCCAGCGATAGGGCGAGGCCAGTGCATCGAGCGATACACCATGCTCGCCCAGCACCTGTTCGGTGGGCAGGCCAAGCCGGCGCAGTTCGCCCACCACCGGCTCTAGAAAGAAGGCGCGGATCATCGAACGGTCGCACGGCGTCGTAGCTGCTGACTTGGATCTCATTGCCGTAAACCGCCCCTCCTAGACGTCCGAGAACCACTTTGGACAGTATGAAGGCTTTATGTCAATTCGTCGCAAGTCGATGCCATTTCGGCATCGGTCATGAGCAATTTTACTATTGGAACGCGGGGTCGATTTCCGTTGTCATCGCGCAAATTTCGGGCACGACGGAGGAGAGTTGCCATGACGGACCAGATCGCCACCTTTATCGATGGCGTCGCGGACCAGGTCATCGCATGGCGCCGCCATCTGCATGCCCATCCCGAATTGTCGTTCGAGGAACACGAGACCGCCCGGTTCATTCTCGACACGCTCAGCCAGATCGGCGACTTCGAGATCAGCCGACCATCGGGCACCAGTGTCGTGGCGCGGCTGATCGGCAAACAGCCCGGACCGACCATCGCCATCCGCGCCGATTTCGACGCCCTGCCGATCACCGAACAGACCGGCCTGCCCTTCGCCTCGCAGAACCCCGGCGTCATGCATGCCTGCGGCCATGACGGCCACACCGCCATCTTGCTGGGCACCGCAAAGGTTCTGCATCAACTGCGCGACCAGATCGCGGGCGAAGTGCGCTTCCTCTTCGAGAATGGCGAAGAGACCCCACCGGGCGGCGCGGTTGGCATGATTGCCGGTGGCGCCATGGAGGGCGTGGACAAAGTCATCGGCCTCCACCTCTGGGCGCCGTTCGAGCTTGGCGTGGTGCAGATCAATTCGGGGCCGGTGATGGCGGCCTGCGATATTTTCAGTATCGAGGTCAAAGGGCGCGGCGGGCACATCGGCACACCGCATACCAACGTCGATCCGATAGCAATCGGGGCACAGATCGTCACCAATCTACAGCATTTAGTATCGCGAGAACTGTCCCCGCTAGCGACCGCCGTCGTCGGCGTCACCCAGTTTCACGCCGGCCAGTCGGTTGGCGTCGTTCCGGCAACGGCCAGCATCAGCGGCGGGACAAATACTTTCGGCACCGACGTTCGCGACCTGATCGAGCGCCGCATCGGTGAGATTGCCAGCGGCATTTGCGCAGCCCATGGCGCGACGTGCGACTACACTTATACCCGCATCTACGATGCCGTCGTGAACGATGCCGAAACAGCAGCTTCCGTCCGCTCCGTCGCAACGGCCCTGTTTGGCTCAGACGGCGTTGGTGAAGCCGACCCCATCATGCCCGGCGAAGACTTCTCCGCCTTCGGTCAGCAGGCACCGTCCTGCTTTATCCTGCTCGGCGCAGGCAACGCCCAGAAGGGCATCACCGCCCCCCACCACGACGCGGCATTCGACATCGACGAAGATGCCCTCGCGATGGGGGTAAAGCTGTTCGTCCATTCGGCCCTGGACCTGCTGAAGCGCTAGACCTACTGCGCGACCTTGGAATGAAGCTCGCGCAGGAAGGGCATGGAGTCGAACTGGTCGGGCTGGACGTGTTCCCAGGATATCCCCTTGGGGCGGGGGTGGTTGCTGGTCGAGGTGATCAGCTCTTTTTCGGTGGCGACGTAGTCCATCCAGCAGTCGAATTCCATCATCACGATGTTGTCGTCGGCGACAAGCTGGGTGGAGTGGACGCTGGTGACCAAAGGGGTATCTGGGCGGATGCGGCCCAGTTCATTGAGCAGGCCCGCCTCGAGATCGGCAAAGCCGCCGCCCTTGCCGGTGCGCGCGCCCTGACGGGTGACCGCGACCGAGCCGAAGACGCAGAAGTCGAGTTCGGGGATGTCGGTGAACTCGATGCGTTCGCCGTAATACATATACCCCTGATGGCTGGCAGCGAGTTCAAAGGTTATCCCCTTGTCCCGCAGGACTGCCGGATCGATGCGGACATAGGGCGCCTTCTGCACCAGTTCGGGAACCGGGCAGTAGAGCGTCTTGCCTTCATAAAGGGCCCGCAGGCGCAGCGAATACTGCGCGGAATCCGGATTGACCTTGACCGCCTTGGCCGTCTTCCAGGCCGGGATCTGCACCAGATGCCACGCGGCCACATCGGCGCCGGTGAAATTGGGGATATGGCTGCGGGTCGGCCCGATGGCGACGCCGTCGGCGATCAGCTGGTCCCAGATGGCATTGCGCAATTCATCCTTGGCAGGATTGCGCCCTGCCCAACGACCACGGTCATTCATTACGCTCTCCGTCAATGAGTATTGGGATCGAGCCGGCGGCCGCTATTTGCATCAAACAGCAATGGCGTTTCTGCCGGCGGATAGAGAAGAACTTGGGGGCCCGCCACCGCGTCGCCTGTCGGCATGCGTACAGTGAGGCGGCTGCCGCCGGTTTCGACATGGACCAGACGGTCGCCGCCGATAAATTCGATAGCGCTGATTCTGGCAGGCAGGCCGCCGTCGCCGCTGGCGCGCAGGGTCAGCATTTCCGGGCGCAGGGCCATCAGGCAAGCGGTGCCGGACGTGACGCCATTGGCGGCAGGCGACAACGCAGCGATGGGACGCCAGACATCGCCATTCGCCAATGTCCAACTGTCGGCACCATTGGCCGAAAGAGGCAACAGGTTGGCGGGTGGATTGCCGACAAAGCCGGCGATGAAGGAGGTGGCGGGGCTGCGATAGAGCGTTTCGGGCGTCTCATATTGCAGGATGCGACCGCTTTCCATCACGGCGATCCGGTCTGCCGTGGCCAGCGCCTCGGACTGATCGTGGGTGACCATGATGGTGGTGATGCCGGTGCGATCATGCAGTTGGCGCAGTTCCAGCCGCACCTTGTGGCGAAGAACGGCGTCAAGGTTGGAGAGCGGCTCATCGAGCAGCAGTAGGCGCGGACGAATGGCGATGGCGCGCGCGATGGCGACGCGCTGTTGCTGGCCACCCGACAGCTCGCTCGGGCGACGGCTCAGGGATGGATCAAGGCCAACCATGTCCAGCGATTCATCGACGCGCGCCTCGGCCTCGCGACCGCTCATGCCCAGCATATCGAGGCCGAAGCGGACGTTCTGGCGGATGCTGAGATGGGGGAACAGGGCGTAGTTCTGGAACACCAGGCCGATATTGCGCTTCCAGGGCGGCAGGTCGGTGATGTTGGCGCCAGCGAGATGGATTTCGCCGTGGTCGGGCTGCATCAGCCCGGCCATGATCTGCAGCAAGGTCGATTTGCCACAGCCGCTGGGGCCAAGCAGCGCCACAAACGCGCCCTGTTCAACATCGAGGTCAATGTCGTGCAGCGCGGTGAAAGCCTTGTAGCTTTTGCGGACGGAACGGATGCGAAGATAGGAAGATCCGGTCATCAGAACCGCCTTGAAAGCTGGAAGAGACGTTGGCCGACGACGATGACCACAATGGTGAAGGCGACGATCATCGCGCCGATGGCGATGGTGGTCGGGTCGATGCCCTCGGTGCGAAGCCGCGAGAAGGTGCGGACCGGGAAGGTGATCCAGCCGGCACCAGCGATCAGCGTCGTGACCACGACGTCGTTGAACGACACGAGGAAAGCGATTGCCGTGCTGGACAGCAGGCCCGGCATTGCCAGTGGCAACGTCACGCGGCGCATGACGTGGAAGGGCGAGGCCCCGAGGCTTTTGGCGGCCGCTTCCAGATTTGGATCGATCTCGTCGAAAGTGGCGATCATGATCCGCGCGGCGAAGGGGATGGTGATGGTCACATGCGCCAGGATCAGCCCCGGCAGCGTACCGTTCATGCCCAGTTCGGCATAGATCGACAGCAGCGCGATAGCCCAGACAACCAGCGGCAATGTCAGCGGCGCCAGCAGTAAAACTTCCATGCCAAGCCGATAGGCCGGTCGGCCACGCACCAGGCCAAAAGCGGCAAAGCTGGCGAGGGTGACGGCGATGAATGTGGCGATCAGGCCGAGTATCGTGCTGACCCAGAGGCTGCTGCGATATTCGGAATGGTTGAACGCGGCCTCGAACCAGCGCAGCGAATAGGAGCGCGGCGGGAAGCGGAAGATGTTGCCGCCATCGAAAGCCGAAAAGATCAGCACGAGGATCGGCGCCAGCAGAAATGCCAGAATGGCAATGACGGCGACCAGCATCAGGGTCTTGCTCAAGCGGGAGGTCATACAGTCCTCCCGAGGCGGCGCATGACCAGCGCGCCGAGCACGCAGGCCAGCAGCAGGAACAGCAGCATGACCATGGCCAGCGCCGAGGCAAATGGCCAGTCGAGCACGAGCGCTGCCTGCTGATAGGCCAGCGAAGCGAAGGTGACGACCTTGCCCTGCCCCAGAATCTGGGGCGTGACGAAGGCGGTCAGCGAGGCACAAAAAACCAGCAGGCTGCCCGCGACAATGCCAGGCATCATCAACGGTAGCAGTACACGACGCCAGACAACGGTACGGCGAGCGCCCAGTGACATGGCGGCTTTCTCATAGTCCGCCGGAATGCGTTCAATGGTGGTGATCAGCGGCAGCAGCATCAGGGGCAGGAAGGCCTGCACGAGACCGATGGTGACGCCGGTTATGTTGCCGAGCAGCGGCAGGCTGGTCTGGATCAGGCCCATGGCCTTGAGGCCGCCATTGATAAAGCCCAGCGGGCTCAAGAGATTGACGAGACCCAGCGTTGGCAGGAGAGCACCGCAGACCAGTGGCAGGATCGAGAGGCCAATCAGCAGGCCCTTGGCGCGACCGGCATGCAGCACGATCCAGCGCGCCAGCGGCAAAGCAAGGATGAGACAAATCAGGGTCACGACGGCGCTGAGCCACAGCGTGGTCCACAGCCCGCCGAGATAATAGCTGTCGCCGACAATGCGGGTGTAATTGGCGAGGGTGAGATTGGTGTCCATCCGGAGCGAGCCGGGGGTCTGGCTCCAAAAGCTCAGGACGAGCAGATAGGCGAAGGGCAGGACGAAGACACCGAACATCAAGCACGCTGCTGGCGCAACGAGCATGGCCGTGGTGATTGGCCTGATGTCCGGTGTCTCCTTCAATGGTCTAGCCCCTCAAGTGCTTTCCAGGTCTGTTACTGACCGAGGATTTGCTTGTTCCAGCGATCGGTCCAGTCGGAACGCTGCGAGATCACATAGGGCCAATCGAGCTGGAGAAGGCTTGCGACTTCCTCAGGCGTATTGATCACGCGGGCGGCTTCTTCGTCGGTCAGGACAACCTTGGAATTGGTCGGACCGAAGTTGAGCTCCTTGGCATAGGCGGTCTGGTTTTCAACGCCGAGGGCAAGGTTGATGAACATCTGCGCCAGTTCGGGCTCTGGGCTGTTTGCAACCTGGCAAACCATGTCGCGCACGAGAACCGGACCTGGGTCCTTGGGGAAGGCAAAGCCGATGCCCTCATAGTTCTCGAGGTTGGAAATGACATAGCCCGAGATCATCGGTGCAGCGGCGATTTCGCCGGCATCCATCAGCGAAAGAACTTCGTCGAGGCTGCTATAGGTCAGTGCAGGCGCACCGAGTTCGGCGAGCTTGGCAAAGGCCACGTCGGGATCGTGTTCATTGACGCCCTCAATGCGGGCAGCCACGGCGAGCATGCCGTCGCCTTCCGAGCTTGGGTATGGGGCATAGGCCATCTTGCCCTTGAATTCCGGGTTCCACAGCTCAGACCATTCGGGCGGCTGGGGGAACAGTGCCTTGCTATAGGCAATGCCGAGACCGACAAGGCTCATTGCATAGCAGCCGTCATTCATGCCGGGCCAGACATCGGCCGCATTGGCGACCTTGGAGGCATCGGGAGCCATCACAAGACCGTCCTTGAGAGCGGCTGGGGCTTCATAAATGTTCTGGAAGGTCACATCCATGGTGGGGTTGTTGCGTTCGGCAACCATCTTGGACAGTCGGTCGCCGCTGCCGCCGAGCAGGAATTCCACCTTGGCGCCGGTGCTGGCCTCAAGCGGGCCGGCAACGTGTTCGCGGAGCAAACGCTCAATGTCACCGCCCCACGTACCGACCACCAGCGTGTGGCCGGAATAGTCCTGTGCGAAGGCGGGTAGGCACGTGAAAAGGCTAACTGCGGTCACTGCCGCGTAACAAGCAAAGCGTTTCATGAATTCCCTGTTGTGTTGACTGTTATCGTGCTGGTCCCGTGCCCACTCGCAAAGGCACGTTGAGTGAGACTAGGGATGGCACAAAGCCAAGAACAGTTGCCGATATCATATAGCTGTCATAATCGCGCCCTTATGAGGGACGCCTCCGGCACGGCCAGCACATCGCGCTCACGCACCAGCCGCCGGATCGTTTCGCGCAGCCAACGGTGATAGCGGCTCGACTGCGAGCGCTCATGCCACAGCAGGTAAAACGCCATGACGCTAAGCTCCTCAGGCATGACAAGATGCTTGAGCGTGCCGTCGCGCGCCGCGTGCTCGGCATAGCGCCGCCCGACCGTGAACGCGTAGTCGGTTCCGGGCAGAAGCTGCGGGATGATCGAGTAGTCGGGCACCGAAACCACCACCCGCCGCTCAAGGCCATGGCGCAGCAGCATGCCTTCGATGGGACTGATGGAAAGATCCTGCTGGGACGACGGCGAGATATGGTTGAGCCGGACATATTCCTCGAGCGTCAACCGCGTCCCAGCCGGCAGGGGATGGGTGGCGCAAACAAGACACGCCAGCTCGGAACTCGCCAGTGGCATATGTTTGAGATGTTGCGGCGGGACAGGCCAGTTGCCGACAATGGCATCCAGCCCTCCGTTCTCGCGCCCGGTTTCGACGCCGCTTTGTAGCGTAGGCACGAAAAGCTCCAGTCGGCATCGCGGCGCGATCTTGTGCAGCTCGCTTATCAGATGCGGCACGAGGAAGAACTCGAACGACGTTGCCGCCGCGATGCGAATGGTGCGCTCGGAGGTGGCGGGATCAAATGTTTCGTCGGACTCCAGCAGTTCGACGAAGCCGTTGACCAGTTCCTCGACATGGGCCGACACCATCATGCCTTTGTCGGTGAGCACCATGCGTTGCCCCGACCGCACCAGCAGCGGATCGCCGAAAATGTCGCGCAGCCGACGCAGCGTGGCGCTGACAGAGGGCTGGCTCTGGCCAAGCTGGCTCGCCACCCGCGACACACTACGCTCATTGAGCAGCCGCCGCAGAATATCAAGATCGCGCAAACTGAGGCCGAAGAAATTGGAACGGCTACTCATCCTGATGCACCAGATGTCCTTCGTCTTCTATGGGCTCCAAGCTGGTACAGAATTATGCCGAAGATGGACAGACCGACATTGGTCGCCGCTGCGGAACAGCCTTAATGCGCGACGGACGACAGGTGCTCAAGATCGTCCAGCAGTGTCGGTCCGGTTGGATGCCAATCCAGTTGCGCCTGTGTCCTGGCGCTTGAAGACGACATGTCCTTGCCCACAAAAGCCATGAGCCAGCCGAAATGCTCGACTGCATCTGCACGGGGCAGATCGGCCACGGGAACGCCGAGACGACGGCTGATGGCTTCGGCGATTTGGTGGAAAGGGACCGCTGCTTCGGCAGTCGCATGATAGCGGGCGCCGGGCGACTGCGCTTCGACCGCCAACCTGAAGAGGCGCGCGGTGTCGCTCACATGGGTCGCTGACCAGCAGTTCATCCCGCCGTCCACGAACGCCGAAACGCCCTTGGCCGCAGCGAGCGCAATGACGTCCGAGACCAATCCCTGCCGCACCGTATTGTGGATCTGGGACAGGCGAATAACGGAGACATTCACACCGCGCGCCGATAGGGCCTGCCCGGCCAGCTCCGAGGCAACGCGCGGGTTGGGGTTGGCGGGATTGAAGTAGTCTTCCGTCGCGGCCTGACCAGGGGCCGCGGTGCCCATGGCGGTGCTCGAGGTTATAATCAGTGGTCGGTCAGAGCCCTGCAAGGCAGAGCCGAGGGCATCGATGGCGCGGGAATCCTTGGCGCAGTTGGCGGCAAAATTTGCAAAATTGTGGTCGAAGGCGGTGTGGATGACACCATCGCTTTGGGCAGCGCCGATCCGCAGGCTTTCGAGGTTTTCAATATCGCCGAAATGCGTCTCGGCGCCCGCCTCCATGAGAGCCTTGGCGCCCGCTTGCGAGCGCGTCATCCCAACGACCTGATGGCCGCTGCGAATGAGTTCGGGCACGATGTGGGACCCGATAAATCCCGTCGCGCCGGTCAAAAATATCCGCATGTCTCTACTCCTTGATTGCGCGGGGAGAGCAATGGCGCTAGATTTTATCCTTTTAAAGTAGTGACTTTATCATATTATAAATCCTCACAGGATGGCGATGTCGGCGGCTGTTTCGAATGCATTGGGCAGTTTCCTCAAGGATCGCCGCGGCCGGCTTGATCCTGCCGCCTTTGGCCTGCCGGTTTCCCGACGCCGCACGCCTGGGTTGCGGCGCGAGGAAGTGGCGCAACGCGCCAATATCAGCCCCACATGGTACACTTGGCTCGAACAGGGCCGCGGGGGTGCGCCTTCGGCCGACGTGCTGAACCGGATAGCCGGTGGTCTGATGCTGACAGAGGCCGAGCGCCAGCACATCTTCATGCTCGCCCTCGGCCACGCGCCGGACATGCGCAAGACTGCGTTTGAAGGCGTTTCGCCACGGCTGCAGCGTCTGCTCGATGCCTTCGAGGTTAGCCCTGCCCTGATCAAGACAACAACCTGGGATGTGGTTGCGTGGAACCGTCCCGCCGCTGCGGTGCTGACCGATTACGCGGCGCTACCGCCAGCCGAGCGCAATATCCTTCGGCTGATCTTCTGTAATCCGGATATTCGCGCCGCGCAGGATAATTGGGACGGCATGGCCCGTTTCGTGGTCGGCGCCTTTCGGGCCGATGCGGTGCGGGCAGGCCCGCAATCTGACGTCAGCCGCCTGGTCGATGAGTTATGCGGCAAGAGCGCCGAGTTCCTCACGCTCTGGCGCGACAATGATGTGCTGACGCATGGAGAAGGCACCAAGCGGCTACGCCACCCCACTTTGGGCCGGATCGAGCTTGAATATTCCAGCTTCGCCGTCGATGGGCGACCAGATCTGGGCATGATCGTCTACAATCCCGTCACGCCCAAGGATGCGGATCACATCCGCACCCTGATGGCGTCGCGCGGATAGACTGCGTCTTCCCACTTTATCTCCAGTGCGTTGCGGCATAGTGAGATCGCGGCCTACAAGAGAACTTCCCGATGATCGTCCGTCCGCGTCCACCGCTTTGGCAGCTGTTCTTCATCCTGCGTGGATCGGTGGTGCCGCGCATCTGGCCGCATTTTACGGTCGTGTTCCTGCTTTCCGGGCTGATCGTCTGGGTGCACAAGGCCATGCCCAATGTGGTGCCGGTGTTTGATGGTGCGCCGTTCACCCTGCTCGGCATTGCTCTGTCGGTGTTTCTCGCCTTCCGCAATAACGCCGCCTATGAGCGCTGGTGGGAGGCGCGCAAAGTTTGGGGGCAATTGATCCAGCTCTGCCGCACACTGGCGCGGCAGACGCTATTGCTTTCCGAGCGCCCCGGACCGGAGGGCACGGTGCAGCGGCGTGATCTGCTGACCCTTGCCATAGCCTTCAGCCATGCGCTGGTGCCGCATCTGCGCGACGGCGCAAATAGCGACAAGGCCAATCGCTTTCTATCGCCGCCGGAACGTGAGTTCTTTGAGAGCAGAGACCGCTCGCCGTCGGCGATATTGCAACTGATCTCGCAGCGTCTGGCCGTGCTGCATGTGGCCGGAACGCTCAGCGATATCCAGTTCCAATTGCTTGATGCAACAATCGACCAGATGGAAGGCGTGCTGGCGGGGTGCGAGCGCATCCGCAATACGCCCGTGCCGTTCGGCTACACGCTGCTCTTGCACCGGACGGCGTACCTGTTCTGCTTCCTGTTGCCGCTGGGCTATGCCGATATGCTGGGCTGGGCGACGCCCTTCGCCACGGCGCTGATTGCATACACCTTCTTTGGCCTCGACGCGCTTGGCGATGAGCTGGAAGAACCCTTTGGCAACGAGCCCAATGATCTGCCGATTGCCGCGATCGCCGATATGATCGAGCTCAATTTGCGCGCCGCTTTGGGCGAGACGGGCCTGCCGCCAGCACCCAAGCCGGTCAATTACCTGCTAACCTAAGAGCGATCAGGCGGCAAAGCTCTGGACGAAATCGGCGGCCAGTTGCTCGATATGGACGCGGTCGATGTCATCGAACCGGTTGGGCGTCGGGCTATCGAGATCGAGAACGCCGATGACCGTGTCGCCCCGGCGCAGCGGCACCACCAGCTCGGATCGCGAGGCGGCATCGCAGGCGATATGGCCGGGAAATTCGCGCACGTCGGGCACAACGATGGACTGCCCGGTTGCAACCGAGGTGCCGCACACGCCTCGGCCAACGGCAATGCGCACGCAGGCCGGCTTACCCTGGAATGGGCCGACCACCAGCTCGCTGCCGGCTTCGTCGAGAAAATAGAACCCGGCCCAATTGAGGTCTGGCAGCCGGTCAAACAGCAGCGCCGAGAAATTGGCGGCGTTGGCGATCATATTGGATTCGCCGGTGAACAGCCCCTTCAGATGCAGCCTCACATCCTCATAGAGTTCGGACTTGCTGAGGGTTGAACTGTCAAATGCTGAGGCCTGATACATGCGTCTTCCTTGGTTGCCCGCACCCTATTGCGACCAGGCTTTTGCGGCTAGCCGAAAGTGGGGAGCAGGCAATGCAAATCAAGGACGGCCGACGATCAGGCGGAGCGAGCCATCAAAGAACGGTTGGTTGCGCAGGTTGCCATACGCGCGGTCCCAGATGCCATCGGCGAGGTCACGCGTCAGGTGCTCGACAAAGCGTGGGCCAACCGATGGGTCGACGAAACTCCATGCAGAATTGGCGAGGCGCGCGCCGGATTCCAGCAGTCGCTCGGGGCGGCCGTAATAGGCCTCGCTGAAGCCATCCACGCACGCCAGCGGGATCGGGAGAGACTGGACTTCGACATGCCCACCGAGCCCGTCGGTGATGGCTTCAAGCGAAGGGTAACGTCGGGCTTCGGTGGCGATGGCTTCGGAGGCATAGTCATTGAGCCAGAACCGGTCGAGCGCCGCCGGGTCACAGCTGAGGATCAGCACTGGGCCACGCGTGACGCGCCGCATTTCGGCGAGACCGGCCTTGAGGTCTTTCCACTGATGCACCGAGAAGGTCGCCATGCTCGCGTCAAAGCTTTGGTCGGCAAAGGGCAGGCTTTCCGCCACGCCGTCGATGGCGGCACTGAGATGGGCGGGACGCTGCGCACGCATGGCGGCGGAGGGTTCAAGCGCGGTCACGTCGCGGTCCGTGGGTTCGTAGGAGCCGGCGCCGGCCCCGACGTTCAGGACGCTTTTGGCCCCGCCGAGAGCCGCTGCAATGCGCTGGGCGAAGTAGGGCTCGGGCTGACGGTAGTTTGTGTAATTTGCGCCGATAACGCCGTAATTTGCATCGCCGGCGCTGCCGTCTGCGTGTCGCTTGTCCATCACAATTCCTTTGCTCTACCGCGCCAAAAAGCACGCTGACGTGACGGTTGGAAAACGATATGAACAAACACGCTATGTTCGGAAAAATCACATGAGGCAATTGCCGTCGCTCAATGCCCTGCGCGCCTTCGAGGCAGCCGGCCGGCTTGGTCGCATGACGCTGGCGGCTGACGAATTGCATGTGACGCATAGCGCCGTCAGCCGACAGGTGCAGCATCTTGAAGACTTGCTCGGCGTAACGCTGTTCGAAGGACCAAAGAACGCCTTGCGGCTGACCGAGGCGGGTAGTCGGCTGATGCTTGGGCTGACGCCTGCATTTGACCAGCTGGATCTGGCGGTGCGCTCGGTCGCCAATACCGAGGATGGCACGCTCGACGTCTCCTGCCCGGGCACGTTCACCATGCGCTGGCTGATCCCACGGCTCTATCGGTTTCGTCAGGCCCATCCGGAGATCGAAGTGCGGCTTAGCGCTTCAAGCAAGCCGGTGGATGGCGCGCGCGATAGTTTCGATGTCGCCATTCGTGCTGGTGTCGGACCATGGCCTGTTGAATTTTACGCGACGCATCTGTTCGACGAGCAGATCGGTCCCGTCGCGGCAGTTGCGCTTGCGGCTGCGGTGTCGGCGGATATCACGAGTGTGCCGCTGCTGCATTCGCGCACGCGCCGACATGCCTGGGCGGATTGGAGCAAGCGCGCAGGTAGATCTGCCGATGGCACGCATGGCAATGAGTATGAGCATTTCTATTTCATGCTCGAAGCTGCCTCGGCCGGGCTCGGCGTCTGCATCGCGCCCTGGCCGCTGGTCGCCGATGATGTACGCTCCGGGATTTTGGCTGCACCCCTCGGCTTTATCCCAAGCGGTCAGACCTATATTGCGCTGCAACGGCGTTCGCGGGGGCATCGCAAGTCTGCACTGTTTTGCGACTGGCTGGCGCTGGAAGCGGCAGCGTTTGGGCAACCTGCGGCGCTGGCGCCGTGACCCTGAACCAGCTCATCGGAAATTGGTCGTTTGAACGCAGCATTTCCGGGCAAGGCCAGATGACAGGGACCGCGGTGTTCTCCGAACGCCCCGATGGCCTGTTGGACTATCGCGAGGTTGGCCAGCTCCAGATCGCCAATGGCAGCTTCGCCTTCAACCGATCCTACCTGTACCAGGTCCGGGCTGACGGTTTTGAGGTGTTTTTCGACGAGGCGCCACCGCGGCTGTTTCAGCGCGTTGATCTAACGGAGACTGCACACGGCCTGACAGGTTCGGGTCATCACCTTTGCCCGCCCGACATCTACGACAGCCGTTATGAATTCCACCTGCCGAACAGATTTCTTATCGTCCACGCCGTCGACGGTCCGCGCAAAGCCTACGTGATTCGCACCGAGTTCAAACGACAGGATTAGTCGCCGACCTGAAAGTCGCCGGGCTGTGCTGCTGCCAGTGGCGAGAACAGGGTGCGGTCTGGTTTGATGTCGAGCAACGGCGTACCGTCGAGACAATCCATGCCCCGCACATAGAGCATATTGCCCTCGATCCGCTCAAACTGAACGATGGAGGTGGCGATGGGATTGGGGCGGACTGGCGAGCGAATGGAGAAGACGCCACGCGTCGTGCCATCGCTTTTGGGGCTTTGCAGAATGAGGTCCCGACGCGAATGATCGAGCCAGTAGAGGACCTCAAGTCGCTCGTATAGGCCGACATCCTGCAGCCCTTGCACCCAGGGCGAAAATATCTCGATCCGGCAGAGCGGCCCATCGTGCCGCCCCTGTCGCGGGCACTCCATCCGCGAGGTCCAGGGCGTGTGGATGCGGCCGATATAGATCAGCCAGGCATCGACCTGTTCGGGCACGGCGACCTGCACTTCGCCTTGTCGAATTTCCTGTTCACGGAACATTGGACATCTCTCTGGGTTTGGGCGCGATGGATGGCGTTGAAGCGCCGGGCAGCGTGCCTATGAGTACGTCGACGCCATAGACCTCGCGCATGGTTTGCGGCGTCAGTACAAGATTTGGCGCCGCATTGGCATAGAGCCCGCCCGCGAAAATCAGGGCTACATCGTCGCCGATCCGCAGCGCATGCTCGGGATTGTGCGTGGAAAAGACGATGGTCATGCCGTCATCGGCCAGGGCGCGTGCCTGGTCGAGAACCCTGATCTGATTGCCATAGTCGAGGCTGGCCGTTGGCTCATCCATGAAGAGGATTTGCGGTTGCTGGGCCAGCGCGCGAGCAATCAGCACCATCTGCCGCTCGCCACCGCTGAGTTCGGTATAGGGGCGTGCCGCAAGGGACAGCAGACCCAGCCGATCAAGGCAATTTCTCGCGATGCTCTCATCGGCGCGCGATGGGCTTGCATAGGCCGACAAATGCGGCGAACGCCCCATCAGCACGACATCGAGTGTCGTGAAGGGGAACAGTGCGGCGTGGGCTTGCGGCACATAACCGATGGCACGGCCAAGGTCGCGGCGCGACCAATTCTGCAAGGGGCGGTCAAACAGGCTGATCGTGCCGGACGCGCAGGGCAGCAGCCCCAGCATGGCCTTGAACAAGGTCGTCTTGCCGGCACCATTTGGGCCGAGCAGGCAGGTGATGCCGCTGGCAATTTCGAGCGAGATATCTTCGACCACCGCCTTGCCGTGATAGCCGACACCAACCTTGTCGAGTTGAAGCGCTATTGCCACCCGCGCCTCCCGCCAGCCAGCAGCCACAGAAAGAACGGCGCGCCGATTGCTGCGGTCAGGATGCCGAGCGGCACCTCGATGCGTGCAACGGTGCGCGCAAGAATATCGACGCACAGCAGAAAACTGGCGCCGAGCAGCATGGATGCCGGTAGCAGTCTGCGAAAATCTGGCCCGACCAGCATGCGAGCGATATGGGGAATGACGAGGCCGATCCAGCCGATGACGCCGGCAATGGAGACCGATGCCGCCGTCACCAAGGTGGCGCCAGCGATCAGCAAGGGCCGCAGCCAACGCGTTTCAACGCCCAGCGCCTTGGCCTCTTCATCGCCCAGCGACATGAGATTGACCTGCCAGCGAAACGCAATCAGTGGCGCGAGGCCAATCACGATCGCTGGCAGAATACCCAAGGCATCGCCCCGCGTGACGGAGGTCAGGCTGCCAAGCAACCAGTAGGTGATCGCAGGCAACTGATCATAGGGATCGGCCAAAATCTTGATCAGAGAAATGCCCGCACCTGCCAGTGCGCCAATGGCCACGCCAGCTAGAACCAAGGTCAGGACCGGGTCCCGATTGCGGATCGCCATCCCCACCGCATAGACGGCGAGCACCGCAATCAGCCCTCCGGCAAAGCTGGTCAGTTGAATGGCGATCACCGGCAATGACAAAAAGATGCCGAGCACTGCGCCAAGGCTCGACCCCGCCGAGACGCCCAGTATGTCGGGCGCCACCAGCGGGTTGCGAAACAACGCCTGAAATACTGCCCCTGCGGCGGCCAGAGACGCGCCGATCAATATCGCCGCGACGACGCGTGGAAAGCGGACATTCCACACCACTGTTGCAATGGTGGGATCGAGTTGATCATGCCCCCAGGCCCAGCCGAGCCAGGCATCGGCCAGCTCGCCTGCAGTCAGTGGATATTTGCCGATGATCATCGACAGCACGATGGCCACAACAAGCGCTGCGGCCATCAGCCAGATTGGAGTTTGGTTTTTCACTCGGATCAGTGTGCGGTTGGCAGCGCTCCGCCGACCAGTTTTCCGACCTGCGCCTCTGTGAGGTCGACGTCGTAGAACAGGCTGTAGAAAGCCTTGGTGTCAGCCGCGAGATCAATGTCCACGGCGTCTGGGTAGAACAGTTCCTGCAACCAGCGCACGCCTATCAGTCGGTTGGCCGATGGTGGGGAATCGATCCAGCCAAAGGGCAGCGACGGCGCCACATAGACCGCGCCGGATTTGACGGCCGCAATCGATGACCAATCGGGGTTGGTTTTGGCCGCTTCGGCAAAGCTGCCCCGGGCCGCGATGATGATATCGGGGTTCCAGGCGAGGATTTGCTCCAGCGAAACATCGGTCAGCCCGCCCTTGCCAGCGGCGGCAGCGACGTTGGTGGCACCTGCAGCTTCGAGGATTTCGACATTGATCGACCCCGACAGGCCGGTTTCGAGGCCTTCATCGCCGCGACCATAATAGATGCTCGGGCGCTGATCAGCAGGCACGGCGGCCAGCGTCGTGGCAAGTTGCGCCAGTGTGTCGTCCGCATAGGTAGCCAGCACTTCGGCGCGGGCCTCTTCGCCGAGCAATTCGCCCAGCAGGCGATAGGTTTCGCCGGATTTTTCGAAGCTGCCATCGATCAGGATATAGGGGATGCCCGTCTGTTCCTGCACCCGGTTGGCCAGGTCGATATAGGTCGGATTGACCGTGCCCACATCGATGATGATGTCGGGCTTGGCCTGCAGCACGACTTCCATATTGGCGTCGCCACCGCTGCCGGTGAGGCGGCCATAGGTTGGCAGGGCAACGGATTGAGGTGTCAGGAATGCGGCGGCTGCGCCACTCGGTTCGTTCACCCAGCCGGCGAGCTTGTCGGGCGCCAGCGTATAGAGCAGAACGGCGGCTGGCGGACCGGCCGGCAGAGCGACAGCAATCACATCAGGCACATCGACGACGCGGCCACCGGCATCGGTGAAATCGCGTGCATCGACGGCGGTGCTGCTGATCGCAAGGATCGCGAGGGCAATTAGACGGCCGGACATTCCATTCTCCCGTTGGATTCGTTCCCGGTATCTATTGCACGTCGATATGTCGGAAGAAACATAACGATCACAACGTCGCGCGATCTAGCATTCGGCGAAATAGGACCGGGCGGCGCGCCCAGCATGCACGCGAACACGGTGGTGACGGCGGGAATGGCCATGTCGATAAGCTCAATCGCCGCTCTATCCCAGCGCGCGTCGCTCTGCCTGTCGTCTTGGGTCGGCGATCGGCGCGCTGAGGACCAGAGTGCGGGTGTAGTCGTCTTGGGGGGTGCCGAGGACGGCGTTGGTGGGGCCGGATTCAACGATCTGGCCGTGGCGCAGCACAATCACGCGGTTGCAGAGGTTTTGGACGACCAGCAGGTCGTGGCTGATGAACAGACAGGCGAAATTGCTTTCGGCTTGCAGGTCCTTGAGCAGTTTGAGGATGTCTGCCTGCACGGAAACATCGAGTGCCGGTGTCGGTTCGTCCGCGATAAGGAGGGCCGGACGCAAGGCGATGGCGCGGGCGATGGCGACGCGTTGTTTTTGACCGCCGGAGAGTTCGTGCGGATAGCGGCTTCTCCAGGACGAAGGGAGACCGACCTGATCCAGCAAGCGGTCGACAGCCTTGGCCAGATCAGCCGATGCGAGGCGGCGGTGGGCACGGAACGGTTCGGCAATGACGTCGCCTAAGGTCAGCCGCGGGTTGAGAGAACCGGACGGGCTTTGGAACACCACCCCGATACGGCTGCGCAGTTCCCGCGTGTGTCGGCGAGCCTGACTGACATCCTGCCCTTCGATCAGGATACGGCCATAGGTCACCGGGGCGAGGCCGATCAGGCTCTTGCCAATGCTGGACTTGCCCGACCCGGACTCACCCACAAGACCCAAGATCTCGCCCGGACGGATATCGAAGGAAACGTCGCGGACGATATCTGCGGATTGCCTGAATCCGGTGCGATAGGCGATGTGCAGATCCTGCACGCTGACCCAGGGCTCGCCCTCAAGTTGCGGCGCGACGTGGTCCGCATCACGCTTGGGCACGGCGGCCAGGAGGCTGCGGGTATAATCGTGCTTCGGACTTTCGAACAGTTCAAGGACCGGGGCCGTCTCGACGATCCGGCCGTGACGGAGCACGATCACCTGGTCGGCCAGATCGGCCACCACGCCCATATCGTGGGTGATCAGCAAGATCGCCGTCGAAAGTTCCTGATTGAGTCGTCGCAGCAGGTTGAGCACTTCCCGTTGCACCGTGACATCGAGCGCCGTCGTCGGTTCGTCGGCGATGATGATGTCGGGGTTGCCGGCAAGCGCGATGGCGATCATGACGCGCTGCAATTGCCCCCCGGACATTTCGTGCGGATGGCTGGATAGGCGCCGCTCCGGATCGGCGATTTCCACCTGCGCCAAGAGCGATATGGCCCGCTGGCGCACCTCGCTGGCAGAGAGGTCAGGCTGGTGAACCTTGATGGTTTCAGCGAGCTGGTAGCCAATGGTGAAAACCGGATCGAGGGCCGCCACCGGGTCCTGAAACACGATGGCAATGCCGCTGCCGCGCATAGCGAACAGCTTGTCGCGACGGGCCGAAATCAAATCAGTCCCGTCATAGTGCACGGTACCAGACACCTTGGCGACGTGCGGGAGCAGGCCCAGCACGGCGAGTGCTGTGGCCGACTTTCCCGAGCCGGATTCGCCAACCAGGGCGAGAACCTCGCCCCGTTTGAGGTCGAACGATACCCCGTTCAACGCACGCTCGGCTTTGGCACCGAATGCGACTGTCAGGTCCCTGATCGCAAGGATCGGCTCGTCAGCCATTTGCCAGCAACGCGTCGAGGCGCACCAGCGCAATGACATAGATGCGCAGGCTGGCGAACAGGTTGTCGATCGAAACGACCTCGTCGGGACCATGCGGCGACCCATGGCCTTCGCGGATAAATGGCGGACGCCTGGGCTTTTCGCCGGGTGTGGTTACCCCCGGTACGCGGCCAAATCCAGGACCAAAGGTGATGGCATTGGGCAGGACGCGCGCATGGGTACCGCCGCCCATGGCAAAGGGCTCGGTGGTCGAACCGGTCACTGTGTCGAACGTGTCCTGCAGCAGCACGACCAGAGGATCGTCCTTGGCGATATAGACGGGGGCAGCGTGTTCAATCTCGATCACGCTGCCGCCAAAGGGCTGCGCTGCGTGATTGAGCGCGTCGACCAGCTCAGTGTGTGTCACCGAAATCGGGTAGCGAATGTCGAGCAATAGAGTGATGCCGTCGGCGTGTGGGCGGACAATGCCGCCATTCTGGGTGAGTTTGCCCGAGGCCGCGTCTTCCCGCGCGGTGCCAGCGCCGTCGCCATAGGGCGTTGCCAGGATTTGCGCCAGCGCCTTTGCCGCCTGCAGATCCTGCCCTTCGACGAGCTTGGCCTCGATCAATGCCTGCGCCAACAACGGGATGGCGTTGGACGTCCCCTCGGGGAATGCCGAGTGCCCGGCATGGCCCTTGGCCGAAAGCGTCACTGCGCCATCGATCTCCTGCGCCGAAATCACTGCGCCGAGCGCTTCGGGAAGTTCAGCAATACGCGCCACAAGCTCAGCATGTGTGTGATTGGGCAGCGCGATAGTGGCGTCAGACGGCACGGCGTTGCGGGCGATGCCGGCACTGAGTTTGGATAGCACGGGGCCCGCGGGAAGCAGCAGCGTCGCGTTGAGGTTGCCCTTTTGGGCATAGTTCACCGGAAAGGGGCCGTCGGTCACAATCGAAAGCTTGGGCACCGGCGCGTGCTTTGCGTAATATTCCAGATCGGCCATGCCGGTTTCTTCGGCGCCGCCATAGATCACCCGCAGCCGGTGCGCGAAATTGAGGCCAAGATCGCGGAACATGCGCAGCAGATAGAGATCGCCGACGGCTGGCCCCTTATTGTCGGACGCGCCGCGCCCGAGGATGTAGCCGTCGCGCTCGAAGGGCTCGTAGGGCGGGAACTCCCAGTTATCGCCGGCGGGGACCACGTCGAGATGGGATGCCAGCCCGATGTCCTCGGCGCCTTCACCCCACAGGATCGATACCGCATAGCCATCATGGGTCTCGGTCTTGAAGCCGAGTTCCTGTGCGCGTTCGACGGCGCGCGTCAGAGCACGGTCGACCTCTGGACCGAATGGCGCGCCCGGCTGTGCGAGGCTGGCGTCAGACACGCTGGGGATCGCGACCCAATCGAGAATGTCGGCAATGTATTCGTCACGGTGCTGGGCGAGCCACGCATCAACGCGAACAAGCAGGTCTGTTTCGGATGGAGAAAGTTCACTCATGACGCATTGGCCTTTGTCGTTTGATTGGGCTTTGACTGCATGTCGCGCAGCGTGGCCGAAGATTGTGGATTGAAGGATTTTGACAGCGCTTCGCCGATCAGATTGATCGCGAGCACCATCAGGATGATGGCGATGCCCGGTGGTACCCAGAGCCACCAGCAATAGGACAGCACACGCATGCTCTGCGCGGCGGACAGCAGGTTGCCCCAGCTCGGATCAGGCTGGCGCACGCCCAGCCCCAAAAAGCTCAGGGCCGCTTCGGCGAGAATGCCGTTGGCTACCGCCAGCGTGGCGTAGACCAGCAGCGGGCCATAGGCGTTGGCCAGCAGATGCCGCACGATAATGGTCAGTGATCCGACGCCCATAGCGCGTGCCGCAAGCACGAACTCGCGCTCCCGCAGCGACAGGAACTCGGCCCGGATCAGGCGCGCCAAACCCGTCCAGTTCAACACGCCGATGATGATGATGACGTTCCAGATGCTGGCGCCAAAAATCGCCGCAAGGGTGATGGCGATGGCGTAAAACGGGAAGCACATCACCGCTTCGGTCAGCCGCATGATCAGGATGTCGGTCTTGCCGCCGAAATAGCCGGCGACCGCGCCGAGCGTTACGCCGATCAGCACCTGCACGACGACGGCTGCAATACCAACCAGCACCGAAATGCGGCCGCCATAGAGCAGTCTCGACAATACATCGCGGCCAAGCTCGTCGGTGCCCAGCCAATGGGCGGCGCTCGGAGCAGCCTCAAGGTTGAGCAGGTCGATTTCGTTTGGCGAGATTGACGTGATCAAAGGCGCAGCGGCGGTCAGCGCGATGATGAGCAGCAGGATGGTGCTGCCCGCGATGAAGTATGGATCAGAGACCAGACGCGGGCGCTTTGCGGGCGTCGCAGCGGGCTCGAGAGAGAGGATTTCCGCGCTCATTTGCTCACCCGCACGCGTGGATCGACGATGGCATAGACGATGTCGGCGATCAGATTGGCGAACAGCGTGATCACCGCGAGAAACAGGATAATTCCCATCAGCAGCGCGTAGTCGCGGTTGATGACGGCCTCGTAGTTCAACCGCCCGATGCCCGGCCAACTGAACACCGTCTCGGTCAGCAAGGCGCCCGATAGTAGCGCCGGAATCTCCAGACTGATGATGGTGACGAGCGGCTTGGCGGCGTTGCGCAGCAGATGTGGATTGATGATTTGCCGACGCGACAACCCCTTGGCGAAAAGGGTTCGGATAAAATCCTGCCCCAGCAATTCGCTGACGCTCGAACGCAGATAACGGTTCATGATCGCAATATTGGACGCCGCCAGCACGACGGCGGGCAGCACCAGGTGGCGCGCCACGTCGATGACGTGATCAAGCCCCACCCGTTTCGCACCAACGGTGACGACGCCCGAGGTCGGCAGCCAACGCAGGTCCGCCGCGAACACCTTGATCAGCACCATGCCCAGAAAAAAGGTCGGGATCGACACCACGACAAAGGACAGCATGGAGATGGCAAGATCGGCCCGGCTGTTGCGGCGCAGTCCGGTATAGAGGCCAACAGGCACGGCAACCACCAGCGTCAGGAACAGCGCGCTGCCGGCAAGCAATGCCGTATTGCCCAATCGGCTGGCGATGATGTCGCTGACCTTGGCGCCATATTGCAGCGAATAGCCGAGATCGCCCGTCAGCGCGCGGCCAAGCCATTTCACGTATTTCAGCCAGATTGGATCGGAGTAGCCGAGACGGGCCAGCAGTTCGGCCTTCTGCTCCGGCGAGGTCTGCGGGTCGATCATGCTGACATAGGGGTCGCCGGGCTGCAGGTTGAGCAGCGCGAAGACAACCACCGAGATCGCCAATAGGACTGGAAGCGCGATCAGCGTCCGGCGGAAGATGTAACGGAGCATTGCTGTCTCTAAGTGCAGGAGATGACGGCGCCTTTGGCAGCTCCGTCATCTCCAGGTCGATGGGCGCGAGTGTGCAGGAGGCTACTCGGCGACCGTCCAGTTCTCGATGCCAGCGAAAGTCTCGTAGGGGATCGAGGTGTAGTTGGTGACGCGCGGGCTCAGCGCGTATCCCTTGTTGGGGATGTAGAGCCAGACACGTACGGCCTCGTTGTTGACCTCGCGAAGCCAGGCGCCAACCGCGACACGCAATTCGCCGTCATCCACCGTCGAATTGACCGCTGCGGCCAGCTCGACATATTTCGGATCGTGCTCGAGGCGCTCCCACCACAGATCAGAACCGTACTGGCCTGGACGGAAAGTACCGCCCATCAGCACGCCATCAAATGGCGTTTCGGCGTTCTGCAGGATGGCGAGCGTCGAGTTGAAGTCAGCCGAGATCAGCTCCGCGTCGATACCAACTGCCTGCAGGTTCTGCTGGATGATTGGAGCCGACAGTTCACGCGTCTTGTTGCCGACCGGGAAATTGATCGTGAAGGTGAACTTCTCGCCATCCTTGTCGAGCACACCGTCGCCATCGGTGTCAGCCCAGCCAGCAGCCGCCAGCAGTTCCTTGGCCTTGGCCGGATCGTAGGGATAGGCGTCGAGATCGGCCGGGTAGTATGGGCTATCCGGATGCGCGTTGGAATTGAACACAATGCCGTGGCCATAAAGCACGCTATCGACGATGCCCTGGCGGTTGATGGCGTGGATCAGAGCCTGACGGACGCGCGGATCGGCAAGCCGGCTATCGGTGTTGTCGAGCGTCAGATACTGCCCGCCGACACCAGTCTGCTCGATGATCTTGGCGCCGTTGTCCTCATAGGTGCGCAGATCGGCCTGGTTCCAGGACGACAGCTCGGCGATATCGAGTTCGCCATTGAGCAGTTCCGTCTGGGCAGTCTGAGCATTGGTGACCTTGAAAATCAGGGTCTCGATCTTGGGCGCACCGCCAAAATACTCGTCATTGCGCACGAGCGACACATACTGGTCCGACACAAATTCGGAGAACTTGTATGGCCCGGTGCCGATTGGATTGCGAAGCAGGTCGGTCGCTTCGGCCCATTGCGCAATCGGCGTACCTTCCCACACATGCTTGGCCAGCACCGGCCGATCGGCAAAGTGCGCCAAAGCCGCCGCATAAGGTGCCTTGAAGGTGAAGGTGACGGTCAGATCGTCCGGCGATGTAATGCCGCTGATCGTCTCTGCCGCACCGCTATTGTAGGCCTCAAAGCCCTCGAGCTGCGCTGCGAATGCCGGCGTGTCGAGCGGATAGTCGCCGCTGGCGATGGACGTGTAGGTAAAGACGACGTCTGCTGCGGTGAATGGCACGCCATCGTGCCATTTGACGCCATCACGCAGCTTCAGCGTCAGCGACTTTCCGTCAGCGGAATATTCATACGACTTGGCCAGCGAGGGGACATAGCCCTGCTTTTCATCCAGCGTCACCAAGCGGCTATAGACGTTGAAGATAATCGCGCGGTCATAGTCGGTAAAATACAGCGACGGATGGAACGTGCCGTTCGGATTGCTCCAGATCGCGTAGCGCAGAACGCTGTTTTCCTGCGCAATGGCAGGCGCAGCCGCGACCCCACCCAACAGCGCCACCGTTATGGCGAGCGTGCGGATAAATTTGCTTCTCATTCAGACCTCAAAGTCACTAACGGGCGTCGATACCCATGCCCCACAAGGCCTCCAATTTTAAGTATACTAACCAGATAGACAAGGTATCGATTTCGCTTGAACAAGCCCATTGAGAAGGATTGTTCGGCGAAGGGAACAATCCTTAGGTCTTTGTCGCGCCAACGAAATATGAGCAGAAAATGCGCCTCCGAATGGGAGGAAGGGATCACCAACAAAGTGGGATAGATTCGATCTGACAGTTTCTCTCTCGTACGAACACCTGCCTGAACCAACCACACTCGGCCCAGCGATCGCCCTGCCTCACCCTCACTCGCCCCCTCCACCATTTTCGCTTGACTCAAATTGTAACCGGTTACATTCTGACGCCAGCGTGCTGCATGCCAGCGCGACGGAGCCGGAATAGGCCCGGCACATTCGGAGGAGAACAAGATGAACAAGACCCTAGTTCTTGCGACTGCTGCGTTCGCACTGATGAGCAGCACTGCATTTGCTGAAACATTCAAGATCGGCCTCAGCAATGGCTGGGTTGGATCGGAGTGGCGTACGCAGATGATCGAAGAGGCGCAGGCCGCCGCTGCTGCATGGAAAGAAAAGGGCGTGGACGTCGAGCTGGTTATCCAAAGCTCGGACGTGGACGTTCAGGGCCAGATCGGCGCCGTACGCAACATGATCAATGAAGGCGTCAACGCCATCATCATCAACCCAAACAGCCCGACCGCTTTCGATCCGATCTTCTCGCAGGCCAAGGAAGCGGGCATTCTGGTCATCGCGACCGACGCCGAAGTCTCCTCGCCAGACGCCATCTATGTCGGCATCGACCAGACTGAATACGGCCGCAAGGGCTGCCAGTGGCTTGCTGATACGCTTGGCGACAAAGGCAATGTCGTGACCATCAATGGCGTTGCGGGCCACCCGGCCAACGAAATGCGCGCTGCTGGTTGCAACGAAGTTCTGGCCAAGTACCCAGACATCAAGATCGTCAACGCTGCCAATGCCAACTGGGATCAGGCACAGGGTCAGCAGACCATGCAAAACCTCCTCGCCACCTATCCAGACATCAACGGCGTTTACGTGCAGGACGGCATGGCTGCCGGTGCATGGCGCGCCATTGAAGCCGCTGGCAAGACTGCCGACATTGCGGCAACCGGCGAAGTGCGCAAGGACTTCCTCGATATCTGGTCGGCCGGCAAGTACAACTCGGCAGCTTCCGTGAACCCACCCGGCGTGATGGCTTCGGCTCTCAACGTTGCCGTGCTTGAGCTGCAGGGCAATGAGTTCAAGGACGGCATCTTTGGCGGCGTCTATGGCAATGCCGTGTTCCTTGACATTCCGTTCATCGACAACGCCAACCTCGCCGATGCGCTCAAGGCTGCCGAAGGCAAGCCCGGCCACTGGTCGGTAACGCAGGTACTGTCGGCTGACGACGCCAAGGCCCGCTTCTTCAAGTAAGTCCCAGGTCTCTCTCGGAGGGTCTAGATTCCTCTCTGGACCCTCTGGATTGCGCAGTGCGGTGGTCGCAAGATCGACCGCACTGTCGCTGGGCCCTATATTGGCCCGAAGGCGCGCCTCATGGCGCCAAAGTTTTCCCTGACATCAACGCGGATCCACCCATGAGCCCCGTTCTTGAAGCTCGAAACATCACCAAACGTTTCGGCGCGGTCACCGCCTTGTCCGATGGCAGCCTGATCGTCGAAGCAGGCGAAATTCATGCGCTGCTCGGGGCCAATGGCTGCGGCAAGTCCACGCTGTCCAAGGTGATCGCCGGGACGGTGGCTGCCAATTCGGGTGTGTTACGTTTCAACGGTCAGGACATTGCACCTAAAAGCCCGCGTGACGCGGAGGCGCTGGGTATCGCCCTGTTTTATCAAGAGCTTTCGCTGGTGCCGCAGCTGACGGTGGCCGACAATATTTTCCTAGGCCATGAGCGCAAGAGCGGCGCCGGCTTTGTCGACACCAAGCAACTCCGCGCCGATACCGATGCGTTGCTGCAGCGGTTTTCCGGCGTGGCGGGCAAGGGTTTTTCGGCCGATGCACCGGTTTCGACCCTGTCACCGGATCAGCGCCAGATCGTTGAAATTCTTAAGGTTTTGGCGCGCAAGCCCAAGCTGATCATTTTCGATGAATCGACCGCTGCGCTGGATCGTCGCCAGGTCGACGTGTTCTTCGACATTCTCAAGGGCCTCAAGGCTGATGGCGTGTCGAGCATTTTCATCTCACATCGCATGGACGAGATTTTCGCCATCTGCGACCGGATCACCGTGATGCGCAACGGCGCGACCGTGACCACGCTGACGACCGCCGAAACCGACCGCGAGGCTGTGGTGCATGCCATGGTTGGCGAACTTGTCGTGCCCGAGCGCTTCGCCAAGACATCGGCGGTTGCGGCCGAACCGCGTCTTGTGGTCAGCAATGTCTCCAGTCGCGGGCTGGACGATGTGACCTTCAATGTCCGTCCCGGCGAAATCCTGGGCCTCGGCGGGCTGCAGGGGCAGGGCCAGTCGGCGGTGCTCCGTGGTCTGTTTGGCGCCGATCCGCTCAAAGGCGGCAGCGTCGTGCTTGATGGCAAGACGTTGACCCTGCGCAAGCCGGCTGACGCAATCCGCGCGGGCCTTGCCTATGTGTCGGGCGACCGGGGCCGCGATGCGGCATTCCATGGCCGGTCGATCTTTGAAAACATCGCCGCGGCGAGCCTTGTCAAAGAGCGCCGCCGCTTGGTCTGGCCAAGCCAGCTCAAGCAGCGCTTCACCGAAGCTGCCGCTGCGCTCAATACCAAATATGACGGGCTCGAAGCGCCGATTGGCTCGCTGTCGGGCGGCAACCAGCAGAAGATTTTTATCTCGCGCTGGCTGGCGACCAATTCGCAGGTGCTGCTGTTTGATGATCCGACCAAGGGCATCGATCTGGCGGCCAAGGCCGATTTCTTCGCGCTGGCCCGCGGCCTCGCCGATCAGGGCGCGAGCATCATTTTCTATGCGTCGGAAGACAATGAATTGCTCAGCCTCTGCGACCGCATTCTGGTGTTCAACAGCGGCGCCATTTCGGCCGAGCTGACGGGCGACACCCTCACCGCATTCCACCTGACCAACGCAGCTTATGGGAAAGCGGCATGACACTCTTCCGCAATCGCCTCTGGCTCGTCACTCTCGCCGCCCTCATCGCGCTCTTCGTGGTGAACTGGATTTTGCAGCCCAATCTGGTCACGCCAAATGTGTTGAAGTCCAACCTGACGGTATTCCTCCCCATCGTGCTGGTCGCGATAGGACAGACCTATGTCATCCTTGGCGGCGATATCGACCTGTCGGTCGGGTCCATCGTGGCGCTGGTCAATGTCGTGACCGTTTCGGTGATCGCCGCCGTCGGTGGCGGCTCCACCGGCGTGTTGCTGGGCATGGGCGCGGGCATTGTCACCGGTGCACTGTGCGGCGTGGTCAATGGCCTGCTGATTTCAGGCCTGCGCTTCCAGCCCATCGTTACCACCTTTGCCACCGGCATTATCTTTGGCGGCCTGGCACTGCTCGTCCTGCCCACGGCGGGTCTGCCGGTTCCGGCGGAATACTGGCGCACCTATGGCGGCTATGTATTTGGCCTGCCGACAGTGTTGTGGATTTTCATCGGCAGCCTGATCGCCATTGCAATCATCAGCCGCCGCGCTTTCTTCAAGCATCTGTCGGCCGCTGGCGGGCAGCGCACTGCCGCGTTCCAGACCGGTCTCAAGGTCGGGCAGATCCGCGTCATGGCCTATGTGCTGTGCGGGTTGTTCGCCGCTGTGGCCGCGCTGTGCCTGACCGGCGAAACCGCAAGTGGCGACCCGCTGATGGGCCGCATGCTGGCGCTGTCGTCTATCTCGGCCGTGGTGCTTGGCGGAACGGCGCTTTCGGGCGGCTCGGGCAGTGCGTTCGGCTCAGTGCTGGGCGCCCTCGTGCTCGGCATGATCGGCAATGTGATCTTCTTTGCCGGCCTGCCATTTGACTATCAAACGCTCATCCAAGGCCTCATCACCCTGCTCGCACTTGCGGGTGGTGTGTTGGTTTCCCGTCGCTAAAGGAGCTCAGCATGAACCGCGCAAAACTCCTTCTGACCAATCCGCTGATCCTGGCGACCCTGTCCATCCTCGCCCTGTTGGCGATGGGCGAAGCGCTGTCGCCCGGCTTTGCCAGGGGTGACCAGATTGTCCGTCTGCTGACCGTGTCGGCCATTCTCGGCATCGTCGCGGCAGGACAGAGCCTTGTCGTGATCGGCGGCCGCGAAGGCATCGATCTGTCGGTGGGCGCCATGATTTCGCTTGGCGCCGTGCTGGCTGGCAATGTGATGTCCGGCAGCGATGGTGGCATCCTGCCTGCCATCCTCGTGGCGGGTGGCGCCACGTTTATCGTCGGCCTCGTCAACGGGCTCGGCGTGACCTTCCTGCGCATTCCGCCACTGGTGATGACGCTGGGCATGACCGGCGTGGTGCAGGGCGGCCTGATCGTGCTGTCGCGCGGCATTCCATCCGGCAATGCGGCGCCGTCACTGATGAGCTTCGTCAATCGTCCACTCATGCTCGGCATCCCCGGTATCCTGTGGCTCTGGGCCCTAGTTGGCGTGGCGATGTGGTTCCTGCTGCGCCGCACCCAGCTCGGCTACGCGATCTACGCGATGGGCTCCAACGAGCGCGCTGCCGAACTCACCGGCCTGCCGGTTCGCCTGATCCGCACGCTGCTCTATGGCCTGTCTGGCCTGATGGCGGGCATTACCGGCGCCGTGGTGATCGGCTATACCGGCAACAGCTTTGTCTCGGTGGGCGATCAATATGTGCTGCCATCGGTGATTGCCGTGGTGATTGGCGGTATCTCGCTGGCCGGCGGTTCGGGCAACTATTTCGGCGTCATGCTGGGCGCTATTGCCCTGACGCTGCTGCAGAGCGTGCTGATCACGCTCCAGATGGAGTTCTGGGGTCGACAGCTGATCTTTGGCGGCGTCCTGCTTCTGCTGATGCTGCTCTACGGTCGCACCAAGCAGCTGCGCGTCTGATCCAGCCATGACAACAATTCGTAAGGTTGCAGAGATCGCCGGCGTCTCGATCGCCACGGTCTCGCGAACACTCGCGCATCCAGACCGGGTGCGGAAGGAAACGCGGGACCTAGTGCTGGAGGCCGTTCGAGCGGTTGGCTTCGTGCCAAACCAGCAGGCGGTGTCGTTCCGCCAGCGCTCCACCAAGAACGTGGTGCTGCTGGTGCGCGACATCACCAACCCGTTCTATCTCGAGATCTATCGTGGCATCGAAGAGCTGGCCTTCGCCAATGGCTATCGCGTGCTGATGGGCGACGCGCGCGGCGATGACACCCGCGTGCTGCGCTATGTCGATATGGTGCGCAATCGCCAGGCCGATGGGCTGATCCTGATGATGGGCTGGCTGCCGGCCGCTTTGACCGACGCCAATATGCCCACGACCGTCGTCGCGCTGGAAATTCTGGCCGATTACGATTTCCCCTCCGTCTCGGTCGACAACCGCAAGGGCGCGCGGATTGCCGTCGAGCATCTGCTGTCGCTCGGGCATCGCCGCATCGCCTATATCGGCGGCCCGTCGCGCCTGATGATGTCGACGGACCGCTATCAGGGCTATGTCGACGCGCTCGCCGCCGCAGGGATCGCCCCCGAAGCCGACCTCATCCTTGAGGGCGATTTCCACCTTGCCTCGGGCCGCGCCGCGGTCCGCCAGCTGCATGACCGGCACGTCGACTACACCGCCATATTCTGCACCAACGACGAAATGGCAGTCGGCGCGGTCAATGAACTGCGGGCCCTCGGCCTGCACGTGCCGACCGATGTTTCCGTCATCGGCTTCGACGATGTCGATTTCGCCCTGTCATCGGATCCACCGCTCACCTCGGTGCGCCAGCCCCGGCTCGAAGTGGGTCGCCGCGCCATGCAGATGATGGTCGATCTGCTGGCGGGCAAAGAACTTTCCAGTCGCCTCCACGAGGCCGACGTGGAGCTCGTCGTGCGGTCCAGTACCGCCCCCGTCAATACCAAGAAAGCATAGTAGAATGAGCAATACGTTCCCCCGCAAAACCCTCCGCATCGGCTTTGTCGGTTCGGGCTTTATCGCCCATTTCCACCTCAAATCTCTGCTCGGCGTGCGCAATGTCGAAGTAACCGGCGTCTATTCGCCCACCCCCGCCAAGCGCCAGGCCTTCGCCGATGAAGTGGGCAATCTCAACCTGGGCGATTGCACGGCCTATGACAGCCTTGACGCCCTGCTGGCCGCCGATGACCTCGATGCCATCTGGCTGCTATCGCCAAACCACACCCGCCTCGACACCATGCGCGCCATTGCCGCCGCCGTGCGCGAAGGCCGCTCCAAGATTTTTGCCATAGCCTGCGAAAAGCCGCTGGCCCGCACCCTGCGCGAAGCGCGCGAAATGCTGAGCCTAGTCGAAGACGCCAAGCTCAATCACGGCTATCTCGAAAACCAGGTGTTCTCGACCGCCGTCACGCGCGGCAAGGACATCATCTGGCGCCGCGCTGCCCCCTCCACCGGCCGCCCCTACATCGCCCGCGCGGCGGAAGAACATACCGGCCCGCACGAGCCATGGTTCTGGCAGGGCCACCAGCAGGGCGGCGGCGTCTTGCTCGACATGATGTGTCACTCCGTCGAAGTCGGTCGTTACCTGCTGACCGCGCCCGGTGCACCGCGTGACAGCCTCAAGTTCAAGAGCGCCACCGGCTCGGTGGCGACGCTCAAATGGGCCCGCAAGAACTACGCGCAGGATTTGAGCGCCCGCATGGGCAAGGATGTCGACTACACCAAGCGCCCGTCCGAAGATTTCGCGCGCGGCATGCTGACCTTTGAAGATGCCGAAGGCAACGAAGTCGTGGTCGAAGCTACCACCTCATGGGCCTATGTCGGCCCAGGCCTGCGCATCGAGCTCGAAGTGCTCGGCCCTGAATACGCGATGGAATTCTCCTCGCTGTCGACGGGCCTCAAGGTCTTCATGTCGCGCGCCGTTACCGGCGATGTCGGCGAGGACCTTGTCGAAAAGCAGAACGCCGAGCAGGGACTGATGCCGGTTCTCGAAGATGAAGCGGGCGTCTACGGCTATACCGACGAAAACCGCCACATGGTCGAAGCCTTCCGCAAAGGCGAAGCGCCGCTCGAAACCTTCCACGATGGCGTCGCTGTCGTGGAATTCCTGATGGCCCTCTACAAATCCGCCGAAGAAGGCCGCACCATCCACATCGCCGACGAAGACCTCAACGACTACGTGCCGGCTGTGGCCCGCACGGCGACCCCGGCGTAGCAAGCATCCCAGCCAGCCGATGGATTATCTACTGGCTGGGCATCAGTCATACGAATAGCGCTATGTGCGCTCGCTCAACGGGCGGCTCAACCCGCAATATTTCTAGCGCGCGCGATGATGGGCGCGGCTGAAGCAGACGATGTAGCTTGCGTTTCGGCATTCACGTCCGCTCCAGGAGTTCGGTAAAGCGTAAGCCGGATGGCAATGATATAACGATATCGAGGCGCTAAATGCCGCGGGTCTATCACTCCTTGGACCTAGAGCTGTAGAGGCTGGGCAATGCCCTCTCACCGACACAGTTCGGCAATGCTGTCTTAGCAGCGCAGGCCATCCACGATTCGGATCTTATCGTAGGCAGAAATGTGCCGCCGTGCCGCAAGGCGGATGTCCTTTCACCACCCGCTCAGCGGCCTTATTTTTTGGATTTCGTTGCGATTCTAGACCATGCCGCAGTCAGACGAGACCAGAACCTCAAATCTCAAACCCAACTCTCGTCATGAGTTCTGATGACGGAATGGCAATTTGTTGGATTTGCGCTGTCGCCCGGTACAGAAATGTGGATTTTCAGGGGAGCGCCGGTTGCCAATCGCCGGCGCTCCATGCAGTCAACTCGCAAATAGTTCTTTCGGCCACGAGGCGAGCAGCTTCGCCAAAGTGGAGCGGTCGTGGGTTTCAAGATGGCGTAAGCCCGGCAGGCGCACAGCGCCAACATTCGTGCCCGTGATTGTCATGGCTTCCTTCACCACAGTGACGTTGGTGCCATTCTCGTACTTGGTCCGCATCTCCTCAAATGCGCCGATCTGATCAGCTATTGTACGCGCCTGAAGATAGTCGCCGGCCTCCAGAGCATTCCATACCGCCAGCGACAGCACCGGAGCGACATTGACGAGACCCGACGTAAAACCGCGTGCGCCAACCGAGTAGAACGGTGCGGCCCAGCCTTCTGCCAACCCGCAAATCCAAACGGTATCTAAATCAGAAGTTTCACGAATGCACGCTGCGAGTCGGATGATGTTGGTCGCGGCATATTTGATACCCGGAATGTTGGGGTGTTCGGCGATCCGACGCAGATCACTTACCCCCATCGTTTCAGACCGGATGTAGGCGACTACTGGTAGTTCGGACGCCTCCGCCAGCGCGATAAAATAGTCTGCTTGCGCTTGTGGGGCAGCAAATGGATCGCGTGGATGGTGGGCCATGACTGCATCCGCGCCTGTGATCTTTGCCTGACGTGAGGTGCTGATAGCTTCACGCAAAGATCGTCCAACCGAAGCGGTAACTATTGACCGTCCTGCGGCGCCCTGAACAGCGGCGGCATGAACTTTGAGCACTTCTTCAAAAGTTAGACTAAAGAACTCACCGGTATTGCCCGCCGACACGATATTGTGGATGCCAGCACCGGCAATGCGCGAGACGATTTTGGCAGTCAGGTCGAGATCGATTTCGCCATCGGAATCGTATGGTGTCACGTGGACGCCTGAGATTCCACCAAGGCTCGCGTTGACATTCTTCATTCTGTATCCTTTCCCTCTCCTGTCGTGCCAAACAGGCTCTCTGAATAGGTCTGACCCGACCTAATGATGTGATTGCGCATGGACAGTTCCGCACGTTCAATGTCGCGATCGCGAATTGCGTTCATGATGTCGCTGTGTTCCTGCAGTGCGAGATGCCTCTCATCAGGTTGGTTCAGCAGACGCGTTCGAGTTGCATCGTCGAACACCAATTGCTGCGTCTGAAGTCGCAGCAGGAAGTTGCAGCGCGATGCGGAGCGGATCGCGTCATGGAATCGTGTATTAAGTTCGATCAGGGCGGGCGTGTCGGCAGTGCCCGTCGCCTGCCTCATTCCATCGATGATGATGGCTAACTCGGCGATGTTTTCGTCTGTTGCATGCTTGGCAGCCTGTCTTGCGATCATGCTTTCAATCGCAGCACGCGCAAGCGACATTTCTTCAGCGTCATTCGGACCGAACGATACATAGACGCCTTTGCGCGCCTCTGCCTTGAGCAGACCTTCCGTTTCCAGACTGCGGATTGCCTCTTTTAGAGGCGTCGTGCTTACGCCGAGTTCTTCAGCTAGTGCGCGCTCGTTGAGCCTTTGACCAACCTCAAACTGGCCGCTCAAAATGGCCTTCCGCAACACCTCTCGAACATGATCGCGCAGATTCTTGAAGTGGCTCGCATCAAGCTGGCCCAGTCGTGGTCTCTCATTCATGCCCTGCGCTCCCGGTTCATCCCTGGCCATTGTCAGTCTGCCTTAAGCAGCGCGTCTAATGCCAAATTGTATGAGCGGAATCCAAAACCACAAATCACGCCTTCACACACAGGTGCAATTACGGATCTGTGCCTAAATTCTTCGCGGGCATGCACATTGGTGATGTGAACTTCGATTGCAGTGACATCAGCGCCGGCAATCGCGTCGCGCAGGGCAATTGATATGTGCGTGAGCGCACCTGCGTTCAGGATAACGCCCCAGCCTTCTCTGCCCGCATCGTGAATGCGATCAACAAGATGACCTTCAACGCTTGACTGCTCAAATATGATTTCGACACGCCCTGCAGCGTGATTGCGAACACACTCTTCAACATCTCCCAGTGTCAGTGAGCCGTAGATGGCGGGCTCTCGCCGCCCCAGAAGGTTCAGATTTGGGCCATTCAGGACCAGGACTTTCTGAAACACCGGCATCCCTCAACACTGAAGCGCTTGACGCAATATTAAATCTGATATTTCATATATCGATAGAAAGGCCATTTGAAAAGAGGGCATCTGGTTTGTTGGAAACCATGTCGCTCGGGTCGTGGCATCAAGGGGAGATGGTCGTGACAAATAGTGAACCCATTGCGGGCGAGAACAGCGCCGGGCGGTCGCCCCGCTTCAACTACGTGATGGCGGCGGTCATGGCGCTGTTGTCGGCAGTAATTGCGCACGGAACATTTTTGTCAGGCCGATCACAAACTGGCGTATCAATGCCGCTGGTCTTCCCAAGCGCGCTTATTGGACTGCTGCTTGTGCTGGCGGTATTGCTGGTCTTTCAGACGCGCACCGGACGCATTCCTCGCATCGAAGTAGAGCCAATTGAGCTGAGGGGGCACCTCAAAGCCGCTCTCCTCCTCTCCATCGCTATCGCCTATCCGCTGTTGATGCAGGTGGTCGGTTTTCCACTCTCAACGACTTTGGCTCTGACCGCGTTTTCACTCGCGCTAGGCGAGCGTCGATACTGGCTCATAGGCCTCTATGCGATCGGGTTTTCTGCTGCGCTTTACGCGATTTTCATGATGGCGCTGCGCGTGCCCCTCCCCCTCGGCTTTTTCGGATAGCCACTCAAATGATCTTTGAATCCCTGGCTACTGTGGCCACTTTTAACAACGTCATCGCCATGCTTGCCGGTGTCATGCTTGGCATCGTCGGAGGGGCGCTGCCCGGGCTCACCGCTACCATGGTGATTGCACTTCTAGTGCCCTTCACATTTTCGATGGCCCCGTTGGCCGCGCTGCTCATGCTGTGCGGTATTCATGCTGGATCGAACTATGGTGGCGCAATCACCGCTATCCTGTTGCGGACCCCCGGCACACCTGCCAGCGCCGCAACGGTGCTCGACGGTTATCCGATGGCGCGCAAGGGGCAAGGTCGCCGCGCTGTAGAGCTGGCACTCTACGCGTCCGGCGTCGGCGGACTGATCAGCGTCTTCATCATGATTTTCTTGTCGCCACTGATTTCAAACGTCGCGCTGATGTTTGGGCCGTCAGAGTATTTTGCGATCGGCATTTTCGGCCTGACGGCGATTATTGGTGTAGCGGGGCGTTCCTTGCTCAAAGCAATGGTCGCCGCCGCGATCGGCCTTACGCTCACTTTGATCGGGCTCGACCCGGTTGCCGGTTATCCACGCTTCACCTTTGGCTCCACCGATTTGCTGGGTGGCGTACCCTTT
The DNA here is from genome assembly GCF_040546815.1 of Devosia sp. 2618. Lineage (NCBI taxonomy): Bacteria > Pseudomonadati > Pseudomonadota > Alphaproteobacteria > Hyphomicrobiales > Devosiaceae > Devosia > Devosia sp. 2618. The sequence goes on from NZ_JBEPOO010000001.1 coordinate 3,271,631, forward strand.
CTGGCAGCGCTTATCGGACTGTTCGCTTTGCCAGAAGCATTTCGCCGAGCCGCAAAGTTTGCGGGCAAAAAGGAAGAAACACCGCACTTCGACAACTCGCATACTACGCTTAAGGAAATCATCGAGGTCACCCCTGTTGCCGCAAAGTCTGGTGTCATCGGGAGTGCGGTGGGCGTATTGCCGGGAGCAGGCGCAGATGTGGCAGCGTTCATTGCCTATAATGAGGCCCGTAGATCGGCCAAGGACAAGTCCCAATTCGGCAAGGGCGATCCTCGCGGGCTGGTAGCACCGGAATCGGCCAACAATGGTATTACTGGCGGTGCGATGGTGCCGCTCCTGACTCTGGGCGTGCCCGGGGATGCGGTGACGGCAGTGTTGATCGGCGCGTTCACAATTCAGGGTATCCGCCCGGGTCCACTGCTGTTCGAGACCCATCTTTATACGCTGATTTACCCGCTGTTTTTTGGCCTGATCGCTATCAATTTGCTCATGCTGGTCTGTGGCTACATCTTTTCAGGACCAATCAGTCAGATTGTCCGACTCCCAAGTAGCTTCATCATCGGCGGCGTCATTGTCCTATCGATCATCGGCTCGTACTCGATGCAATTCAGCATGTTTGACGTGTTCATCATGCTTTCATTCGGGGCGGCCGGCTACTTCCTGGAAGAAAATGACTACCCGCTGTCACCCGTTGTCTTGGCGATCATTCTCGGACCAGTGGTGGAAACAAACTTGCGGCGAGGACTGGTCATGCATTCGGGAGATCCTGTGGCGTTTTTGTCCAGCCCCATCTCCCTGACCATCTTCGCACTCGCTGCCATCACAGTTTGGTTCAGCGTGCGGAGCCGTCGCGCAATATTCAAGTAACATCGTTAAACTGAGGAGAAGTAACGTGAAACTAAGTACAATTAAAATTGCAGCCAGCACAGGCTTGTTTCTTGCGTCTGCGCTGGCAACCACCGCTACGGCACAGGAATATCCCGATCGTGCCATAACCTCTATCGTTGCTTTCGGCGCCGGTGGCAGCACTGATGTGGCAGCTCGCTCGCTGGTGCGGTTCGCCAATGAGTATTTGGGTCAAGAGATTGCAGTTGAAAACCGGACCGGCGGCGCGGGCGCTGTCGGGATGCTCGCTTTGTCGCAGGGGCGTCCGGACGGCTACACAATCGGCACGGTGAATTTCGAGCTTTTGGCGTTCCGCCCGCTCGAACGCGCGCCAGTCGGCCCTGATGACGTGCGTTTCATTATGAAAGTGCAGTCCTCACCGGCTACTCTGACTGTTCAGGCTGATGCCCCTTGGAACACGCTCGAAGAGTTCCTCGAAGCAGCTCGGCAACAGCCCAACAAACTGCGCATCGCCGCTTCGCCTCCCGGTGCCGTCTGGAACGTCGCGGCCGGGCTGATTACCAATGTCACAGAGACCGAAATCAACGTCGTGCCGTTTGACGGTGGCGCGCAATCAGCTGTCGCCCTGCTGGGCGGACAGGTCGATGCAACGACCATCTCCGTTCAGGAGGTGATCGACCACGTCACTGCCGGTAAGCTCAAGGTGCTCGCTACAGCAACCGAGGAACGTCATCCCGCGCTGCCGAACGTGCCGACATTCAAGGAAGCCGGATACGATGTCGTTTTCGGTTCGTGGGCGGCGATGGCCGCGCCAAAGGACATTCCAGAGGATCGCTTCCAGATTCTGGCTGACGCGCTCAAGAAAATGTTCGACGACGAGCGTTTCCAGACCTTCGCTGCCGAAAATGGCATCACGCTGGACTATGTTCCCGGTGCAGAATTCGCCCTTCAGATGGAAGCAGAGGCAGCTAGCGTCGCGGCGGTGCTCGCTGCGCAGGGCCTTACCGACGAATAGTGGCAGCCATCATGTCCTTACGTATCTCTCGTGACGCCCCCATGTACTGCATTGACGCAGGCGCGGTGCCGCTTGCCAGCATCCAAGGCACAACCGAAATCGTCTTCGAAACTCATGATGCACGTGGTGGAAAGCTGCGCGAGGCATGGCAGGTGCATGAAACGACGCCGGACTTTTCAGAACGCTTTCCGAAGGTCAACCCGGTCACCGGCCCCATCAATATTGATGGGGCCGAACCCGGCGACACGATTTCGGTGACCATCGACAACATTGAGCTAGATGACCAGGGTTTCATTCTCGTCAAACCCGACATGGGCATTAGCCATGGCAAGGTTTCTGACCCCGTAGCCAAGGTGTGCCGGATAGAGAGCGGATACGTTGTGTTCGACGATCTGCGGTTTCCGATTGCGCCGATGGTTGGTGTGATCGCTGTCGCGCCGGCGGGTGGGCCCGTCTCTCCTGCGTTGGTTGGCCGCTATGGCGGCAATATGGACAGCAAGCGCGTCACAACAGGGGCCACGCTCTATTTGCCGGTCCAGGTGCCCGGCGCCCTACTTTACGTGGGCGACGTCCATGCGGCCATGGGTGATGGCGAAGTGACGGGCACCGGTATCGAAATTGGCGGAAAGGTCTCGGTCACCGTCCAGTTGATCAAGGGGCAGTCGCGTCAGTGGCCGTGGTTAGAAACGGTATCTGAGATCGTCGCTTTGTCGTCCGCTCCTACCTACGAGGCGGCCGGGCGCATTTGCGTGGACGAAATGATCGACCTCTTGGGTATTCATCACGGTGTTTCACCGACAGACGCATATATGCTGATCAGCGCGGTCGGAAATGTGTGCATCAACCAATCTTGCGGCTCAACTGCCGATATTAGCGTGCGTGTCGAAATGCCCAAAATGGGTCACGGCATCAATCGCGTAACAGGTTAGAACAACCATGCTTCTTCACGATCTTCCAAACCATCCAGAGATTTCGCCGGAAATTTGGGCCGGGCTGTCTCAATTGCAACCCGCCTCGCTCGGGCATTATCTGACCAGCGGCATTATCAGCAATGATCTGCGTCCACTGGTCGGCGGCAAACGCATGGTCGGCCGTGCCGTGACCGTGCGTCAGCCTTTTCCCGATGCCATACCGGTTCATGTTGTATTCGACTATCTTCGTGCCGGGGATATTCTCGTTATCGATCGCTGCGGTGACAACCATATTGCCTGTCTTGGCGAGATGACCGTTCGCGCAGGACTGGCCATCGGCGTCGCCGGCTTTGTGGTCGATGGCGTCGTCACAGACATCGATGAACTCCGAGAGATCGGTATCCCGGTCTTTGCAAAAGGCCTCAATGTCGTCACGACACGTACGTTGGATATAGACGGGGCAGAGCTGTTTGGCCCGGTCGTTATCGGCGGAGTCACCATCAAGACTGGCGACATTGTCATGGGCGACAACAATGGCCTGCTGGCCCTTTCCCCACAACATCGCGGCCTGGACGCCTTGGTGAAACAGGCACTAAGCGACGAGCAGCGCGAGATAGAGTGGCGCCGCCGCCTCGCAAATGGAGAAGCTTTGTCGACCCTAAACGGCTCCCGAGCGCTCTTCGAGAAGCGCATCACAACCTGATTTGTCGCTCAGGTATCCCCTGCGCGGGGAGGGAGAACATGCTAACGCGCACCGTAGCGGTCGCGCGGTCGGCACTCAAGCAACATACCAGCGTGCGTGGCACATTCGTGGTGCAGTTAATCGGTTCGGACGAAGCGTCAGCTACCGCCCGAAATTCGGACACTGAACAAGCTACGATTTGCAGTCTGCTGATCTTCGACGAGAAGGAGATCAGAGATGTCGAAACGCAAGCAGCACGCGCCTGAGTTCAAGGCGAAGGTCGCGCTTGAAGCTCTGAAGGGTGAAGAGACGGCGGCCGAGCTGGCGAGCCGGTTCTGGGTGCATCCAACGATGATCCATCAATGGAAGCGGGCTCTGCTCGAAAGCGCGTCGGGCGTTTTCGAGCGGGGGCCGCAAGAAGCCCGAGATTGACGAGGAGCAGGTGAAGGAGCTCCACGACGTGGAAGTGCCGGTAGGGCTTGTCGTTGTGTTCCACCACGTATGCCTGAGACTGATCGGCACCGAGAGCCACAAGCACCCGCCGGGCGTCCTTATACATCTGGACAGTCGTGATACTGTCCGTCTGTGAGTAGCTCACCGACACATGAGCCACCGGCTTCCTGACCCTTTGGCTTAGCCCGGCCTGAGCTTCTGTCAGCGTGACTGCATGAGCTAGATTGTCAGCGGCTAGATTGATCGGAAAGAACCCGGCAACCCGTTGCCTGCGGTCCGGACAGGTACCCTTGTATCCGGTCCAATGATCCGTACGAGGTCCATGGTGGTTCAGCAGAAGACGGGACGACCAGCTCAGTTTGAAATTACGGCAGACGCACGAGGCAGTCTGCTTGCTTGGCTGGAACGGCGAGGCGGCACCGTCGAAGACTTTGCTTTTCCCAGCCGCGCAAATCCTGACGCACATTTGAGCACCCGCCAGTTTGCGCGCTTGGTCGATGAGTGGGTAACTGCCATAGGACTGCCTTCAGAAGAATACGCTACCCACTCGCTTCGACGCACCAAGGCTTCCCTGATCTACAAGGCCACAGGCAATCTTAGAGCGATCCAGATTCTGCTCGGCCACAGCAAAATCGAGAACACGGTAAGGTACCTGGGCGTGGACGTTGATGATGCCCTTTCTCTGTCGGAAGCTACCGAAATCTGAAGGATGCGACTTCGCCGGCGATCGCAGAGGGTCGTCGGCGAAGCGCCCCCATTCGCTCATTCAGCCAGTCGCCGCCAGTTCCAAAAAGCAGACATCGTCGCGATGCAGAATGGTGATCTTGTTGGGGGGCAAGCGGACGGTCAGGTATCGAGCTGTGCACGTCGGCTACCGATCAGGAAGTAGCGGTTATTGGCTACAGACAATGGTTGTTGGACGACGTTGCGCAAACGGGATGCCCGATAGACACCTTTTACGGCCCATTTTATGAAGTGAAGGTGGCGGCAATGGAATTGAGGACATCAACGGCGCCGAAGCTCTTTTTGAGGTCGATAATTTTCACCAAAGGCTACATGCGCCATACTCCCCGTGAGGGCGGCTCGAATGGAGCCGCCCGAGTGTCGATCCAGTTGAAGCAGGTCGACGCGGCCTGTGGCGGCTGCCATTCATCCGAACGATCAACGCCTGCGCGATAATTCGTTGCGGAAGGCTCGAACCACATTAGAGCGCTCAGGCCATACTTGCTCATCGCCTGCACGTTGGCGCAGCTCGCCCAAAGCTTTCCGACCTCGGTATTGATTGCCTCGTACAGCTCTTCATTGGCCGGGTTGACGCCGATCACGGCCGAGTACTTGGCCGACATGATGGGATAGCGGTCGTCCGGGGTGAACTCGGTCTGATGCAGTTTCCAGTCCGGGTTCTGCGACAAGGCGTATTCGGCCAAGGTCGGGTCAAGGAAAGCCACATCGATGCGCCCTGCTGCCACGTCCCGGATCGCCGCGTCCTGGGCCTCGTAGAGTTTGAGCTCGTCGACGCCATCGATGCTCTGCATCTCGGGGACAGAGGTAAATCCGACCACAGAACCAATAGTCCTGCCTGCCAGCTCCTCGGCGGATTTGTAGTTATGCCCCTCCTGCTGCAGCAGCGTTGTGGGGTAGTAATAGATCAGGTTCGTCATCTTCAGGATTTTGGTGCGCTCGGCAATCCACCCCATGCTGCCAAACATGATGTCCACCTGCCCCTGCACGGTCGACTGGATCACCGCAGACCATTCCATCTGGCGCACATCGAGCGTCAGGCCGAGATTTTCGGCGATTGTATTGATCATTTCGCCGTCAGTGCCGATTAGCGTGCCATCAGCGATACTGGTCATCGACATGTCAACAGCGATGCCGATCGTCAAAACGCCCGGATTGACTGTCTTGGGCTGTGCCAAGACTGGGTTCACCACCACAAAGCCAGTGAAGCAGCGACCACCGCGACGGAGCTATGAATGCGTTTCAAATTTAACATGACTTCCTCCCTTTGGACTGCACCATTATTTTCCCCGTCTGCCGAACATGGTGCTGCGCTCCAAACGGCGAATGGCGAGTGGCGAGTGGCAGGGGTAAACTCAATGCGAGATAGAAAATGGCGGCCAGCACATAAATGTGCATGGGCATGAAGGTGACCGAGGCCAGATCCTTGGCGCGAAACATGATTTCCGGCACCGCGATGACCTAGGCAATCGACGAGTCCTTGATCAACCCGACTGCGTAGTTCCCAAAGGGTGCGACCACGACCCGCGCGGCCTGCGGCACGATGACATCGATCATTGACCGCAATGGCGTCAGGCCGAGCGATAGCAATGCTTCGCTCGGCCCGCGATCGGACCGAAGACTTCTGCCATGGCGCCGCCTTGCAGGCCAAGTCCGAGTGTGGCCGTGGTAAAGGAATCGATCCGTAGTTGGGACGAAATCCTGCAATCCGAGATAGATCATGAACAGAATGACTAGCGGCGGCGTCCCCCGACCGACCCCGATATATGCGGCGACCAACCATCGAACCAACGGACAGGCGCCAGGCGCAACGTCACTACGAGCAGCCCGACAACGACGGCAACGGCCATGGAACTCACGGCCAACCGGAGGGTGAACCCGGCTACGGTCACAAAGGCACCGCCCCAGCTTGGCAGGTTTTCGATAATCTGCTGGAAAAAGCCGAACAGGGTCAGATCTCCGTGACAATCAACAAAGCGGGATACGCTAGCGTTCCCAACGTATGCAATTTTCCCCACCGTCCAACCAGTAAAAGAAAACGCCTTCTTTCTGGGGAACTACCGCTATCATTTGCGACTAACCGCTCGACCAGCCTCGCCCCGTAGGCAAACGCCACCTGGCATGCCGAGGCCGTCCAGGATTTCGATGACTTTGGATACAGACGCTTTCCCCACGACGAGCCGCTCGCCCCATATGTTGAGTCTCGTGGTGATTTCTGCGCTCAGCCCCTTCACGATAAATATTTTCGTTCCCGCGATTGCCGCCATCGCGGCGCATTTCAACACCGATGCCACAACGGTCGGGCTAGGTTTGTCGCTATATCTGGCGGCCACGGCGGTTGTCCAACTGTTGTCCGGTCCATTTTCAGACCGCTTCGGGCGCCGTCCGGTCATACTGTGCGGCACCGTGCTGTTCCTCGTCGGCACAGTGCTTTGCCTCACCACTGCTGATATCCATCTATTCCTACTAGGCCGCGTTCTGCAGGCGGCCAGCGCCAGCGGGCTTGCATTATCACGCGCGGTTATCCGCGACCTGCATGAGTCGAAGAGGGCAGCCAGCATTATCGGCTATGTCGGCATGGCATTGACTGTCGCGCCCATGCTGGCACCTGCGGTAGGCGGCACCATCGCCCCGGCCTTCGGCTGGTCCGTGATCTTCTGGCTGTTGCTGGCGTTCGGTGTGTTGGTGCTGAGCTTGGTTACCCTCGACCTGAAGCAGACTAACCAGAGCCGTGGCAGGCCACTCAAGAGCCAGTTGGCGGGCTATAAGATGTTGTTAACTGCAAGGCGTTTCTGGCTGTATGTCGGCACATCCTCGCTTACCATGGGCGCCTTTTTCAGCTTTTTGGGCGGTTCGCCCGTAATTGCTACGCAGATCCTGCAGATGCCCACAGCTTCGTTCGGACTGTGGTACATTTTGGGGAGCTTCGGCTTTATCATCGGCAGTTTCGGTACCGGTCGGTTCTCAGTCCGGCTGGGCCTTCCGAGGATGATAGTGCTGGGAACCAGCATTTGCCTCGCTTCGATGCTCCTGACCGCCGGTCTTATCGGCGCAGGCTTGCTATCCCCTCTGACGCTGTTCGGACCGATGGTCCTGTTCGGTATCGGCAACGGCCTCAATTTCCCTTCCGCCACCGCCGGCGGCGTCGGGCTGCTGCCCGAAGCCGCTGGTGCTGCTTCCGGGACCATGGGGGCTGTGCAGTTCGGCGTCGGAGCGATGGAGGTCTTGGTGCCGTGTTGCTCATGGTCGGGTTCGCCTTCGCCGGCTGGGTTTGCGCGCTTGTATGCAGTCGGGAGCCGCCGCTACGGCAGAGGTGATTGCCGCCCCCGGCGCGGCAATCATTCAACAAGGAAGCGCTCGCCTGACTATAGCCACGGGCGGCAACCAATTGTTATGTTTGATGCCTTGGCCTGAGCTGATTTTGACTTGGTCCAAATCGAGCTGTTAATCTTGAAGAATATGCCGAGATTTTAGCGCTTCACTACCACCTACCGCCGCGACTTCCCCAAGCTGGCGTTCGAGCGGTTACCCGGTGCCCTTACATTTCACCGCCATCAACCGCGAGGCTGCCGATCCTGAGGCCGAAATTGAAGTGCTTAACTAGGTGATATCGAGCAGAACGGTCGACATCCTTGCTCGCCATCCCCAAAATTGGCATCTCGCTTTCAACATTCCTCCGGCCGGTTCACCACTTAAATACTTTGTTGCGAGTTGCATGTGGGCGAGGCCTGCTACCGATAGCAGGTTCCTGAGGACTGCATCGCGCAGATGATGAAATCGGTAGGCTGGTTCTGTCTGCTCCGGGAGCTCGCAAAGCTAACACAGTACGCGACAATATCGACAGCCGAGTATCGCTGCTTTGCCCCTCAATCACGCGGCAGCACATCAATACGAACCTGCACCTCGACGCCAAATTCGTCGCCTAGCTATTGTGGCGACTCTACGGTTGAGATCCCACCGTAGTGCCGAGGGCGGTTGACCCGCGCACGATAACGCGATGAGCGATGATCGTACGCGGCGTCTTATGGTTGCCCCTAATCCCCAAGGCAAGTTTGGCGCCAGTCGCGCCGATCTCATAGGCCGGCAGCCGAACTGTCGTCAGATCGAGCAACTGCGAGTATTTGGCGTCGTCAATACCGGCCACCGAAATACCGCCCGGCACTGCAATACCCGCCTGCCGAAGCGTCGAAGTAATACCAACCGCCACGTCGTCGGACGCCGCAATGATGGCATCGGGTAACGCATTGGCCAGGAGGAATGTCGCGGCCTGCCGTCCGTATTCCAGGCCGAACCCGCCAGATAACTGCCATGACGCATCCAGCCCCACCTCGTGCATCGCATCCTCGAAGCCACGCTGCTGGTCGAGGCTGACGCTGAACCCATCGGGACCGCGGACATAGGCAATCCGCTTGTGTCCCAACCCGATCACGTAGCGCGTAATGTCGTAGGTGACCGAGTGGATATCGACGGTCACCACCGGTATCCCGGGAATGTGGCGGTCGGTCAGGCAGGTGACGCGCACCTCCCGAGCCACTTCCTGAATGGTCTCAACCAAGTCCTGATTCTGATCTGAGTCCGGATAATAGCCACCAGCCAGCAGAATCGCAGCGACGTTCTGGCCGTGCAATGCCCGCAGATATGCCATTTCCTGTACTGGACTTCGTTCCGCGTTACAGATCACCGTCATATAACCTTGACTACGTGCAATATCCTCTACCCCACGCACCAACTCGGCGAAGTAGATGTCAGTTATATCGCCGATGATCACCCCGATCGTGCGATTTACGTTGGTAGCTAGCGCTCGAGCGATGGCGTTGGGCCGGTATCCCAGCTCCCGAGCTGACTGCTCCACGCGTTTGCGCGTCTCTTCGCGGATGGAATAGGTTGACCCGCTCAGCACACGGGACACCGTAGCGAGAGAAAGCCCCGCGTGAGCTGCCACATCGTGAAGAGAGGCGCGAGATAACTTCATAAGACCATGTACCGAACAGCTCTTCTAAAGCTCCACCAGATATAGCGTTGCCAGAATATCTTTATAGTCTCAAATGCGTTTAACGAAGCGTCGACATAAATGATCCAGTTACACTTATGAGCGAGGGTTGGATTCAGCGTCGAGATAAAGTGTGCAATTTGGGTGCGTCCGCAGGATGCTGGCGGGGCAACTGACGGTGATCGCGCCTTCTAATGTCTGGCGCACTGCATCGCGCTTGGCTGCGCCGGGTACGATGCAGAACAATTGTTTTGCCCGCAACAGTCGCGGAATAGTAAGAGTGACCGCCATCAATGGCACGTCCTCGAAGCGCTCGAAACAATCGTCATCCACCTGCTGCTGCCGGCAGATATCGTCGAGCTCCACCAGCTTGACGTCAACCAGATCATTGAAATCGGCGACCGGCGGGTCGTTGAACGCCAAGTGGCCATTCACCCCGATGCCCAAGCAAACAATATCGATCGGCGAGGATCCGAGCATACCGGCATATTCCACCGCTGCAGCCTCGGGGTCCGAGCCCGGGTCGATCCGATGCACCGTCTGAAAAGAAACCCGGTTGAACAGTTTCTGGTCTAGCCAGTTGGCGAAGCGCTGCGGCGCGTCAGGCGCCAAGCCGACATATTCGTCCATGTGAAAAGCGACTACCCGGTTCCAGTCGATGTCCGGCGCAGCAACCAGCTCATCAAGCACCTCTTGCTGGCTGGGCGCGGCCGCGAAAATCATCCGCACACAGGATTGTGACGCTAGGCAGGCCCTTAGCGCCTCGGCGATATCCGTCGCTGCGATCTTAGCCATCTCAGCGCGAGTGGGGAAACTGCGAGCCAACAGACCGTCATGTATATGGCTCAGGCCGTTGATACGCATCAATGCACTCCGATTCAAGATATTCATTAAATCAGCGCGGCCGCGCCGGCTTCGGCGCAGTCCACGTCCTGGTCCAGCGTGCCCGAACCAACGCCGATTCCGCCAACAACCACGCCTTCCACCAGCAGGGGCACGCCGCCGCGGATATTGGTGACGCGGCCACGGGTCACCACAGCCATCTTGATTTCCTGCTCGGCACTGCCCTGCCCCGTGGCCTTGCCGGAGGTGGCTGCGGTGATTGCCTTGGCTATGGCTGAGTCAATACTGACCAGCTTGGCCTGGTCCATGCGCACAAACGCCAGCAAATTGGCGCCTGTATCGACCACGGCGATGCACTGCGGCGCCTGGGTCTCGCTTGCCCGTTTCAACGCCGCGTTGAGGACCGCCAGGGCTCCTTCATGGGTAAGAGTTCGAGTCTTTTGCGTAAAAGACATTCCTGCCTCCAAAGTGTGAGGTTTAAAGGATTAAGGCTGCGGCCAGTGTGGCGCGCTAGAACCGATTGGGGCGGAAAGCCGAGATATCGAACTCGGGCGTTTCTCCGGTCACCAATTGAGAAATCACCCGACCCGTTGCCGCCGAGGTGACCATGCCAAGATGCTGATGCCCGAAGGCGTAGAACACCCCCTCCATCGCCCGGGTGGGGCCGATCACCGGCAGGCTGTCGGGCAGGCATGGGCGGTGGCCCATCCAGCGCGAGGCCTGACCTGTGGAGAGGTCTGGATACATGGCCTTTGCGGCGTCCATCAGCAGGTCCGCCCTGCCCCAATCGGGCGCAGCGCGCAATCCGGCGATCTCGACGGTTCCGGCGACCCGCAGCCCCATTTCCATGGGCGTAGCAAAGGTGCGGCGACCGCCCCAAGAAATCATGCGATTGGCGGCGACGCCGGGTTCGCCGAAAGTAACGTGGTAGCCACGCTGGGACTCTAGCGGTATCCGCTCACCGAGCTTGGCTGCCAGTTGATGCGACCAGGCGCCGGCGGCGACGACAACCACATCGGCAACAACTTCAACATCGCTAGTACGCACCAGCTTCTGCCCATCGGCGCGTCTCTCGATAGTCTGGACATCGGCCTTGAGAAACCGCCCGCCCAACGCGAAGGCTTCCTGGGCGACCGCCTGGGTCAAGCGCTGCGGATTGACCGTCAGCGCAGCCTTGGGTGCAAAAAATCCATACTGGAACCGCTTGGAGAGGCCCGGCTCCATCTGGCCGATTCCGTCACCACCAACCTCCTCCAATACCGCGCCGAACTGGCGACGCAAGGCCACCGAAGTCGCCTCGCCGGCCCGAGCCTCGGCGGTTTCGTAAACGTAAAGACAACCGCGATGCGAGATGAGATTCTCGTAGACGTCAGCAGGCAGCAGTTCGCTGTAGCAATCGAAAACCCGCGAGGCGAGGAGCTTCATCCCGCGCGCGCTCCGCTCCATCTGGGCGGGATTGGCGCAAAGCAGGAAGCGGGTCAGCCACGAGGCGGCCACCGGCAGATACGACCAACGCAATGCCAATGGCCCCTTGGCATCAAGCAGCCACCCCGGCACCTGCTTGATCATGCCGGGCATGGCCACCGGCAGGATGCCGTCGGGGTTGAGCGACCCCGCATTGCCAAATGAGGTTTCTTCGCCGACGCCTTTGCGGTCAATCAGCGTCACCGCGATGCCGCGCTTCTGCAGATAGGCGGCACAACACGCGCCGACGATGCCCGCTCCGATGACGACTGCTGTTCGAACCATGGTAAACTCCGGGAGACGCCGGTCGGGATTGCGCGAAACGAGGGCAATCCCGGCCGGTCGATCTGAATTGTCCGGCTCAGCCGGACAGGCTCATGCTATTTAGTGGAGCCGATTTGCTGGTCCCACATCTCGAACATCTTGACCATGTTCACCGCGGTCAGCGGTGGCTCGATCGGATTGTTGGCGATGAGGTCCGCGTATTCGTCGCGACCAAACTCCTTGATCACGTCCTGTGACGACTGCGGTGCCATGTCGATTGTCACCCCGTCGATCGACGGCCCCGGATAGAGATAGCCGGTGTCGTAGAGCACTGCCTGCTGCTTGGGCTCGAGCGCGAAAGCGATGAAGTCAAGCACCACCGCCAGCCGATCCTCGGAGATGCCCTTGGGCACGGCGAAGAAATTGCCGCCCGAGATCCAGTGGAAGTTGTCGAAGGTGGAGATCATCGCTCCCTTGGGCACGATGCCAAGGGCGCGCGGATTAATATCGAAACCTGTGGTGGTGGCCAGCAGGGTCCGCGTACCTTGGGCGAATTCGGTCATCAACTGAGCAGTGCCGGACGGGTAGTACTCGATGTATTCGTTGATGTCCTTGAGATAGGCCCAGGTCTTTTCCCAACCGTTGACCGGATCGCTGGGATCGCTGTCGCCAAGCAGGTACGGCAGTGCCATCACAAAAGTCCGGCCCGGGCCGGAATTGGCTGGTCGTGCATACCCAAACTTTCCGGGATTGGCCTTTGCCCATTCGAGCAGCTCCAGCGCGGTCTTGGGCGGGGTCGCCACACTCTCGGGCATGAAGAACAGCAGCGGCCCGCCCGGATAGTAGACGTTCACGATGCCTTGGCCCTTGGCCATCTTCTGCAAGTTGCGGGCGCCGGGAAGCTGGCGAGCATCCAGGTCGGGGAACGAAGAGGCATGCTTGGGCAACATCTCCTCAAACACCCCAAACTCAATGCCGGCTGCCATCGCGTCAGTGCCGGTCAGGATCAGGTCGACATCCAGCCGACCAGCGTTCTGCTGGACCTGCAGCTTGCTGGCCATTTCAGGGGCCGGCGCCTTGACGAAGATGACGTCCGAAACAATTTCCGGATGGGCGGCCTTGTAGTTTTCGAACATGCCTTGAGCCACTTCCAGCACGCCGCCAACGTCGAGCACACTGAGAACGATCGGTTCGGCCGGCAAGGCCGGTGTCTGGGCAAAGGCCGACAGGCCCATGGCGGTGGCGAGTGCCGTGCCGCCGGCCAGGGCGAGAAGGTCGCGACGGCGAAAGCGGTAACTTTTGGTTTTATGCTCTGAAGTCACATGTAGTCTCCCTTTGGATACAGAAACAAAATTGGGACCGGCGGAGTGCGCTAGCGCACTCCCCGCCGAGCCCCCCCAACGATTTGTGACGGGTTGACGAAGCGCAGGGCCACCAGAAGCCAGAACATCGCGGTGGCCATGTAAATAACGGCGAGCGCATCGACCGATTGGGTCGCACGCACCCCAGGCGAGAACACGGCATAATAGAGCGCCACGACCAAGGTCTGGTTGGTCGGGCCCGCCGTGAGGAAGGTCAGTTCGAACTCCGAGATGGTGCGCACCATGGCGAGTAGGAGCGCAGCCAGCGCCCCAGGCAGCATCAGCGGCAGCAGGACATGGACAAACAGCTGGAAGGTATTGGCGCCGAAAACCCGCGCCGCCGCCTCGATCCGCGTATCGATCTGCTCGATGAACGGGATCATGATGAGGATGACGAAGGGGACCGTGTTGACCAAATTGGCCAGCACCACACCCCAGTAGGTCCCGCCCAGTCCGCTCTGGTACAGCACCGTTGCCAGCGGAATGCCGAAGGTAATGTGCGGCACGAGGACCGGCAGCAGGAAGCCGAGCATGACGAAGCGCTTACCTGGGAAATCCCGGCGTGCCAAGGCGTAGGCCGCAGGAATGCCGATCAGCCCCGACAACACGACCACGGCCAGCACGATCTGCAGGGTAACCAGGAGCACCTGGCTCAAGTTGAATTCGCCCCACGCAGAAGCGTACCAATTGGTGGTGAAGGCCTCCGGCAACCAGCCGCCAAACCAGCTGGTGCCCAGTGAATTAGTCACCACCGCGCCGATCATGGCGACGATATTGATGATGATGAAGGCCATCACAATCCAGACGACGATGGACCATAGGCGGGCGCCGGGCGATGTATCGCGTTGCATGACTTAACCTTTCGCGCCGGCGCTGGAGCCGCGGAAGAACAGGCCGCGTAAAGCCAGAACGGCGACAAAGACCAGCAATTGGCAGGCGGCCATGACCATGGCGATCGCCGATGCCATTGAGAAATCGAACTGCTCGAATGCTGCCTGGTAGGCGGCGACGGCGATGACCCGTGTCGAACCGGCGGGAGCCCCAAGCAGGACAGCCGTAGGAAACACCGAGAACGCCTGTACGAAGGACAAGCAGAAGGTGATCGCCAATCCCGGGACCATCAGCGGCAACAGCACATGGATGAAGCGCTGGCGACCGTTGGCGCCCAGCGTGGCCGCGGCCTTCTCGATCGATGGGTTGATGCCGGATACGTAGGACTGCGTCATCAGGAAGGTGAACGGAAAGCCGGTAACCAACAGAGCAGCAAAGACGCCCCAGTAATTGTGAGTCAGCCGGAGTGGCTCCGAAATGATGCCAAACATCATCAGCACTCGATTGAACCACCCGAGCGGCCCCAAATAGTTGAGCAGACCTTGGGCCACCAGAACGGTGCCCAGAGTAATCGGCAGGATTAGGATGACGCTGAGCAGCCAAGACCGCTGCAGCTGGCGCAGGCGTAGCGCCACGGGCACGGCGATCAGGATATTGGTCAATGTCACCGGCAGCGCGAGCGCCAGAGTGGTGGGCAATGTGCGCGCCAGATACGGCTCAGAGAAGAAGCGCGTATAGTTGGCCGGCCAGTCTCCCGCATTGCGTGGGTTGAACGACAGCACCAGCCCATAGAGAAAAGGGTAGAGAAAGAGGCAGATAATCAGAATGCCAGCAGGCACCGCCAGCAGCGTCGCGCCATCAACGCCGCGTTCGGCGAGGCGCTGGCGCCAAGTCAGGTTAGATACGCGTGCGACAGCAGACATCGTCACTACCTCACTCCCTCAGCGCGCGGGAACACCAATGCGCGTTCGCCATCAGCGTTCAGGGCAACCTGGCTGCCGAGAGCTGCCGACTGGTTTGACCGGAACACCAACTCGCCCCCGTCAGTGCCGCGCCCTGTCCCGACGAACTCACGCCCGCGGTATTCCATCGTCTCGACCGTCGTGGAAATGCTATTCGGACCACCGGCAGCGGCAATCAGATCGTCAGGGCGCACCGCCACTACGACCTGGCTGCCCACGACCAGCCCGCCGCAGTGTTGCCCATAAATTTCAGCACCCCCAGCGTCGACAGTGACTTTGTCGCCATAGACCCTCTTGACCACGCCCGCGATACGATTGCGGAAGCCCATGAATTCAGCGACGTCCAAATGCGCGGGACGATCATAGAGCTCAGTGGGCGTCCCCACCTGACGGATGCGACCGTCGCGCAGCACCACTATGCGGTCTGCCAGCGAAAGCGCCTCTTCCTGGTCGTGGGTAACGTATATCGTGGTGGCGCCCAGCTCATTGTGAATACGGCGGATTTCCGAGCGCATCTCCAGACGCAGCTTGGCGTCCAAATTCGACAGCGGCTCATCCATCAGCACCAGCGTAGGCTCGACCACGATAGCGCGAGCAATGGCTACGCGCTGCTGCTGGCCGCCAGACAGCTGCGATGGCAGCTTTTCTTCCTGTCCCTCAAGCCGAACCACCTTGATCGCCTCATCGGTGCGGCGACGAATTTCAGCCGCAGGAACATGGCGCATCCGCAGCCCGAAGCCGACATTCTTGCGGACGTTCATATGGGGGAACAATGCGTAGTTTTGAAACACCATGCCAAAGCCCCGATCCTCGGGGCGCATGACATCAATGCGCCGATCATCCACCCAAATTGCACCAGCGGTGACATTCAGCAAACCAGCAATACAATTAAGAGTAGTAGACTTTCCACACCCTGATGGACCAAGCAACGCAATGAACTCACCACGACGTATCGTTATATTGATATCAACAAGCGCGTTAAAATCGCCAAACGAACGAGCGACCCCATCCAATTTTAATTGTTCAAACTTGGAAAGTGATATCGACATGCTTTATGCCACACCAAATGGTTTCGGATAGCCGGATCATTCCGGTTTAGTTGCTTCATTTTTCGGAATTTTACCCCGACACCAGAAAAAGCTAACACGTCATTTTCATGAAAGAAAGCGTTTTCTTTTCGGCTTTGCTATAGTACTTTCGCTCAGGCCTCCACCCTCTTGCGGAGTGTGAAGACCAAGAGACAGGCGGCGAGCCGAGCAAAAAGGCCGGTTACGATGGAGCAAACGGCAATGAGAATTCGGATACGCGGCGGCAATGTTCTGGCCGGCAAAGACCTGGCACCAACGCCTGACGGCGTCGTGGAAATCGAGGGCACCCGCATCGTCGCGATCGGTCGAGCTGGCGACTTTCCAGCGTCCAATGATGGCGTCGAAATCATCGATGCGACGGGCTGCACGGTCCTGCCCGGCCTGATCGACACCCATGTCCACATCTTCATCGAGACCGGCCTGCGCAAGCTGGACGACGGTGCGGCAGCACTATGGGCGTCCCAATACATTCGCCAGGCGCTGCGGCGCGGCGTTACCACGGTGCGCGATCTGGGCGCTCAAACTGACGCGGTGTTTGCCCTGCGGCGCGGCGTCAATGAAGGGTGGATAGAAGGGCCGCGTATCCTGACCTGCGGTCGCGCCATCACCATGACTGGCGGGCATGGCTGGATGAATATCAGCACCGAAGCCGATGGTGCCGATGGTGTTCGGCAGGCCGCACGCCGCCAGTTGCGCGCTGGGGCTGACGTCATCAAGGTCATGGCCTCTGGCGGCGGCGGCACTCCGGGAGAATTGGCCACGTCGCCGCAGTTCACCGTCGCGGAATTGCGAGCCGCAGTCGAGGAGGCCCACGACGCCAGCAAGCCAGTCGCGGCGCATGCTTTGGCGACGCGTGGCATCATGAATTCCTTGCTGGCGGGCGCCGATACCATTGAGCACGGGGTCTATCTTGACGATGCCTGTGTCGAGTTGATGCTCAAGAACGGCACGACGCTATGCCCGACCATCTCGGTCTACCCCCGCGTGGTCGAGCGGGGTTTGGCCGGCGGCGCCTCGGACTTTTTTATCGCCAAATCCAAAACGTTTCTCGAGCCGCACTTGGATAGTCTGCGCAAAGCCGTGGGCGCGGGCGTGAAGATCGTCTTTGGCACCGATTCCGCCCGCGTTTACAACGGGCTGGGCGACGTCTCCGACGAGACACGGCTTATGGTCGAGGCCGGTATGACGCCGCACGCGGTTATCGTCTCGGCGACCCGAACCGCCGCCGAAATTTGTGGCATCGGCGAACAGGTCGGCACATTGGAGGCCGGCAAGACTGCCGATCTCATCCTGGTCAAAGGCGATCCGACGCAGGATATCGGCAAGCTGGGCGCGGTCCAGGCGGTGTTTCGCGACGGCAAGCGGTTCCAGGGCTAAGTGTCCAAATGGCAGAACTGACCGCAGAGGAATGCGGCCTGGTGGACGGAGTACCGGACATGATCCACCTGCGCTGCAGCGCTTCGATCGCTCAGATTGCGCGCAAAGGCGCCGAACTACGCGCGCTTGAGCTCGACGGACGAACTATCATCTGGACAGGGGATTTGGAATGGTGGGGCTATACCAGCCCCATCCTGTTCCCCATCGTCGGCCGGGTGCGCGATGGGACTATCCGCGTCGATGGGCGTCAACACCAGCTTGATATGCATGGCTTCACCCGAGAAAGCCATTTTGCGGTTATAGATCAGACGCTTAGTTCGGCCCGGCTGCGATTGACCGATACTTCAGTAACCCGTGAGAACTACCCATTCGCTTTCCAGTTCGATGTGGTTTTCGAGCTGACCGAAAGCGCCCTCACCATCCGCTTCCAAGTCAGCGCTGGTGACACCGAATTGCCCTATGCTCTGGGTTATCACCCCGCCTTTCCCTGGCCCACCGGGCCGGAGCAGCGCAGCGCCTATTCAGTCAGCTTCGAGACCGCCGAGGCGCCGCGCGTTGAGGTGTTTTCCGCCAACGGGCTCCTGACGGGAAGGCAACGCGATGTTCCCAAGCTTGGCCGCAGCTTTGCGCTCGCCGACAGCCTGTTCGACACCGGGTCGGCCCTCTGTTACCTTCGGGCCCAAAGCCGCTGGCTCGAGTTGGCGGATTGGCAAGGCCACGTCACGCGCCTGACCACGACCAATTTCCCGCACTTGGCCGTCTGGTCCAAGCCCGGCGCGCCGTTTGTCAGTCTTGAGGCTTGGACCGGGCATGGCGACCCAGAAGGGTTTGAGGGTGAATTTGCCGCCAAACCATCGATAATGTTCGCCAGGCCTGAGCACGCCAACCACCACACCATAGTGCTGAGCTCTCGCCTGGATTTGGAGACAGCTGCAAGAGCTAACGAATAAGGGCTATGAATATCGCTGAGCTGGACGAGATCGATTGCGATATGCTCCGGTCGTGGCACGTCGGGGCACTGGTCGCAACCTTCCGCCAAACGTCTACACTCTCGGATGCGAGCCACAGCGGTCGATTTCAACGCGAATGTACTGAACCGTAGGAAGTTGCGCTATACCGTCGTCAGCGGCATTTACGGCATTCCCATGCCCTTAGCGAAGAGCCAACCGCTGTTATGATTAGCCATCGTCAATGACTGGATAGTTGCAGCTTTGCTTGATCCTGCCGAAGCCTGCCCCAGATGATTGACTGTGGCGTGCAGAGTAGATCATCCAACATTCCCGTCAGATGCCACTCATCAATGTGGTGCTGTACTGCCAAAAACATTCTCCGCGGTACACGCCTATGCCAGTACCTGCAGTAACCACATTCTTGATCAATGAGAGAGAACTGCAGGTGCTTACCTTAAGCGGCACCAAACCATGCGCCGCAAACCAGCCCATCAGAATGGAATAGGTGGGCGAAGGCGAAGGATCGGTCAGGATCAGAAGTTGCTTGATGTCGGCGGGCGTCAGGGCACGGCGGGGTAGTTCCATGCCTGCGGCCGCGACCCAGACACACGCTGGCGACCGAGCAGTTCGAGGCGGATCGACCGCATCGCATCGGGCTGAGCGAGGATCGCTATGTCGAGAAGCCCTTCGTCGAGCTTCTGATTGAGCACCCGGCCATTGTCAACGGTAGTGGCCAGGTTGAGCTCGGGGTGCAGCTTTTCCAGCAGCGCCACGAAGCCCGGCAGGCAGCGCAGCGCAAAACTGTCCGGCGGCTCCCAGCCTCAACAGCCCGCGCAGGGGACCCACGTCGCTCACATGCCCTTCTAGGTCCCCGAGCAGTGACATTACCCGCTCGACATGATCGAACATTGCCCTACCTTTGTTGCTCATGCGCACGCCCCGGGGCGAGCGGAGAAACAACGCGCCGCCTGCTTCTGCTTCGAGATCCTTTATCCGAACGGATATAGATGGCTGGGTCATGCCCAACCGTTCGGCCGCAGCCCGGAAACTGCCTAGGCGCGCGACCAGTAATAAACTTCAAGTTGTGGGATACTTCTGAACATAACGATATTACTATCGCCTGGTTGGCAATTTTCAATTGGCTATGCGCGGATCGCTGTGGCAATCTGTTATCAATTGCGGCTGCAGAGTCAACAAGTGATAACTTCCCGCTATTAGGTAATATCGATGATGAATTTTGAAGCAGCCATGATGTTCTCCGACTCGAGCCAACGGGGCCGGAGATCGGGAACGACACGTGCATCATCCATGTGCACAAGTGCCGAGAATTTTCAGGAAGCCTAAGTCATTGAAATAACAGGATTCTGAGAAACTGGCGGAGAGAAAGGGATTCGAACCCTTGAGACGGTTCCCCGCCTACACACTTTCCAGGCGTGCGCCTTCGACCACTCGGCCACCTCTCCGCATCGCCTTATCGCCGGGCTGGAAACGCCGGGGAGGCCGGCTGGTTAGCCGACGCGAGCGAGGCGCAATATACTTATCATCGCCTTGGGCGCAAGGGATCACATCACGTTGACGACGATTGTTTTTTCCCGTGGCCCTTCCCATCTTGTGAGGCAGCCCCGCCAATGGCACAAAGAAGCCGTGCAAGGGGCGAAATGGGTGGGCAGCCTCAACTAATCCCCGATGGCACAGGGAATGTGAATGCGGCTGATCTTGAGAGTATTGGGCACCTGGCTGATCGGCCTGGCGCTCGTTTTGCTTGTTATCGATGGCACCAAATCACTTGGCGCCAATGCAGTGGTCTATACGAGCCTTGCGAACCTGTGGATGCAACTGCATCCGCCAAGTCTTGACGCCGTCGCATCATTTTTCGACAGCCGCTTCTTTGCCGACTTGCTCGAGGTGGCGTTCAAGGCGCTGCTGAACTACCCGGCTTTTGCTGTGTTCGGCGTGCCGGGAATTATTCTGGCTCTGCTGGGCCGCAAGCCGAAACGCGAGCGTTTTCTGCGCCACGACCAGATCTAGACCACCTCAAGCCTACCCGCGACGCGTGCCGCGAAAGGAAAAGAAATGTTCTTTAAATCCAAGCCCACGACCATTCCGACCGCCGCCCAGGCCCTGCCGGGCCGCCCTGAGGCCATGTCTGTGGTCAAAGCGCACTTCGTCAATGGCCAGTCGATCAAGGAACCCTACCCCGCCGGCGCCGAAACCATCTATCTCGGCCTTGGCTGCTTCTGGGGCGCCGAGCGGCTGTTCTGGCAGTTGCCAGGCGTAATCGTCACGGCTGTCGGCTATCAGGGCGGATCGACGCCAAACCCCACTTATGAAGAGGTTTGCTCGGGACAGACCGGCCATACCGAAGCGGTCAAGATTGTCTATGACCCGAGCCAGATCAGCCTTGAAACGCTGCTCAAGACCTTCTGGGAGGAGCACAATCCGACCGAAGGCATGCGGCAGGGCAATGATGTGGGAACGCAGTATCGTTCGGCCATCTACACCACGACGCCTGAACAGGCCGCCGTGGTGGAAAAGAGCCGCGCAGCCTACCAGGAGGCGCTCAGCCGCAAGGGTCTGGGTCGAATCACCACCGACATCGCGCCAGCCTCAGAATTTTTCTATGCCGAAACTTATCATCAGCAATATCTCGCCAAGAACCCCAACGGCTATTGCGGCCTGCAGGGCACTGGCGTGAGCTGCCCGGTCGGGGTTGGCGTCGCTGCTGAATAGGCGAAACTGGGTATCAAACAGGGCCGATCCGGAGTCACCGGGTCGGCCTTTTCGTTAACGGACTGTTAGCATTGAGTGTCACCTACCCCGCGATTATGCGACGAAACGGCTTTGAAGCGTTCATCCTGACGCTGCCCAAGGCGACCTTGGTGCGGCAGTGGCGCGATGACTCGGTGGCCAAGGTGGGCGGCAAGATTTTTGCGCTGCTTGATCGCGATCCCGGCGAAGTGTGGCTCAAAGTTTCCGACATGGCTTTTGAACTACTGACCGAACTCGAAGGGGTGCGGCCGGCGCCGTATTTTGCGCGGGCGAGCTGGGTGGCGATTTCGGCCGAGAGCCCGCTGACGGGTGATGAGGTGGAAGCCTATGTGCGGGAGGCGCATCGGCTGATTGCGAGCAAGCTCAGCCGGAAGGTTCGGGCGGAATTGGGGATTATTGCGTTGGATACCCCCACCTAGCCTCCCCCTGATAGGGGGAGGGACTTGGCTGGTGGGTTTGGTCAGATGGCGCCCCCCATTGGAGCAGGATACCAACATGTCCGAAGGGAGATACCCGCGTTCGCGGGAATGACGCTGTGGATTTTACTGCGGCAGGACGGCGTAGACTTTGAGGGGGCTGTCCGGGAGGCTGACGTCGTGGAGCCAGGCGGGGAGTTCGCCCAAGGCGTAGAGGCTGGCGAAGCTGTCGGGGGCTTTGGTCGACAGGCCGGCGATTTCCGACATTTCGGGGCAGATGACGACGAGGCCGATGCCGCGCTCGTCAAGGATCGTGCGCGCTTCGGCGATGGGGTCGTTGAAGAAGCGGAAAGTGTCGAGCACGCCGCGCTGATTGCGATGGTAGGGGGCCGAGACCACTTCGTGCGGGGTATAGAGCATCATGTGGGCGCCCAGATCGATAGGCGTCATGATGCGCTCGGGCGGCAGTGCAGCGAGGTCTTGGAAGGCGGAGGGCACGAGGCACTGATCGCGGCTGCCCTGGGCTTCGACACCCTCCTGCAATTGCGCTGGCGCCACAGCCATGATGGCGGTGACCAGCAGAGCCAAAACGATGCCGGAAAAGGCCAGCCAGCTGGCAACCAGCCCGAGAATGGGGAGCGGCTTTGGGTTGGCAAGGTAGCGCTGACGGGCGGCAACGATAAGCCAGGCCGCAGCGGGAATGGCGGGCATGATGGCAAGACGCGCGCCGCGCACCTGAGCCAGCATGACGACGGCGGTGCAGACGAGGAAGACCAGCAAAGCCGCCCATTCGGCGCGATCGTCCCTGACCCGCCAGACGCGGTAAAAGCCGACCACCACAGCAAGCAGGACCGGCAAGCCGACGGCAATGGCATAGGCGGGCAGAGCCGTCAGCGTCGAGAGCCACCGCCGCGCCTCGACAATGGCGCCGATCCAGTTGGTCTGCAGCCATGGATCGAGCTCGCCATAGGGGCCACGCAGGCATTGCGGATAGAGCAGGAAGATGACGCCCAGACCCGCAGCGCCGAGCACGGCGAGTAGGGCAAAGCGCTGCCAGGGTTGGCGCAGGTTGGGCACGAAGCTGGCCAGCGTAAAGACGAGTCCGACAACCACCGCGACGCCGACATAGACCGGCGAGATGACATCGCAGGCCGATTCAAACCAGCGACTGGGCGGGCGAAAAATGGCGAGATGCACCACGGCACCCACAGCGAAAGCGATGCCGAAATTGCGCATGGTGGCGGCGCGTTTGGCATCGAACATCCAGACCATGCCCATGACCAAAATAGCCGCAGCAATGGACGGCAGGGATTCAATGGCGATGGCGAGCGCGGTTGCCGCGAGCAGGCCGCAAAGAATGGCAAAGCGGGGACGACGTATGGCTTCGATGCCGGCCCAGACCATGGCGAGCGTCAGCAGGATGATGACATTGTGGTGGTCGACGCGGCCGGGCGAAAACTCGGCGGTAATGGCGGGGCTGAGCACCGGCAGGACAAGCGCTGGCAAGACGCCATCCGGGCCAACGAGGCGCTGCGCCAGAAGCGCGCTGAGCCAGAGCAGCAGCGCCAGCAGCGCCATCGGCCAGACATAGCCGGCCGCGATCAGCGCCGTACTGGCGCCAAGGATCGGCGTGAACAGCATGACGAGCAGCGCCAGCGGCAGATCGACCAGGCGCGACCAATGCAGTTCGGCGCCAAATGGCGTGTTGAGGCGACGCTCAACCAGATCGTACCAGCCCTGCCCGGCGACAAAATCCTTGACCATGACCATGCGCATGGCGTCGTCGGCATCGACGAAGAACGGACCACCGCCGCGCCCCACTGCCGTGCGAAGCACGAGCGTGATGGCGGCGACCAGAAACACCACGGCGACGAGGCGAAGATCAGGCAGGCGACGATCTGTGGTCTGGCCGGTCACAAGGCATTTCCCTGACTGCTGAGAGGCGCGCTGACCATGCGTTATGCCGGTTAAGATGGAGTGGAAGACCGGCAGGTGCTATGTCGCGACGGAATTGAGTTGCCTAAATCTCAGGCACAATATAACAAGCATTCACTTGTTTAATTTGAAAGCCATCCGATGTCGGATTCCGTCCAGGGCCAATGGTCCGAAATTTTCACGCCCCGTTATGCGACGGTCACACTGATCCTCTGCCTTGGGGTGGCGCTTCTGGCGTTCAACTCCTTTCTTGCCACGGTGTCGCTGCCGACTGCGGTGGGCGAGCTGGGCGGGGTAGCGCTGATCTCCTGGGCGCTGACGCTGTTTTTGGTGTTTGCCATTGTGGGCGGCGCGGGCGCGGCCTTGCTCAAGCATCGGCTTGGGGCGCGGACGGCGCTGCTGGTTTCGGCCGGCGTATTCCTGATCGGCACGCTGATCGCGGCCAGTGCCAGCTCGATGCCCATCGTTCTGGTCGGGCGGTCGTTGCAAGGGTTGGGCGAGGGCGTGGTGGCGGCGATCTGCTTTGCGCTGATCCCGGAACTGTTCCCATCGCGGCTGGTGCCCAAGGTGTTTGGCATGCAGGCCATGATCTGGGCCATTGCGGCTTTTGGCGGTCCTGCCGTTGCGGGTCTGCTCACCGAAATGGTGTCGTGGCGCGCGGCGTTTCTGTTCAGCGTGCCGCTGGTGCTGATCTTTGGCGTGATGGTGGCCTTTGTGGTGCCCGCCAAAAGTCCGAGCGATGGCACCGTGATGGGCTTTCCCGGATTGCGGCTGCTGGCGATTGGCGTGGGTATCATGCTGGTGGCATTGGCGGGCATTGCCGAGCCGCTATTGGCCGCGGCGCTACTGATGGGTGCGGCCGTGTTGCTGGTGGCTGCCGTATGGCTTGATGGGCGCAGTGCCGAGCGGTTGATGCCGCCCGACGCGTTCCGGCCAGTTTCGGTGGTTGGTACCGGGCTGTGGATGACCTTGCTGATCAACGTCGCTGGCGCGGGTTCGGCGGTTTATCTGGTGCTCGTGTTGCAGCAGATGTGGGGCTATGGCCCGACCATGGCGGGCGTGATTGCGGCCGTGATGGCGGTCGCCTGGAGTGCGTCGGCGATTGCCGTGGCCAATGTGCGCCAGAAGGAAACCCGCAAGCTGCTGATCAAGGCCGGCCCGGCGATGATCGGCATCGGTTTGCTGCTGGTGCTGCTCGGGCTCGAGATGGATCTGCTGGCAATCGTGGTGGTCGGGCAGCTGGTGATCGGGTCTGGGTTTGGCACCTGCAACGGTTATCTCAACCTGACCATGATGGAAGCGGCGAGCGATGCAGAGCGCGACCGGACCTCGGCGCTGATGCCGACCACCCAGTCGGCGGGCAATGCCATCGGCGCGGCTCTGGCCGGCGTGGCGGCGAACTCGGCGGGGCTGGCGACGGCGGTATCGGTCGGCGACTTCAAGGTTGCCGTGATGCCGGTGTTTCTACTCGGCGCGTTTATGGCGGCACTGGCCTTTGTGGCGGCGTGGCGCACCGTGTCGCTGGTCAAGCCGCAGGACGCCAATTCGAGCTTTGCGGCTGGGTAGGATACTTCCCAAAGAATGGGCGGTAGCAATGCTACCGCCCAAGTCAGTCAGGGAGAAAACGCGAGCGCGTGACGAACGCGCGGGCAAGCCCCACTAGCCGCGGGGCTGAGGAACAATGCGGAGGTAAGGCTTCGGTTCCTTCCAGCCGCCGGGGAACTTTTCCTTGGCCGCTTCAGCGGAAACCGACGAGGCGATGATGACGTCGTCGCCATCTTTCCAGTTCACCGGCGTTGCCACCGAATACTTGGCGGTCAGCTGCAGGCTGTCGATGACGCGCAGCACTTCGTCGAAGTTGCGACCGGTCGAGGCCGGGTACTCGATCTTGAGCTTGACCTTCTTGTCCGGGCCGATGACGAAGACCGAGCGAACGGTCAGCGTGTTGTCCGCATTGGGATGGATCATGTCGTACTGGCGGGCAACTTCGCCCTTGGTGTCGGCCAGCAGTGGGAAGTTCAGAGCGGTGCCCTGGGTTTCCTCGATGTCCTTGGCCCAGCCGCCGTGATCTTCGAGCTTGTCGACCGACAGGCCCAGCACCTTGACGCCGCGCTTTTCAAATTCGGGCTTCAGCTTGGCGGTATAGCCCAGCTCGGTGGTGCAGACCGGGGTGAAATTCTTGGGGTGGCTGAACAGCACGGCCCACGAGCCTTCGATGTAATCGTAAAAGTGGATCGGGCCTTCGGTGGAGTCGAGGGTGAAATCGGGGGCGGTATCGCCAATCAGCAGTGACATGATCTCTTTCCTTGCACAGGCCCGGGGCCCGCATGTTCTGTGGCTAGAATATCGTACTAAGAGGCCCCCATTGAAGCGGCCTCGCGCGAAATCCTTTTATGTTTTAGTGCGTTGGAACGCCATGCCATTCCAAAGCAGATGCCTGCAACAGCATGGCGACGGATCGACGCGTCAGCGGGCGGCGGGCGCTGTTGGAGCGCCATTGGTCCAGGTGACCTGCTCGGTATTGAGCGGGATGACCGAGAGGCTCATCTTGCCACTGCCCTGCTGCAGTTCGCGCGAATGGGCCAGATAGATCAGGGCGTTGTTGGCGGCGTCATAAATGCGGGTGACGCGCAGCGACTTCCAGATCAGCGAACGACCTTCCTTGAAGATCTCCTCGCCCCCGGCGCGGGTCGCGATATTGCCAATGGTGATGGGGCCAACCACCGAGCAATCGAGCGCCGAATAGGACGGGTCTTCAAACCAGTTGCCCTGCTGCAGACGGTCAAGGAACGAGCGGTTGAAATAGGCCAGATGGCAGACGACGCCCTTGACCTGCGGATCGGCCACCGCATCGATGGAAATGTCGTTGCCGGTCCAGTCCACCCCAACGCTGCCCACTTCATTTCGATTGCCACAGGCTGCGAGGCCAACGGCGACGACGGCAATCATGGCGAGGGCGGCGATACGGTTCATGGACGTCCAGCTCCTGTGTTGGCAGTTAAATGGTGACGGCGTGCGCCCACACAAGAGCGCGGTGCTAGTACTGCTTGTTGCGAAGATATCGCTCAAGCACACGAACAAGAAGCGACAATGAGATGGTCATGGTCAGATAAAGGAAGGCCACGACATTGTAGGTTTCAAAGAACAGGAAGGTGCTGGAGGAATAGACCTTGCCCAGCTGGGTGATGTCCTGCACGCCGAGCGCCGATACCAGCGCGGAATCCTTGATCATCGACACGAAATCATTGGCCAGCGGCGGCAAAATGGTGCGGAGCGCCTGTGGGAAGGTGATGAGGCGGAAGCACTTCCAGCGCGACAGGCCCAGTGAGCGCGCCGCTTCAAGCTGGCCCCTGTCGACCGACTCGATGCCGGCGCGGAAGATTTCGGCGATGAAGGCGGAGTAGCAGACAGTCAGTGCCAGAATGGCCCGCCAGACGAAGTCGAACTGGCGGATGGTGATGACCGTATCGAAGGGCTGCAGCAGCCAATTGACCCCGGCGACCATGGCCGGCGCGCCGACAAAGGCGACGTAGAAGAGGAAGACCAGCACCGGAATACCGCGGATGATTTCGACATAGAAGGTGGCGATCTCGCGCAGCACACGGTTGCCCGAGGTGCGGGCCAGCGCGACCAGCAGACCGATGATGGTCGCGGCGGTAAAGGCGACGATGGTGACCCAGAGCGTGGTGAAGACACCGCCCGACAGCGCCCGGAAAATCTGCGCATAGCCAGCGTCATTGGTGATGGCCCAGAGGCCGACCACGAACAGCAGACCTATGGCGAGCAACCACCATGGGGTGCGGGAGAGGACGGAGGGCTTGCGGGGGATGTAGGTCATTGGTTCCTAGGCACCGGAGTGGCGCGAGGGGTTGATCCGGTGTGCTTGGCCCCACCCCACCCTCTGTCCCTCCCCATCGAGGGGAGGGAGGCGCTGGTGCGGCGGTCTGTGATTATCGTCTAACTCCCTTTGGGGAGGATAAGTGGGCCTGCGCAATCGGAGCAGAGGAAGGCCCCCTCACCCGCCGCTACGCGGCGACCTCTCCCCCAAGGGAGAGGTGAAGGCTTACTGCGCCGCGTTGTATTCGTAGAACCACTTCTTCTCGAGCGCTTCCATGGTGCCGTCGGCCTTGATCTGGGCGAGGGCTGCGTTGATGGGGGCGGTGAGGTCGGAGCCGGGGGTGAGGATGAAGCCGAAGTCTTTGGTGCCGAGGGGCGTGCCGACGACTTTGAAGGCACCGGGATTGGCGCCGATATAGCCATTGGCCGAAGTCTGATCCATCAGGACGGTGTCGACGTCACCCGACTGCAGCGCCTGCACCGACGCGCCGAAGGTTTCGAACAGCTTGATGCGCGGATTGGCTTCGTCGCCATCGAGCACGTCATAGACGGCGACGTAGAAATTGGTGGTGCCGGCCTGCGCGCCGACGAGGAAATCGGCGTTGGCGGCAAAGGTTGTCGCGTCGGTAAAACGGGTTTCGTCGGCGCGCACCAGCATCAGCTGCTGGGAGGTCAGGTAGCTGTCGGAGAAATCGATCTGGCTTTTGCGCTCGTCATTGATGGTGATGCCATCCATGCCCACTTCAAACTGGCCGTCGCGCACCGACTGGATCATCACGTCCCAGCTCGAAAGCTGCCAATCGACCTTGGCATTGAGGCGCTTGGCGATCTCGTTGAACAGGTCATATTCAAAGCCGATGCCTTCGCCGGTGGCCGGATCGACGAAGTTGAGCGGCACATAGGCGTTTTCGCTGACGGCAACGATCTCACGGCCTGCCAGATCTGGCAGGGCGACCATATCCAGCGCCTGCGCGCTGCCAAGGCCAAGCGACAGAGTAGCCGCAGCGGCAGCGAGGAACTTGGGGAGCGAAGTCATGAGGCGGCAGTCTCCAGGTCAATGTTTGCCCGGAGATTAGACCAAGCGGTCAAGTCTTGGGAATGGGTGTTTTGAGGATGGGCACGCTAGGAGGCACGCCCTCGTGGTTCGACAAGCTCACCATGAGGGCTACTTTTGGCGTGGCAACGCGTTGCTTACTTCGCGGTCTCGTCGACCACTTCCGCATCGGGGCCGTTCTTTTTGACGGACTCAATCGCGTTTACGGCGCTGGCGCGGGCTTTGTAGGTTTCGGACCGCACCATTGTTTCGCCGTTGCTGGCGACGAAGCGCACAAAGAACTGGCCATCCTTGGAGCCGGCGATTTCGAAGCGATAACCGGTGCCGGTTTCGTCCTTGGTGAGATCGACAGTCGGCGCGCCGGGGGCGTTCTTTTTCAGCGATTCAATGGCGGATTTGGCGCTGGCCTTCTGCTTGTAGTTTTCCGACCAGACGATCGATTCTGCGTTGTAGACGAAGGCGAACTTGAACTGTTCTTTTGCGGCTGCCGAGATCTTGAACTTATGCGCCATGACGCTGGCTCTCCTCAACGAAGCGACGACAACGCGGCCGCTTTACTCAGGTGAGAGTAGCGCGGTGTGAAAAGAAGAAAAGCCCCTTATTGATCAGGAGTGGAAACGGCCTTGTGGCCATCGATATGACCAAGACTGCGCTCTGGATCGATGCGGTCGCGCACCAATTGCTTGAGCTGTTTGACATCGGGAAAACCTCCATCGCGCTTGCGCTCCCACACCAGTTCATCATCGAGACGGATCTCGAAAATACCACCGGTGCCGGGACGGAGGACAACTTCGCCCATTTCGAGACTGAAGGTGGACAGCACTTCCTGCGCCATCCAGGCCGAACGCAGCAGCCAGTTGCACTGGGTGCAATAGGTGATGGAGAGGCTTGGCTTGTCGGTTTGCGCCATTCAGGCCTTCTTGCGCTGCTTGACGTCCGTGGTGTCGACAAGGCTGGCCAGGATCTGGTCGACCAGATCGAGGTCCTGCCGCTTGCCGGCGGCCTGCTGTTGCAGATCAACCAGATAGGATGTGGTGTAATAGAGCCGCCGGGCCAGCATGGTGGCGATGTGGAGCGAAAACTCCGGGCGGCTATCGAGGAAGGTCAGTGCATCCGGGATTTCGTAAGCGGTGACCGTCGACAGCGCCTTGACCGAGGCCGAGTGGGGCATGTCGAGCAGCACCGCCATTTCGCCAAAAATCGAGCCGGGCTCATCGACATGGGTTACTTGCGTGCGCTCGCGGATGACCTCTACCTGGCCATCGACCAGCACATAAAGCCGACCCAGCCGCTCGCCCTCGGGCAGCATCAGTGTGCCCGGCTTGAACGTGACTTTCTTGAGCCCTTCGCAATATTCGAGAATATCGGCCATGTGCACCTCCGCCCCGCCGGCTCCTCTATACCGTGCAATGGCAAGCACGGTCAAAGCAAAGCGCCGGGGCGGGATAGTGGCTAGAGCAGCTTTTCGATGGCTGAGGAGAGGCTCGCCGGCTCATCGGTCGGGGCAAAGCGTTCCGCCACCACACCGTCACGCCCGATCAAGAATTTGGTGAAATTCCACTTGATCGCTTCGGTGCCGAAAATGCCGGGGGCCGAGGATTTGAGCCAGGCATAGAGCGGGTGCTCGCCATCGCCATTGACGTCGATCTTGGCAAAGATCGGGAAGCTGACGCCGTAATTGATCTCGCAGAATTCGGCGATTTCGGTGGCCGTACCCGGCTCCTGCTCGCCAAACTGGTTGCAGGGGAAACCCAGCACCACAAGGCCCTGATCGCGATATTGCTGCCAAAGCGCCTCAAGCCCCTCATATTGCGGGGTGAGGCCGCATTTGCTGGCGGTATTGACCACCAAAACCACCTTGTCGGCATAGGCTGACAGGGGCTGGGGCGTGCCGTTGAGCAAAGGCAGGGTGAAATCGCTGAGGGTGGTCATGGCGGCAGGCTCCTATCGTTGCCCCGATAGCTAAGCGCCCTGCTCTATTCGGGCAAGGGCTCGGTGCGCGGCGCCTGCAGATCGTTTTCGCTGACAATGCGCTGATAGCTCTCGGTGAGTGCCTGCACCTTGTACTGGATGATGTGCCCCTCATAGGGCAATAGCGCCACGATCTTGCATTCGCCGGCGCGGCGCGTGCTGCTGCCGCGATTGGGAAGCAGATCCAGGGTTTGGCCGACTTTATACTTGTGCATGAGGTGCTCCGGAGAAAACCGGGCCGGCTCGACCAGCGAGGCGGCCCGATAAAGGGCTAGAGAGCCGACAGATTGGTCGCGCTGGCACGGCCATCGCGGCCCTTTTCGACTTCAAAGCTGACCTTCTGGCCTTCATTGAGGCTGGACAGGCCCGCGCGCTCGACAGCCGAGATGTGCACGAAGGTATCGGCGCTGCCGTCTTCTGGCTGGATGAAGCCGAAGCCCTTGGTGGCATTGAAGAACTTTACGGTGCCGTTGATGGCCATGACGTTGACTTTCTGACGCCCGAGCGAATTTTGCGAACGAGCAATTGCCCCGGCGCAACACGCGCGCGGAGATAGCGACGTTCGCAAAGTTATGGGGATCGCCTGAAGGCGGGCCTGACAAGGCTGAAAACGTAAGCCCAGTGATAGCAGGGATTGCCCCCTCGAACAAGGCGAACCCCAAGGACACGCCTTTGCCCCGGCAGGCGCACGCCTCCGGGAGATGGGCAGAACAGGTGGAGCTCCGAGGCGGTTATCGTCTCTGAGGAGGAAAAAATGAGACGGCAACCGCCTCGGAGCGCCGGGACTTTACGCGGAAGGCGGATCAGGACCCCAGCATCTTGCCGTAGCGCAATGCCCGAATGTCGCGTCCACACAGCCCAGGGCGGAGCGCGACCCCTGCCCTCCCGGCCATCCCTCCGGCTACTGGTCGCTGCAGTACCACAAGCATCCCGGAGAGACGCGACCATGATAGGCCCGTCCGGCGCGCCGGGGATAAGCGGGATGGAGGTGTTTCAGCGGTTCTTGAACTGATCGATGCGCTTGGCCAGCTTGGCACGAAGATCGAGCATTTTGGCCACCTGCGCCGGGTCCGCCGCGCTGCCCGCCGGCACCATGAGCTTGGGCCGCAGACGCAGCACCGGCAAAACATCGCCGCCCCGCACCTGCCACAGATAAGCATTGCGCGGCCCGTCCCAACGCGAATTGGCCGCCTCCCAGCTGTCCATTTCGGCCAAGGTCTGCCCCAGCTGGGTCACCAGCCCACCATGATCGGGCGCCGCCATCGGCAGGCGATCATTGTCCTCCACAAACGGCAGCGCGTCGCGCAACAGCGCCTCGGCGACGGTGATGGTGTGGGCACAAACCGGCGTCTGCGGCTTGCGCGTCGCGATGGGGGCGATCTGGGTATGCAGCGCGGTGAGCTTGAGCCACAGGGCCTCGTGTTGCGCTGCAAGCGTGTGGGTGACGACCGGGCGGGATTTTCGGGGCATTTTTGCGACTGGCTCCTGTGCGTGGGGACGGACAGGAGAGGGTAAGGCTGAGGGATTGGGGTGGGGATTAGATTTGTGTGTGGATGGGCAAAATCTGCACAACGGCAGAACTACCTTGGCGCTGAACACACCTTTAAATTTCCCTGCCGCGCGAGTTACTTGACAAGACTGCTACCGCTCCCGCATCAGCCTATAAGGGAGGGGAACATGAGTTACTTAGTGATCAGCATACTGGTCGTGCACCTAACTCTGGCGGCCGCACTGTTCTTTTTTGTGAACTGGATAGGCAAGCATGCGGTAGAGTTTGGCTACACCAGCATGACGCTATTTGAAGAGGTGAATGAAAGCGCAGCGCTAAATTTCTTTCTGCGCGCTGTATCGCCCTCGGTATTCATCATCGCAGTTTCAGCCGTGGCCGTCGCAATTGATCACCCGGAGTGGCGGCTCGGTATATACTGGGTTGCCATTTATTACTACGCCGCCCGGATCGTCGCAATTTTCTTGCTTGGCCGGCAACATCTCGTCAGTTGGCCGAAGTTTCTATTGCACGCCACCTCTGGCGTAGTGATTGCGCTGCTTGCTTACCAATACCTCATCGTACCTAATCGGTCACTGCTGCCTAATATTGAGCAGATGGGGAATGAACTTTGGCTTGCCATACTCGCCTTTTTGTACGCGGTTGCGAACAAAGTTCCGGTGACATCTGGACCAGGCGCAAGAAGGCGAAATAAATTCGTCGAACTGCACTACGCGGATGCAAGATCCAAGTTCAACAACATAATCACAGCGAAAACTTCAGACGACACCCTGGAGCTGATCGTGTTCAGCGTACTTATTTATGAGGACTACGCGCGGCCGGAAGGAGTTCGAGCTCTTGAGCGAATAATGTTTTGGAAGAAGGATCGAACCACGGGAATTATGCAGGTCACCGCCGACCGCCCACTTAGCGACACAGAAAGCGTCAGGCTAGGCGCGGCGATCCTCGCAAGTTATTGGTCTGCCTTTGCCAATGAGGAATATATGTACAGTAGAGTACGCAGTACGATTGCGGCATATAATCCAGACAATGACTATGTTTCCAGAGTTTTTGACGTCATGGAGATATTGTCCATGAGAGTTGAAAGAAAATATACGCACATCTACAACTCAATAAATCTCGGAAAGAACCCAGACTATAATGGGGGAGATCCATCGAATTTCCAAAACAATGAGCACCTAACGCTTCCGACCACGTAGGCTTACTCGCCCAGGAAGCGATAATATTTCGAGGACAAATGTGACCTTCGGCGTCTTCATCCACCGTGCTGACTCGATCTACGACGATAGCCCGGCGACACAGTATCAGTTTCCGAAGACGTATCTTGGACGCGCGTCTGCCTGTGTTGGGGACTGGATCATTTACTACGAGCCGGTCAAAGTTCGTGGAACGAGGGGATATTATGCGATAGCGCGCGTGTCGCAGATCGTGCCAGACCCCACTGCCGACCACATGTACTTGGCCTTGATCGAGCCGGGGAGCTACCTCGAATTCCCGAACCCGGTGCCGTTCGACGATGGAGGCGGCCCCATCGAAACGGGACTGCTGAACGAACACGGCAAGAAATCTGGGCGCGCTCAAGCGGCTGTGCGCCCGATTTCGCCGAAGGATTTCGATAGCATTTTGACGCGAGGGCTGGCGGAAGAGCAGCCGCTATTGCCTCGCGTTGGCGCCGCCGAAATGCCGCTCGACGTTCCATTCCAACTTGATGAGGGTCAGGCTCCTTTCGCCTATGAGCAGGAGCGAGAACGCGTGGCGACGATGACCACCCGCGTCGTGCGGGACAGAGTTTTTCGTCGGGTCGTGTTACGCGCCTATGGCGAACGCTGCGCGGTGACGGGGCTAAAGCTAATCAATGGTGGCGGGCGGGCTGAGGTGGCGGCCGCTCACATTCGGCCGGTGGAACACAACGGACCAGACATCATCAATAATGGCGTAGCGCTATCTGGCACTGCGCATTGGATGTTTGACCGTGGCCTCATTGGGTTCAGCGACGACCTAGATATCATTGTGTCTCGGCACGTGAATGACCGGGATGGGGTGGACAGCCTGATTAACAAGACGGGCAAGTTGATTGGGCCGCTGGTCGCGCGCGACAGGCCGCACCCCGCGTTTCTGACGTGGCACCGGGATAACTGCTTCAAGCAATAAACGCCTCCGCAACCACGAGGCTGCCCTCGGACTTGATCCGAGGGCCGTTGGCGGCTTGGCGCGGGGTGATGGTGGCCCTCGGGTCGAGCCCGAGGCAGCCCGGTGGTGGGGGGCACTATCGGGAGCCCGACCTCGTGGTTCGACGGGCTCACCATGAGGTCTCATGGGGAGCCCCCTCACCCGGCGCTACGCGCTGATCCTCGGGTCAAGGCCGAGGGCAGGCTCTCTATGCAAAAGGTGGAGCGTTTAGATTGGGCACTTGTGTCCAGTCCAACAGTGTCATTTCCGCGACAGTGGGAAGCTCTGTTGCTGTGAAACATGGGGCTCCGCTTTCGCGGGGATGACCTGATGGATTGCGGGAACACTGTAACAAGCACCGCCCCCCAAGGGAGAGGCGAAGGGAGCTTGTGCTTGGGGCGGCATTGGACCGGGTGCCCGCTGCCTTTGGCAGCGACAAGGCGACTAACCTGCCGTCGCGCCACTGGCGCGCCGGCTTCGCGCTGGCGCGAAACGGTTAGTCGTCACCCATCTTGAGCGCCTTGATGAACGCTTCTTGCGGGATGTTGACGCTGCCGTATTGGCGCATCTTGGCTTTGCCCTTTTTCTGCTTGTCGAGCAGCTTGCGCTTGCGCGTGGCGTCGCCGCCATAGCACTTGGCCGTCACGTCCTTGCGCATGGCGCGGACGGTTTCGCGGGCGATGATCTTGCCGCCGATGGCCGCCTGGATCGGAATGACGAACAGGTGCGGCGGGATCAGTTCCTTGAGCTTTTCGCACATGACGCGACCGCGCGTTTCGGCAACCGAGCGGTGGACCAGCATCGACAGCGCATCGACCGGCTCGGCATTGACCAGAATGGTGAGCTTGACCAGATCGCCGGGGCGATGGGTATCGAGCTTGTAGTCAAAGCTGGCATAGCCCTTGGAAATGGACTTCAGCCGATCGTAGAAATCGAACACCACTTCATTGAGCGGCAGGTCATATTCAACCAGCGCGCGATTGCCGACATAGCTCAGATTGTTCTGAACGCCGCGGCGATCCTGGCAAAGCTTGAGGATGGAACCGAGATATTCGTCGGGCGTCAGGATCGTCGCCTTGATCCACGGCTCGCGGATTTCCTCGATCTGCATCACGTCGGGCAGATCGGCCGGATTGTGCAGCAGGATGGTTTCGCCATCGCGCAGCTGGATTTCGTAGACCACCGAAGGGGCTGTCGCGATCAGGTCGAGATCGAATTCGCGGGAGAGGCGTTCCTGGATGATTTCGAGGTGCAGGAGGCCCAAGAACCCGCAGCGGAAGCCGAAGCCGAGGGCGGCGCTGGTTTCCATCTCAAAGCTGAAGCTGGCATCGTTGAGCCGCAGCTTGCCCATGGCGGCGCGCAGCTCGTCGAAGTCCGAAGCATCGACCGGGAACAGGCCGCAGAACACCACGGGCTGCGCCGGACGGAAGTCGGGCAGCGGATTGGCAGTGGGCTTTTTGTCGTCGGTGATGGTGTCGCCAACGTTGGTATCGGCCACTTCCTTGATCGAGGCAGTGAAAACGCCCAGCTCGCCGGGGCCGAGTTCCTTGACTTCCACCAGCTTGGGCGTGTTGACGGCGACGCGATCCAGCTCATAGACGGCGCCCGACGCCATCATGCGGATGCGCTGGCCCTTTTTCATGGTGCCATCGATGATGCGCACCAGAACGACGACGCCCAGATAAGTATCGTACCAGCTATCGACCAGCAGCGCCTTGAGCGGCGCGTCGATGTCGCCCTTGGGGGCAGGCAGGCGCGTGACAATGGCTTCGAGCACGGTGTCGATGCCGATGCCGGTCTTGGCCGAGATTTCGAGCGCGTCGGACGCGTCGATACCGATGACGTCCTCGATCTGCTGCTTGACGCGATCAACGTCGGCGGCCGGCAGATCGACCTTGTTGAGGACCGGGACGATCTCGTGATTGGCGTCGAGCGCGTGATACACATTGGCCAGCGTCTGGGCTTCAACGCCCTGGCTGGCGTCGACAACCAGCAGCGAACCTTCAACGGCGGCCATGCTCCGGGAGACTTCGTAGGCGAAGTCGACGTGTCCGGGCGTGTCGATCAGGTTGAGAATATAGGTCTCGCCGTCCTTGGCCTTATAGGTCAGCCGGACGGTTTGCGCCTTGATGGTGATGCCGCGTTCGCGCTCGATATCCATCGAGTCGAGCACCTGCTCCTTCATCTCGCGCAGGTCCAGCCCGCCCGTCATCTGGATCAGGCGATCGGCCAGCGTGGATTTACCATGGTCGATATGGGCGACGATGGAAAAATTGCGGATGTGGGAAAGCGGCGTTGTCATGAGGGGCTGATAGCAGAAGCGCGGCGGGGCGCAAAGATGGTTTAGTGCAGGTTAACGGTGCCTTTTTGGCGCTTCGTGCGTTGAGGGGAGATGCGGATCACCCATGCACTCATCGCCATCGCCCTTTCCAGCATCTCCGTTCCGGTGCTGGCGCAGGATTTTCTGGCCCCGATTCAGGATTTTGTCGACCAGCTGACGCCCAAGGAGCAGCCGCGCCAGGCGCCCCGAAATACCGCCGGGCCGACGGCGCCCAAGCCACCAAGCGTCGATGCGCCGCCGGTGCCAAGGCCACGACCGCCAAGCCTGCCGGAGGCGCCGGTGGTGGCGGCGCCGAGCGTGCCAGCGGTGGAGGACGAGGAAGAGCCACCGGCCGCGGAGGCGGAAGAGGTGCCGGAGGCGGTTGAGCCAGAGCCGACACCGGTGGCGGAAAAGGCCGAGCCGGAACCGGCGCGGATCTATCAGGTGGCGTGCCCGGCGGTGATGCTGGGGCTGGTGGAGGCGGAACTGGCGCCACCGCTGAGCGAGGGGATTTGCGGCGAGCATTCGCCGCTAGTGGTGACGGGCGTGACGAGCCGGGGCCGCATGGTGCCATTGTCATCGCCCATTACCACCAATTGCCAGATGGCGAGTGCGCTGCCGAA
This sequence comes from Devosia sp. 2618, assembly GCF_040546815.1. Classification (NCBI taxonomy): domain Bacteria; kingdom Pseudomonadati; phylum Pseudomonadota; class Alphaproteobacteria; order Hyphomicrobiales; family Devosiaceae; genus Devosia; species Devosia sp. 2618. The sequence continues at coordinate 3,309,010 of NZ_JBEPOO010000001.1, forward strand.
CTGGGTGTCGACGGTGGATGGCTATGCGGAATCGATGCTCGAAAGCCGGCTGGCGACGATCAATGCGGGCACTGGGTATATGTGCCGTAACCGCAATGGCGGGGATGAGAGTTTTACCTCCGAGCATGGCTTCGCCAACGCGGTCGATGTGACGGGCTTTACGCTTGAGGACGGACGAACCATTGCGGTCGAAGGCGACTGGTTGCCGGCGGCGGAGCCCGAAGGACGGCTATTGCGGCTGGCGCATGATGCGGCGTGTGGTGGGTTTACGACGGTGCTGGGGCCGGAAGCCAATGCCGAGCACAAGGATCATTTGCACCTCGATCTGGGGTGCCATGGGAAGACGTGTACGGCGCGGATTTGTGAGTAGGGGGGCTGTGTCGTGGCTTTGTGGCACGCCCTCGTAGTTCGAGGCTCGCTTCGCTCGGCACCTCACCATGAGGGCTACTTTGCCGCAGCGTCCCAGTGGCCCTCGGGTCAAGCCCGAGGGCAGCGTGGTGGGGTGCGGGGTCTGGAAGCTTTACTGCGCGGCGGGAACGGCAGGTGCGGCGCCGGGTGTTACGGTGCCGGCGGTTGGCTCTGGTGCGTTTTGGGCGGCGTAGATGGCGGTGACGGCGTCGACACCGGCGCGGTCAGTGCTACCATCGGCACAATCTGGGGTGGTTTTTTCGACGTCGGCCTTGACGTCGGTATAGGCGGTGGCTGCCGTTGAGGCGTCCATGGCGAGCGCGGTTTCGAGGCGCTGGCGGTCGGCGTCCATGCCGGCTTTGACGGCGGGATCAATGGGAAGCTGGCAGATTTCGATGACCGCCTGGGTGGCATAAAAGCCGGTCAACATGTTCGCCTGCTTGGGCGTGGTGTTGACGGAGGCAGCCGGATCGATGACCACGTCGGCCGGCGCCGGGGTGGTGAGCGGCGCCTCTTGCGCCATAACGGCACCAAGGCTGAGAACAGATATGGCGAGCACGGCGAGAGGGCGGATCATCAGGAGCTCCTTGAAGGCGGTTGCTACACCACCTTCAACGGCCCGAATGTGGCCTCAGCACGGCGCTTTGCTTTATAGTGGGTGGTGAGGCGGCAAATCAGCCCATTCACGCAGGCTCATGGCTTCCGGATCACGCGAAACGCGCTTGGTCCGGGCATTGCCAGCAAAGAGGCGCGTGACGAGCACTTTTAGATTAGACATTTTGTGACCTCCTTTCAGGTCTGGACAGAGTTGATGGGCGTGTCATGCGCCCAATGGCCAAAGCCAGCAATGGACAAGGTTTGCCCATCGCTATAGAAAAACTATATGAGCTCGCCGTTTCCCATTCCGCTGAACGCCTTGCGCGCCATCGAAATCGTGGCGCGACGGGGCGCTTTGGCGCCGGCCGCTGAAGAGCTCGGCGTTACAATAGGTGCAGTGAGCCAGCATTTGCGCCGGGCCGAAGAACGGCTCGGCATGGAGCTGTTTGAGCGCACATCGGCCGGGCTGCGCCCGCTGCCAGCGCTAAAAGCCGTTTTGCCACAACTGACTGGCGGGTTTGCCGCGCTGCAGGAAGGCGTGGCGGGGCTCAAGGGGCGCGACGAGCATGTGCTGAACCTGACAGTGGGCAGTGTTTTTGCCTCGCGCTGGCTGATCTGGCGCATCAGCAAGTTTTCGGCGCTGCATCGGGACATCGAAGTGCGGCTGACCGTGACCTCCACCATGGTCGACCTCAATCGCGCCGATATCGACTGCGGTATTCGCTTTGGCCATGGGCAGTGGCCGGGCGTCAGCTCGGAACTGGTTGGGGGCACGGCCTATCAACCGGTCTGCGCGCCGCCGGTGGCCAAGCGCCTGAAGCGCCCGGCGGACCTGGCGCGTGTGCCGGTGATCCAGGACGAAACCACGATGCTCAGTTGGGACGCGTGGCGCAGCGATGTGGGGCTGGACCCGGCGATCACCCTATCGGGGCCGACCTATTCGGATGCCTCGCTGGCGTTTGACGCGGCAATTTCGGAACAGGGCGTGTTGATGGCAGCCGACATGATGAGCGCCGATGCGGTCAGCGACGGGCGGCTGGTGCGGCCGTTCGCCCATCCGGTGGAAGGGCCGCAAGGCTATTGGCTGGTGGTGGCGCGCGGGCGACCTGAGACGCGCAAGCTGCGGATTTTCCGGGACTGGCTGAAGATGGAAGTGCCGGCGAGTGTGCTGGGATATTTGCATCAGGGGCGGGGGTGAGGCGCGCGCCGCCGATAGTGGGACAATCTTGCGAAAATCCAGCATTTCTTCGCACGAAATAGGCGCCACATCACCAAAACCGTCACCAAACGAATGAAAATCGCGCTGAGGCCGTGGTAACGTTCCGATACAATTGGGGGCGAGTATGAGCGACGTCATTATTCTTGGGGCTGGCATTGTTGGCGTGTCGACGGGCATTCACCTGTTGCGGCGCGGACGCAGCGTGACGCTGGTCGACAAGAATGCGCCGGGTCGCGAAACCAGCTTCGGCAATGCCGGGATTATCCAGCGCGAGGGCGTGCGGCCGCATGCGTTTCCGCGCGATCTGGCCATGCTGATGCAGGTGGGCCTGCATTTGAGCACTGCCGCGCGCTATGAACCGCTCGCCCTGCCCCGCCTCGCTCCGGCGCTGCTGCGCTATTGGTGGGAATCCTCGCCCGAGCATTATCGCAAAGTGGTGCAGAGCTATGCGCCGCTGATTGCGCGCTCGATCGTGACCCATGCCGATCTGATGGCGCAGGCGGGTCCCGATGCCGAAGCGCTGGTCAGCAAGAGCGGTTGGCTGCTGGCGTTCCGCAGCGACAAGGGGCTGCGTCGCGAGGCCGAAAAGGCCCGCGAGGATGCACTGCAGTTTGGCATTTCGCATCGCGTGGTCGAATGGGCCGAACTCAAGCAGATGGAGCCAGCGCTCAAGGGCGGACTGGCGGGCGCCATTCACTGGACAGATCCATGGACGGTGCGCGATCCGGGCGCGCTGGTGACCGAATATTTCAAGCTGTTCGAGCGGCTGGGCGGCACTTTCGTGTCTGGCGCGGCCAATGGGCTGGAGCAGGATGCGGCGGGCTGGGCGACCACCGTCAACGGCGTGCGGTATACCGGCAAGCAGGCCGTGGTGGCGCTGGGGCCATGGGCGCCCGATGTGCTCGAAAAACTGGGCTATCGCCTGCCGCTTTTCGTCAAGCGCGGCTATCACATGCATTACGACACGACCAAGGGCGCCAAGCTCAACACTCTGGTGCTGGACCCCGAAGTTGGCTTTGCGCTGGCGCCGATGGCGCGCGGCATTCGCCTGACGACGGGCGCGGAGTTTGCGGCGCGCGATGCGGCGCCGACGCCGATCCAGCTCGACAAGGCCGAAAAGGCTGCGCGCGAACTGCTCGATCTGGGTGAGCGCCTCGATGCGCAGCCCTGGAAGGGCGCCCGGCCCTGCACGCCCGACATGATGCCGATCATCGGCAAGGCGCCGCGCCATGAGGGGCTTTATGCCGGCATCGGCCACGCCCATCACGGCTTTACGCTGGGCCCGGCGACGGCCGAATTGCTGGCGCAGTCGATGACGGGCGAAGCCACCGCGATCGATATCAAGCCGTTTGGGATGGAGCGGTTTTTGGGGCGGTAGGGGGGACGCAGAAGGGGGATTCCCGCTTTCGCGGGAATGTCGTTGTGGGTGGGGCGTGAAGCCCCTCCACAAACTCTGGCGCTGCCCTCGGGCTTGACCCGAGGGTCACTGGCCGCACCTGCAGCGCTGAGAGTGGCCCTCGGATCACGTCCGAGGGCAGCGATTGTGGGTGGGGTGGGTTTGGCGTTGAACTCAACGCTCCCACCAACCGTCATTGCCCGGCTTGTCCGGGCAATCCATACCCCCGCACTGGATAAAGGTGGACCACCCGGACGAGCCGGGTGGTGACGATGGGGGATGGGTCAGTGGGAGGAGGCGAGCCTCGCCGCCCCCGACCTAGCGCAGCCAGCCGCTTGGTCTTGGATGCAGTTCCATCTGGCCGTCTTTGGTGGCGGCGTCGATGGCGGCGATTTCTTCGGCACTCAGTGTCAGATTGTTCAGCACGCCCAGATTGTCCTTGAGCTGGTCGAGGGTGCGGACGCCGACCAGGGCCGAGGTCATTTCGGGGCGACGGAGGGCCCAGCTGAGGGCCAACTGGACCATGGACTGGCCGCGCGATTTGGCGATTTCGCCGAGCTTGTCGACGGCGGCCAGAACGCGGGGTTCGATATGGCTGGCGCGCAGCGAGCCATTCGGGTTTTCGCCGCGGGTGCCGGATTTGTCGCCGGAATTGTATTTGCCCGACAGCACGCCCTGCGCCAGTGGCGAGAAGGCGATGATGCCTATGCCCAGCTCACCGCAGGCGTCGATGGTGTGGTCGTTTTCGATCCAGCGGTTGATCATGGAATAGCTTGGCTGGTGGATCGTGGTGGCGACGCCCATCTCCTTGAGGATGCGATGGGCCTCGCGGGTTTCCTTTTCGGGATAGCTCGAAACGCCGACATAGAGCGCCTTGCCGGAACGGACGGCGTGGGCCAATGCGCCCATGGTTTCCTCGAGCGGGGTCTCGGGATCGAAGCGGTGCGAATAAAAGATATCGACATAGTCGAGGCCGAGGCGCTTGAGCGACTGGTCAAGGCTGGCGAGCAGATATTTGCGGCTGCCGAATTCGCCATAGGGGCCCGGCCACATATTGTAGCCGGCTTTGGTGGAGACGATCAGCTCGTCGCGATAGGGCTTGAAATCGCGGGCGAGGACCTGGCCGAACAGCTCTTCGGATGAGCCGGCGGGAGGGCCGTAATTGTTGGCGAGATCGAAATGGGTGATGCCGTTGTCGAAGGCATAGCCGAGGATTTCCATGGCGGATGGATAATCGCGCGTGCCGCCGAAATTCTGCCAGAGGCCCAGGCTGATGACGGGGAGCTTGAGCCCCGACTTGCCGGAGCGGCGATATTGCATGGTGTCATAGCGTGCCGTATCGGCCCGATAGGTCATGATCTTTCTCCCAACGATTTCTCGATTTGGCCCGGCGGGCGGGCGGTGGTATGAGCGGGGCCGACAAAGCACGGCCAAAATGACATGAACGCCAATCTGCCCCAGACCCAGCTGCCATACAAGGTGATGGCCATCTATAAATTTGCCGACCTGCCGGACGCGGAAGCGATCCAGCCGGTGCTGGCCAAATTCTGTTGTAGCCATGAGATCAAGGGTACGCTGATCCTGGCGCCCGAGGGCATCAATGGCACGGTGGCGGGCACGGCAGCAGCAATCGATGCGCTGGCAGACTTCCTGTTTGCGGGGGAACTGTTTGCCGGGCGGCTGGCGGGCGCGGAGCTGAAATATTCGGGCGCCAGCGACATGCCGTTCCTGCGCATGAAGGTGCGGCTCAAGCCCGAAATCGTGACGCTGCGCGCGCCCGAAGCCAATCCGGCCAAAACCGTGGGCACCTATGTTGAGCCCGAGGACTGGAACGGGCTGATCGAGCGCAATGACGTGGTGCTGGTCGATACGCGCAATGACTATGAGGTCGGGCTGGGCACATTTCAGCGGGCGCTTGATCCGGCGACCAAGACCTTCACCGAATTCAAGGACTATGTCGCCGAGAACCTTGATCCGGCGCGCGACAAGAAGGTGGCGATGTTCTGCACCGGTGGCATCCGGTGCGAAAAGGCATCGAGCTACCTGCTGAGCCAGGGCTTTGAGGAAGTGTTTCACCTCAAGGGCGGCATTTTGAAGTATCTCGAGGTGGTGCCGGAGACCGAGAGCCGGTTTGCCGGGGAATGTTTTGTGTTCGACGAGCGCGTTTCGGTTGGCCATGGGCTGGTCGAGGGCGATGCCACCTTGTGCCGCGCCTGCCGGCATCCACTGACGGCGACCGATCGCGAAAGCGTCGACTATGTCGAAGGCGTTTCGTGCCCCCATTGCGTGGGCGAAACGGCAAAGCACGCGGCAGCGGCCGAACGGCACAAGCAGATGGAACTGGCCAAGGCACGCGGCGCGGCGCATCTGGGTGACGATGCGGCACGCATTGCCAAGCAGCGCAAGAGCGACAAGCGAGCGGAAGCCGAAGCCTCGCGCGAGCGCAATCTGCGGGACGCCAGCTAACCCACCGAAGCGCCTCAATCCACAGGCTAGGCAAAACTGTCTTTGCCTTGGGGCGCATGGCCCTGTTTAATCCGCCGCCTTAACAGGTGAAGGATTTGACTAGGTGACTGCGGTCAGCGTTTGGGATGTCGTGGGTATTGTTGCCGTTCTGCTTCTGGTTGCAGCAAACGGGTTCTTCGTAGCGGCAGAGTTTTCCCTGGTGGCCGTGCGGCGCAGCCGCGTTACCCAACTGGTGCAGGATGGTGTGGCGAGCGCCAAGCCACTGCAGCACGCTGTCGAATCACTCGATTCGCATCTGGCGGCGACCCAGCTTGGCATCACCTTGTCATCGCTTGCTTTGGGCTGGGTGGGTGAGCCGGCGCTGGCGCATCTGATCGAACCGGCACTGGTGCAATTGCTGGGCGAATACGCCACGGCGGCCTCGCATGTGACCGCCGTGGTCATCGCCTTTATCATCATCACCATCCTCCACATCGTCGTGGGTGAACTCGCGCCCAAGAGCCTGGCGCTGCAGCGCAGCGAAAGCACGGCGCTGGCCATCGTGCGGCCGCTCAACTGGTTTTTGATCGTGTTCCGCCCCGCCATCAGCGTGCTCAATGGCATGGGTAACCTGCTGCTGCGCGTCATCGGCCTCAAGCCAACGACGGGCGAGGAAGGCGTGCATTCGACCGAGGAGATCAAGCTGCTGGTGGCCGAGAGCTATCGCGCGGGTCTGGTCGATGCCAACCAGCAGGAAGCAGTGGCGCGCATTTTCGATATCGGCAACCACAAGGTCGCCTCGATCATGACGCCGCGCCACGAGGTGGACTGGGTCGACATCACCGCCAGCGACGAAGACATCCGCGCCGCGCTACAGGCCAGCCACCACCGCCAGTTGATCGTCGCGGAAGGCGTGGTCGATGAGCCGATGGGCGTCATTTCCAAAAAAGACCTGCTCGACCAGTTGCTGGCCGGCGGCGAACTCGACGTACGCGCGGTGCTCAACGAGCCCCTTTATGTGCTCGATACGGCATCGGTGTTTGCCGTGCTGGAACAGTTCAAATCGCAGCCGGTGCGCATTGCGCTGGCGGTGGACGAATATGGTCAGGTCGAGGGCATCGTGACCCAGAGCGATCTGCTCAATGCGCTGGCTGGCGACCTCGCCGACGAAGACGATCCGGCTGACAAGATCGGCGATAAGGATGGCGTGTTGCGCGTCGATGGCAGCTATCCGGTGGCGGCGCTGCTCGACCGGCTGGGCGTCGAGGATGGGCCGCGCAATTATCACACGGCGGCGGGGCTGGTGCTCAATGAGCTTAAGCGCCTGCCCAAGGTGGGCGAACGCTTCCCGTTTCATGAGTTTGAGGTGGAAGTGGTTGCGATGGAGCGCCATCGCGTGGTGTCGATTGCCATTCACACCCAGCCACAGGCGGAGCAATAGCGGCACTGTTGTGCATCGCAAATGCTGATGGCGGTGCTATGATTGCGCGCAACAGCCCCAGCGTCATAAGCAAAACCGATGGATCTCGACCAGCTCCGCACCTTTGACCGCATCGTGCGGGAACAGAGTTTTACCCGCGCGGCCGCCTATCTCAACATTACGCAAGCCACCGCCTCGATGCGGATCAGGGCGCTGGAAAGCCTGCTCGGCGTGACGCTGTTTCAGCGCGGGCGCACGGTGACGCTGACCGATCAGGGCATGACGTTTTTGCCCTTTGCGCGCCGCGTGATCGGCACGTTGCAGGAGGCGCGCGAGGCGCTGCGCCGAGTCGAGCGCGGGCGGATCGCCATTGCCTCGCTGCGCAGTCTGGTGTCGCCGCTGATCACCGAGGCGCTGCTGCGGTTTCAGGAGAAATATCCGGGCGTCGACGTGGTGGTGAACGAGGGGCGGCAGGCCCAGATCGCAGCCATGCTGCATGAGCGCGACGTGGAAATGGGCATTTTGTGCTGGCCCAATCTTGATCCGCTGGTGGTGGACCTCATTCCACTGGTGATCATGCGTGAGCGCGTGCCGCTGGTGGTGTCGCCCGAGATCGCCGCGCAATTGTCGAGCCAGCCGAGCATTGAAGAGGTGCTGGCGCTGGTGCCGCGCGTGATTTCGCTGCGCTGGTGGCAGGCCGAACCGGAAACGGCGACGGCGCTGGTGCGGATGGCAGGCACGAGCGTCGAACTGCCGACCGGTCCGGGGCGACGGCTGGCCATCAAGGGGCAAGGGGTTGGGTTTTTCGTCAACTCGGCGATTGCCGATGACGTCAAGGCCGGGCGGCTGGTGGAGATTGCGCCGGTAGGGTTCGAGGCGCTGCACCGCGACACGGCCATGGTGGTGCGATCGACGGCAGCGCTGGAGCGGGAAATGCTGGCCGATTTTGTGAGCGAGATCGCGCGGGAATGCGAGAGCGTCGGGGTGATCTTGGAGAGCAGGTTGTAGGGGCTGGGGCCGCAGCTGGTGGGTGTGACTCACCCCCACCCTTGATTCCTCCCCACAAGGGGCAGGGAGACGATGGAGCCGGGCGTTTGGTGCTGGCGCCTCCCTCCCCCTGATGGGGAGGGAATGAGGGTGGGGTGGTGGGAGCCACCGGATCATGCGCCTACCCGATCAGTCCCGCCGCTTTTGCTGCCGGGAGATAACTGCGGCTGATGGGGACGATGGTGCCGTTGGTTAGCTCAAGCGCGGGCCGGCCGGACTGGCGGCTGGGTTTGAGGACGGCGTCGAGCGCGACCCAATGGGAACGATGCACCTGGAGGCCCTCTACCGGGGCGGCTTCGCGGATGGCGTCGGACAGGCGGCTCAGGACAAGAGTGTTGCCGCGGTCGGTGGTGACCTCGACATAGTGGTCCGAGACTGCCAGATGCAGTAGCCGGCCGCGCTGGCCGTGTGGCAGGCGGCTGAGCAATTGCGGCGTGTCAGTGACGGGTGCAACGGGCGTGCTGCGTCTGGCAAACAGGGCCGCCAACATGGTCACCGCCGACGCGATAATCATGCAGTAAACCGCCAGCGTTGCAGCGCCCACGGGTTGCACGTCGCCGAAGACAACGGCGTTGATGGCGAGAACAAACAGCACGATGGGAATACCCGCCAGCGCCCCGCCAATGGCGGCGCGCAGCATTTTGGGTGCGCGGTGGGAAATCTGTCGTTCGAGCGTGCTGGCAACCACCGTGCCGATGATGGCGGTGCCAAAGACCACGGCGGCCCAATAGGCGAGGCGTGCAGGCACCGGCATTGCGAATGTGCCGAACGGCCCGACCAGACCAACAAGCAGACTCAGCACGCCAAGCGCAATCCAGCTGCGGGCATCGCTGGCCAAAGCGCGCAGTTCACGAAGCGTGGATAGCATGGGCAATCTGTTCACGTAGGGAAATGGTCATTGGCGCAAAGCCTGTTGTGACGCGGAGTCTAGAGGTTCATGGCGGGCTGGCAATCCCTCCGAGGTTTCCATGTCGTTGCAACCGTTGCTGTCCGCCGATTTCACCATTCAGCTGCACGCCTTTTCGGCGATCGCTGCATTCTTTCTGGGCGGCTTCGTGCTGTGGCGCAAGAAGGGCACCGCGCTGCACAAGGCGCTGGGTCGCATCTGGGTGGGGCTGATGCTGGTGGTGGCGACCAGCGCGCTGTTCATCCACGAGATCAGGCTGATCGGGCCGTTCAGCCCGATCCACATCTTTGTGGTGATCACCTATGTGGGCATCGGAAATGGGCTGTGGGCCATCATCGTCAAGCATGATGTGGCGACGCATCGCGCTTGCATGCAGGCTGTCTATCTCGGTGCGGTGCTGCTGGCGGGGGCGTTCACTTTTCTGCCGGGACGGCGGATGTCGGCGGTGCTGTTTGGCGAAAATGCCGGGTGGACGCCATCGCTGATCTTTATCGGCATAGCGCTGGCCCTGACGGGTGTGGTGTGGATGCGCCTGCGCCGCCCCGCCTAGATTGGGGAGCGGCGCAGTTTTGTTTGGCGTCAGGCGTTGCCGATCAGGATACCGGCGGCAAAGACCAGTGAGCCGCCCAAGACCACCTGCATGACAGCGCGCCAGAACGGGGTCTGCATGTAGTGGTTCTGGATGAAGGCGATGGCCCAAAGTTCGATCAGAACGATGACGATGGCGACGGTGGTCGCCGTCCAGAAATCGGCGATGAGATAAGGCAGCGCGTGACCCAGGCCGCCAATGGCGGTCATGATGCCGGCGGCAAAGCCCCGCTTGATGGGTGAGCCGCGACCGGTGAGCTTGCCATCGTCGGACGCCGCTTCGGTAAAGCCCATGGAAATGCCGGCGCCGATGGCAGCAGCGAGGCCGACGAGGAAGGTCTGGTGCGTATCGCCGGTGGCAAAGGCGGCGGCGAACACCGGCGCGAGCGTTGAGACCGACCCATCCATGAGGCCAGCAAGGCCGGGCTGCACATAGGTGAGCAGGAACTGGCGGTGCGTCTCGCCCTTTTCGGTTTCGCGGCCATCGGCCCCCAGCACCTCGGCATCGATCTTGTCGGCGGCATCAGCGTGCTTGCGCTCCTGCGCGGCCAGATCGCCGAGCAGCTTGCGAATGCCGGCATCGGTCACCTGTTTGGCCGCTTCCATATAGAAGCGATAGGCGCCCTCCTCCATTTCCCAGACCTGCTGGCGCACGGTTTCGTGGCTCATGGTCTTCATCAGCCAGATCGGCTTGCGGGCGATAAAGCCGCGCACATGTTCGCGGCGGATGGGCACGAGGCGGGTGCCGAAGCGTTCGACATAAAGATCGAGCAGGCGGCGACGATGTTCGTCTTCCTCGGCCGCCATGCCCTCAAACAGTGCTGCCGAGCCGGGATAGGTATCAGCCAGCCGGGTCGCGAACTCGGAATAGATGCGACCATCCTCTTCCTCAGCGGCCACCGCGAGGGAGAGAATTTCGCGCTCGGAGAGGCTGGTGAAAGGGCGACGGTTATCGGGGCGAAGGGAGGGCATGCGCGGTCACACTTTAGAATTGTTCTAAAACTTGTTTAGAACGGTTCTAAGGTGCTGGCAAGGGTGGATTTGAGCCCGGACGCTGCCCGCGGGCTTGGGTCTGCCTCAATGTGGTGCAGGGATGAGAGAGGCCCCCGGATCAAGTCCGGGGGAAGCGATTGTGGGTGGGATGGATTGAGCCACGCTCGTGGTGTGGTCGGCGGAGATAGGGTGGTCGTTCGAACACTGAACCCCTCACCCTAACCCTCTCCCCTCAGGGGAGAGGGGATTGGCGCGGTGGGCGGGGAGTTACGATGCCGCGCCCTCGTGGTTCGAGGCTTTTGCGAGGAGCAAAAGCGCCTCACCATGAGGGCTGTTCTTGGCTCAACGGTTCAGTAGCCTCATGGTGAGGTGGGAGCGAAGCGACCCTAGAACCACGGGGCGTGCCATCACACCAGCATCGACTGCTGGGCGAAGATGGCGGCCATGGCGCCGCTGGAGGTGGCGAGGGTGACGCTGGCCATGGGGTTGGCCAGGTCGCCAGCGGCGTAGATGCCGGGGAGGCTGGTTTCGCGGCGGTCGTCGGTTTTGACGGTGTGGCCGAGGGGGTGCTCGATGATGTCGAGGCCGAGCTTTTCGTGCAGGCACGCCGAGGGGCGGTTGCGCGGATGGGCAAAGAGCACGTCGACAGCGACGTGGTGGCCGGTGTCGAGGTTGACGGTGGCCAGTTTGCCATTGTCGTGGGCGATGGCGATCAGCTTGCCATCAACGACCGCGACCTTGCGGCGGGCGAGATCGGCGCGGAGGTCGGCGGGAATATCGTGGCCATCGGCGAAGAGGGTCAGATGATCGGTCCAGTCACCGAACAGGGTGACGGCGTGCATCGATTGCGGGCCGGAATAGACCAGACCCCAATGCAGGCCGGCGACTTCAAAGCCGTCGCAGTAGGGACATGGCACGATGGACTTGCCCCAGCATTCGGCAAAGCCGGGAATGGCCGGGAGCTGGTCGGAAACGCCATAGGTCAACAGCAGGCGGCGGGATTTGAGGGTTTCGCCATCGTCGGTGAGCACGGAGAAATTGTCGGCGGCGCCGGTGACGCTATCGGCGCGGGCATTGACCATTCGAATGGTGGGATAGCGCAGCAATTGCTGGCGCGCGGCGGCAAGAATGTCGCTGGGCGCTTTATGGTCGTGGCCGAGCAGGCCGTGCGAATGGGCTGCGAAGCGATTGCGCGGCAGACCGGTATCGAGAACGGTGATCTTGCGGCGGGCGCGGCCGAGTTGCAGGGCTCCGGCGAGGCCGGCAAAGCTGCCGCCGATGATGATGACGTCATCCATGGGGATGGGCTCCGTGATGGGGGTGGAGGGGATGGGGCACGGCCTGAAGGGCCAGATCGTGAATGGAAACGCGCTCCAGCCGCGCGGCGAGCAGCGCTTCGGCGTCGGCAATGAACTCGCCCATCACCGAATTGACGGTGCGGACGATGCCGCACTGAATGTCGCCGGGATCGCTTTCGGTACGGATGAGCAAGCTCTCGCCCATCGCGGCGTAAACCGTGCGCAGGCTGATGTCGGATGCCGGGCGCAACAGGCGCCAGCCGCCATCGTGGCCCTTGGTGGAGCCGACAATGCCAGCCTCGCGCAATTCGCCCAGCACACGCCGCACGACAACCGGATTGGTCATCAGGCATTGGGCCAGGGTGGCGGAGGTGATGGCCTCGTCGGGCTGCTTGTGCAGGTGGACGAGAGCGTGAAGGGCGAGGGAAAGTCGACTGGAGCGTTTCATGTAACTTATTTTGTTACAATAAACGCACTTGTCAAGTCCGTTGTGGTTTTGAGGTCTTGGCGATTTGGCTTCACCGTGTGAAGGTCGGGGCCAATCGGTGGGGAGAGCCTTGATGAAGATGCTGTTTGCGACTGCTTTGATCGTGCTGGCGGGAAGCTCTGCGGCGCAGGCCTTCGACGCCGATACGCAGGCCATCGTCGAGCATCAGAAGGTGCGTAAGCTGCTCAACACAACCGATGTGGGCCACCTGATGGCGGCCAGCGAACGCTGGTGCTATGCCGAAATCGAGGGCACCTGCGCCTGGTCGGACATCTATCTCGATGTCGATGAAAGCGCCGCCAGCTTCGAGCTGGGCAATGCCTGGACCGACGATCTCGACATTGCCTATACCAATGGCGGCTACTTCGAGGACGACCGCTATATCTGCGCCTTCAACATCGACTGGACGCCGACGCTGCGGGCCACGCGGCGCGACGATGGCACCGCTATCGGTGGGCGGGAACTGGCAGCGATCAAAGCCGAATTGCAGCACTATGCCACCGGCGCTACCGAAGACTGCTTTGACTATCTGTACCTCTCGGCTGACGCCAAGGGGCAGACCATTACGCTGCTGCAGCGGCAATATGAGGATGGGGAATATGTGGTGGACAAGGACGTTCAAGTGACCCTGCACTTCAACCCACGCAAGGCGGCTGCGCTGACCCAGCGTCTCTAGCTCTACCCAGCCCTTATTTGGGGCCGGGGTCCATCAGGATATGGATGCGGTCGGCGCCGAGGCGGGCGAGCTTGAGCATGAGTGCCTTGCGGCGCGCTGGAGCGAGCGGCGTATCGGGGCTATCGCGCAGAATGGCGCCATCATGGCCATCGGCGACGATCAGCCCCTCGCTTTCGGGAAAGATGTCGGCATCGAGTTCGGGCGGCTTGGCGAAGAAAAAGCGGTCGGAAAACTCGCGATATTCGGGCCATTTGCGATCGACCTGAAAGTCGATCAGGCTGGACTTGATCTCGATGATCCAGATCTCGCCCTTGGGTCCGACCGCCAGCACATCGGCGCGGCGGCCATTGGCCAGCGGCACTTCGGCATAGCAGGCCATATCGTGCCGCTCGCGCAACATGCGCATGACCCCGCGCTGCACGCGCAGCGCGGTGGCCGATTGACGGAGGTCGACGATGGGCGGCAGATCGGCCATGGCCTAACCCAGTGGGGTTGCGGGTTCGGGTGGCAGGCCGGCCGGGTTTGCCAACTTGCGGGTGCCAAGCGCACGGCAGGCGATGAGACCCACGACGATGACCGGTAGCACCACGAGATAGGAGGTGCGGATATCGAGATGTTCGGCAACAAAGCCCAGCAGCGGCGGGGCAAGGAAGAACACAACGAACGTCACCTGACCGAGCGCTGCCACATTGACCGCGCTGGGGCGGTCGGTGCGTTGTGCGGCCGCCGAAACGGCCAGCGGATAGACAGCCGAACAGCCAACGCCGAGCAGCGAGAACCCGGCCAGCGCAATCCATGGCTCGGTCGCATAGGACACCGCCAACACGCCGACGGCGGCAAGGCTAAGCAGGGTCGTGGCGACGGCGCGCGGGCCGTAGCGATCAACCACGGGATCGACCGTCAGGCGGGTGGCGGCCATGAAGCCCGAGAACAGGGTCAGGCCCAGACCACCGATGAAGGGCTCAACTGTAAAGGCGTCGCGCATGTAGATGGCCGACCAGTCGATGCCAGCGCCTTCAACGAGGAAGGCGGCAATGCCGATCAGGCATAGCGGCAGCAGGCCCAGATTGGGCAGCGCGATACGCGGCGTGTCGCCCTGATGCGAGCTGGGGCGCTTGGGGGCGCTGACCATGGCATTGATGATGAGGCTGGCCACGACCAGCACGATCACGACGATGATCAGCATATGCCACTGTGGCGAGAGGCCGGTCTGACGAATACTGGCGCCGAGCAGCGCGGTGACGAAAAAGCCCAGGCTCCACGAACCATGGGCGCGGTTCATGAAGCTCTTGCCGAACTGACCTTCGAGGCGATCCGTTTCGACATTGAGATTGATCTCGAGCGCACCGGCCAGAAGACCGGCAAAGAACAGGCCGACGAAGACGGCAATGGCGGAGTCAAACCACGGCAGGATGGCGTAGATCACCGCAGTGCCGAGTACGGTGATGAAGGCCGTGGCGCGGGCGCCGAGGCGCTCGATCAGTGGGGTCGAAAAGGTCAGCGAAATCAGCGAACCAATCGACATGCCGATCAGGGTCAAGCCCAGCTGGCTCTTGTCGATCTGGAGCTGCTCCTGCAGATCGGGCAGACGGGACAGCAGCGCGCCGAGCGAAAAGGCGAAGAAGAAAAAGCAGGCGTAGATACGGTGTTGCGGCGCGAGTGTCATTGAGCAGCTGCTGTGGTTTTGGCGGGCTTTGCGCCCAGAACATGGGTGGAGAACAGGCCAATAATGACCAGCGGAATGCCGATACCGAAGGCCCAGCGAATACCGAAATGTTCGGCAATATAACCCAGAAGAGGCGGGCCGAGCAGGAAGGCGACAAAAGAAATCTGCGCCAGTGAGGCGACGTTGACGGCCGCGGGACGGTCGGTGAGCTGGGCGGCCGCAGACATGGCCAGCGGGAACAGCGCGCTGGAGCCGACGCCGAGCAGCGCCAGACCCAGATAGGCCACCCACGGCGCCTGAGCGGTGAAGACGATGACCGCACCAATGCCGAGCACGCAGAGCAGCGCCCGCGCAACGGTTGCGGGGCTATAGCGCTCGACAAAGCCATCGGCGAAAAAGCGGGTGAAGGCCTGTGCGCCGGCGCCAAGCGCCACCGCGAGACCGGCCCAGAAGGGTTCGGAGCCAAAGATATTGCGCATGTAGATGGCCGACCAGTCGATGCCGGCGCCTTCCATGATCATGGCCGCGAAACAGACGCTGACCAAGACAGCGATGGAGAGGGTTGGGCGCGCAAAGCGTGGTGGCGGCGCGGTGCTGCTGCTGATGCGGGCCTCGGCGGGCTGGAAGCGGCCGAGCAGGACCATGGTGACGACAAAGATGATGGGCACCATGATGGCGAGATGTGCCTGTGGCGAGAGGCCGATTTGAGCGACGAAGGCGCCAACCATGCCGGCAGCGAAAACGCCGAAGCTCCAAAAGGCATGGGCGCGGTTCATGATGCGGCGGCCGATGGCGTGTTCGACGCGGTCAGCCTCAAGATTGATGATGATTTCGATGGCGCCGATGGTGATGCCAACCGGCACCAGCAGCAGGAACAGCGCCAGGGGCGTCTGAGCCCAGACGGCGATGGCATAAAACACTGATAGCACCGGAATGGCGGTGAGCAGCGTGCGGCGATAGCCGATGCGCTCGATGACCGGGCTGGCAAAGGTCAGCGAGATCAAAGTGCCGACCGCGGCGCCAATCAGCGACAGACCCAGGGCCCCCTCGCCTACCCCCATGGCCTCCTGAATGGCAGGAAGTCGAGGATAGAGACTGGCCATGCAAAACGAATACACGAAGAAGGCCCCAAAGACCTTGATCTGGGGTGGCAGATCGATGCCGAATCTCATGGCTGAAATACTCGCAGGATTTCTGCGGGCGAAACTATGCGAAAAGCCAAAGCCGGGAAATAGGCACCTGAAACGATTTCCGACGATACTTGCAAAGCTGCAATAGTGGCAAAGAAGGCGGTCAGACGGCCTGGGTATAGAGATCGTCGCGCACGACATTAATGCCGGTTTCGAGATTGCGGACGATTTCGAGGCGGCGGAACTGGCCACCGCTGCGGCTTTCGCCGGGGCGATTGGGGCCGGTGACGCGGTCGCGCCGGTCGGGACCGAAATAGCCGGGTGTTTCGTAAAAGGTCAGGTTGTGGTCGATCTGGCGGCTGATGCGCTCGGCGACCCGCTCCTGGGTAAAGGGCATGGTGATGATGTCATCAAAGCCCATGTTGATGCAAAGGTCAATGGTTTCAACCTGCGGGCTGGCCGAGAAATAGACCAGGGGCGAAAACCGAACGCGGCGGCTGGGCGAAAAGCGGATGGCGTCGGCCACACCGCGCAGGGTGGTGACATCGGACACGGCGGCGAACAGGAAAAAGCAGATCGGAGTGTGATAGGACTGCTGCTCGGCGTTTTCGACACCGGCATAGGGCAGGATCGCCGCGAAATCGAGCCGCTGCGCCATATCGATCAATGCTGCGCCGGGCCCGTCCAAAGGCCCAATCACATAGGCTGAGGCTTTCATCCCCGGCCCTCCCCTGTATTCCCATGCGCATAGTAGGCACGAAGTCCTAAAACCCCGATAACGCTGGAATAATTGATTGTACGCGCCCCCGCTTTCCTGGGCACAGGCAAATAAAAATGGGCCACATGCTTGTGGCCCATTTTGGCATCTTAGTGATTTTGTGGCTTCAGATCTGCGCCAGGCAGACCGAAGTGGTGCCGCGATTGCGGAAGCCAAGCGCCGTAGCGGCTGCCTTGCTCAAATCGATAATGCGGCTGCCGTGGAAGGGACCACGATCGTTGATGGTGACCTGAACGGCCTTACCAGTACGCTGGTCGGTAACGGTGACCTTGGTGCCGAATGGCAGGGAACGATGGGCCGCCGTCATGGCGTTTTCGTTGAATGTTTCTCCGGAGGCGGCTTTCTTCCCGTTGAAACCGGGACCGTACCAGGAGGCGCCACCACATTGGGCATAGGCTGCAGTGGAGAGGGAGAGAAGGGCTGCAGCAATTGCGGCGACACGAACGGCTTTTCTAATCAAACTTCTAACTCACGTCAGTTACGGTGAGCGTTTGATTAAGGGGGCTGACAGGCCACAATGTGCCCGTATTGGTCACAACTGCCCCGACCATAGCAGGTGTTGCCCGGAAGTCGCAGAAAGTGCGGCTGCATTTCCGCCTTGTTGATTAACCATTGCCGTCAATTGGAGGATATGAATCCGCGCCACCGCGACTTGGCGGATTCTGAATCGGCGGGATCGTGGAATCGCGGATTCGCCTTGCGCGGTGTGGCCGAGAGGTCACGGTTCCCACCCGATTGCATGAAAAGCCCGATTTTGCTGAGGTTCCGCCCAAAACTGAGCTGTGGAAAGCGTCCTCCGAGGCCAATTGTGGCGCGAATGTGGCAAGAAATTCGACTTTTGGGCGCCTCTGGCTTGGAGTAGCTATGGGGAAGATGGGGGAAACCATGACCACTGCAGCTCTCTTGATGCTCGTCGGACGCGTCGCGTTCGGCCTGTTCTTTGTTATCGCCGCCTTCCGCAACACGATCCATTTCAAGGAGCGCATCCCGTCGGTCACCAATTACGGTTGGCCGATGCCGGTGCCGCTGGTGGCGGTTGGTTTTGCCATGCAGTGGATCGGCGGGCTGTCGCTGACCTTTGGGATTTACCCGATCATCGGCGCACTGGTGCTGATCGCCTTCCTCGTGCTGGCGACGACCTGCTACCACAACATGTTCATGTTCAAGGGCAAGGAGCGCGACCCGCACCTTTATCTGGTGCTGGTCAACATCACGCTGGCGGGTGGGCTGCTGCTGGTGATCGCGGATTATCTTTGAGGCTTAGGAGACTCTGCGTAGAGGTGGAGCCGAGGGTTTGACCAAGCGGCCCTTGCCCGCGCTCACGATCAGACCGAGTTCGATCAGCTTCTTGATACGCTTGCCGGTTCCACCGAGCTTATTGAACAAGGTTTTGTTGGCGTCATTGATGCGATTGCCCAATACCCCCGAGTCAAGCGGACCGGACTGACAAGCGGCGGCAATGACCTGCCTGAGCCTGGCAATCTCTGCAGCACTTAGTTGAGGTGCTGCAGGAGGCGAGGCTTTCGGTGGGCTGACGACGACCACGGGCTTGATGACGGCAACGACCGGCTCGGGCTGCAAAACCCGGAAGCTTGTGCAGGCGGCTTTGAACATCGGGCTGGGTTCGGTGCGGCTAAAGCCCATCACCGCGATACCTGCATTGCGCAGGCGCAGGGCCAGCGGGGTGAAATCGCCGTCGTGAGTGACGATGGCGAGCTTGTCGATCAGGCCACCAGCGATCAGGTCCATGGCTTCAATGGTGAGGCGGATATCGGCGCCGTTCTTGCCTTTACCGGTGCCGGGCTGAAACACCAGTTCTATGCCATGCGTGCGGCTGAGATTGATCCAGTTGGACAGGGCAGCAGATGAGAAGTCACCAACGGCGCGCTTGATCTGGATGTCATTGCCAAGAACGCGCAGCGCCCGCGCGGCGGTTTCGCAGTTGATGTTTTCGGCGTCGAACAGAATAGCGGTGCGCGATTGCGTCATGGCGAGCCCCAGGAGTGTCGGGCGAAATGCTGCCAGACGCCTCTGAAGTCTTTCCGTTCGATTTTACTGCAATTTTAGCAGTGCAGTCCGGCGCGCGCTTATTTGACGACGCGATAGTCGATGTGGGTGGCGTATTTGCTGTGGCGGGCGGCGATGGGTTCGAGTTTGGCGGTAAGACCGTCCCAGAGCCGGTCTCCCTCGCCTGCGAGCAGCGGCGCGATCTTGAGGTGGAGCGTGTCGATGTCGCCGGAATTGAGGTAGTGGCGCGTGGTGGAGACACCACCGGCAATGGCGACGTTGCGAGACCCAGCCGCGGCGCGTGCCTCGGCCAGCGCGACTTCGGGACCATTGGTGATGAAGTGAAAGGTCGTGCCGCCCTCCATCTTGATCGATGGGCGGCTGTAATGGGTCAAAACGAATACTTCAGCGTGGTAGGGCGGATTTGCCCCCCACCAGCCGGTCCATTCGGGTTCCCAGGCATCAGGACCGGGCGCGGCGAACATGTTGCGGCCCATGACGAAGGCGCCATAGCTCACGACGGCGTCGATTTCGGCGCGGTTGTTATCGGCGTCCTCAAACATCCAGCGGGCCAGTTGGCGTGGGTCGATGGTGCCGAAGGGGCGTTCGCGGGATTGATTGAGCCCGGTGCCGAAACCATCGAGCGTGAGCATCATGTGGGCGTCGACATGTTGGATCATTGCAACCTCCAGACAGCTCAGTGATGGAACTGCGCAGGCCGCCGGTCAAGGGCTGACCAAGGCGAGATTCCCGCTTTGGCGGGAATGACGTGGTGATGGTTGGGCGCTCAGACCCTTGGGCGCGGGGTCAGGCCGTGCAGAAACAGTTGCTCAAGATAGCGCGCCGCGTCCTCGAAACGGCCTTCGCCATTGCGGTTGGGTCCGAGCACGGCGCGGACCTGCACATCGAAATCGGCATAGTGCTGGGTGGTGGCCCAGATCGAAAAGATCAGGTGATAGGGATCGGCGCGGGCCAGCTTGCCCTGATCCATCCAGGCCAGCAGCACGCCGGCCTTTTCATCGACCAGACCTTTGAGGTCGATCTCGATCATTTCAATAATACGCGGCGCGCCCTGCAGCATCTCATTGGCAAACAGCCGGCTTTCACGCGGATAGTCGCGCGCCATTTCGAGCTTGCGGCGAATGTAGGAGCGGATTTCGGGGAACGGGTCGCCCTTGGCGTCCATCTCGCGCAGCGGGGCGAGCCAATTGACCAAAAGCTCGGAAATCAGGCGCCGGTGAATCTCTTCCTTGCGCGGAAAATAATACAGCAGATTGGGTTTGCTCATGCCGGCGACCTCGGCGATCTGGTCGATCGTCGCGCCACGGAAGCCATGCAGCGAAAAGACGTCGAGCGCCGCCTCGAGGATCACATCCTGTTTTTCGCGCTGGATGCGCGTCAGCGGCCGCACTTTGCCCGGCGGATGCACCGCTGCCTTGGCGTCAGCCTTGTGCTGGCGCTTAGGCAGATCTGTCGGCTCGGCACTTTTCACTTTGTGTGGCGGCATTTTCGCCTTGCTAGAAAGTTTGGGAGTGCTAACATTTTTCCAACTGGTCAAAATTTCCGGACTTAACGCCTCCGCGTCAAGCGCCAAATGACAGACCAGAGCAGAATCAATGGGAGTGAGGGTTTCGTGTCCAATTCCAACGCCGTGGTGCCGAACGACCTAAGCGCATTCTGGATGCCGTTCACGGCAAATCGCCAGTTCAAGAAATCGCCGCGCATGTTCGTGGCCGCCAAGGACATGCATTACACGACCAGCGACGGTCGGCAGGTGCTGGACGGGACGGCGGGCCTGTGGTGCGTCAATGCCGGGCACGCGCGGCCAAAGATTGTCGAAGCCATCGCCAAGCAGGCGGCAGAGCTAGACTACGCGCCAGCTTTCCAGATGGGCCACCCAAAAGCGTTCGAGCTGGCCAACCGACTGGTCGACATTGCGCCCAAGGGGCTCGACCATGTGCTGTTCACCAATTCCGGTTCTGAATCGGTCGAGACGGCGCTGAAAGTGGCCTTGGCCTATCACCGCGTGAAGGGCGACGGCAGCCGCACCCGCCTGATCGGTCGCGAACGCGCCTATCACGGTGTCAATTTCGGCGGCATTTCGGTGGGTGGCATTGTCACCAACCGCAAGATGTTTGGCACGCTGCTGACCGGCGTCGACCACATGCCGCACACCCATAACCTGGCTAAAAACGCCTTCTCCAAGGGCCTGCCTGAATATGGCGTAGAGCTGGCCGACGAGCTGGAACGCATCGTCACGCTGCATGACGCCTCGACCATTGCCGCCGTCATCGTCGAGCCCGTTGCGGGTTCGACCGGCGTGCTGATCCCGCCTGCCGGCTATCTGCAGCGGCTGCGCGACATCACCAAAAAGCACGGTATTCTGCTGATTTTCGACGAGGTCATCACCGGCTTTGGTCGCCTTGGCACCCCGTTCGGCGCCGACTATTTCGGCGTCACGCCGGATATCATGGTGACGGCAAAGGGCCTGACCAACGGCATCATTCCGATGGGTGCGGTGATGGTATCCTCCGAGATCCACGATGCCTTTATGGGCGGGCCGGAACACGTCATCGAATTCTTCCACGGCTATACCTATTCGGGTAATCCCGTGGCGTCGGCGGCAGCGCTCGCCACGCTCGAAACCTATAAGGACGAGGACCTGCTGACGCGCGGCACCGAAATGGGCGTGCATTTTGCCGAGGCGCTGCATTCTCTCAAGGGCGAGCCGCATGTCATCGACATCCGCAATATCGGCATGGTCGGCGCCATCGAGCTGGAGCCGATTGCCGGATCGCCCACCAAGCGCGCCTTCTCGGCCTTCCTCGCCGCCTATGAAGCTGGCTTTTTGATCCGCACCACGGGCGACATCATCGCGCTGTCACCACCGCTGATCATTTCCAAGGCGCAGATTGCAGAACTGATCGACGGCATTCGTACGGTCCTGAGGAGCATCGACTGATGGACATCATTGAAAACGCCGTTGCCGGTAAACGCTATGTGTCGACCGGCCGCCGCGTGCCCGTCTTCAATCCGGCCACCGGCGAAGTCTCGGCCGAGCTGCCACTGTCGACGCTGAGCGAGCTGAATGACGCGGTCGCATCGGCGAAAAAGGCGCAGGTTGCCTGGGGCAATACCCCGCCGATGAAACGCGCCCGCGTCATGTTCAAGTTCAAGGCGCTGCTCGACCAATATGCGGACGATCTGGCCCGCGAAATCTCACGCGAGCATGGCAAGGTGCATGACGATGCGCTGGGCGAAGTGGCGCGTGGCATCGACTGCGTGGACTTTGCCTGCGGCATTCCGCAACTGCTCAAGGGCGAGTTTTCGCGCAATGTCGGCCCGAGCATCGACAGCTATTCCGATCGCCAGCCGCTGGGCGTCGTGGCGGGGATTACCCCGTTCAACTTCCCGGCCATGGTGCCGATGTGGATGTATCCAGCGGCGATTGCCTGCGGGAATGCGTTTGTCCTCAAGCCCTCCGAGCGCGATCCGTCGGCTTCGATGCTGTCGTGGAAGCTCTTCATGGAAGCCGGGCTTCCCGAGGGCATTCTTAATATCGTCCATGGCGACAAAGAAATGGTCGACGGCATTCTGGATCATCCCGATATCAAGGCCGTGAGCTTTGTCGGCTCGACCCCGATTGCCGAATATGTCTATCAACGCGGCACCCAGGCCGGTAAGCGCGTGCAGGCCCTTGGCGGCGCCAAGAACCACATGGTGATCCTGCCCGACGCCGATCTCGATCAGGTGGCCGATGCGCTGATGGGTGCCGGCTACGGCTCGGCCGGTGAACGCTGCATGGCGATTTCGGTGGCCGTGCCCGTGGGCAAGGACACAGCCGATGCGCTGGTCGCCAAACTCAAGCCACGCGTTGAATCGCTCAAGATTGGCCCGGCGACCGACAAGGACGCCGAAATGGGTCCGGTCGTCACCAAGATGCACCGCGACAAGATCGTCGGCTACATCGATAGCGGCGTGGAACAGGGCGCCGACCTGGTGGTCGATGGCCGTGGCTTCACGCTGCAGGGCTATGAAGGCGGCTATTATGTCGGCGGCACGCTGTTCGACAATGTCACGCCCGAGATGACCATCTACAAGGAAGAGATTTTCGGGCCCGTGCTGTCGGTGGTGCGGACCGAAAGCTATGACGAAGCGGTCAAGCTGATCAACGACCACGAATATGGCAACGGCACCGCCATCTTCACCCGCGACGGCGACGCCGCCCGCGAATTTGCCGACAAGATCGAAGTGGGCATGGTCGGCATCAACGTCCCGATCCCAGTGCCGGTGGCTTATCACAGTTTTGGTGGCTGGAAGCGGAGCTTGTTTGGCGATCACTCCATCTACGGACCCGAAGGCGTGCATTTCTATACGCGGCTCAAGACCGTCACCACCCGCTGGCCCGCGGGCATCAAGGGCGGCGCGGAATTTAGTTTTCCGAGTGTGAAGTAGTATGCGGCTTTCGCTTGAGGTTAGCCCACCTGGCGACGCGCCCGACACGAACGGGCTCTCGGATGGCGTCTTTGTCGAGATGTATCTCGACATGGCGGGGCGCGATGCGCTCGTGCGCCAACTTCAGTCGATGAATTGGGACTACGGTCCTCGCAGCAATGATCACTTCCACCTCGGCTCCGACAAGTGGGGCGGGAGTGGCCTGACTGAAGAGCGTCGGGACCCTGACAATTTCATTTGTCGTGGCCTCAAGGTCTATCTCCGTCCCGAGGGCGAGCCCCTTTGGACGGCCCAATCCGGTAAGGAATAGCCATATGTCTGCCCCAGGAGAAAACCTTCGTATCAATGGTGATCGGCTCTGGGATAGCCTGATGGATATGGCAAAGATTGGTCCCGGGATTGCTGGTGGTAACAACCGGCAGACGCTGACCGATGAGGATGGCGAGGGGCGGCGGCTGTTTCAGCGCTGGTGCGATGATGCCGGATTGACCATGGGCGTCGATCAGATGGGCACCATGTTCATGACGCGGGCGGGCACCGATCCTGACGCCCTGCCCGTCTATGTCGGCAGCCATCTCGATACGCAGCCGACGGGCGGCAAATATGATGGCGTGCTCGGCGTTTTGGCCGCGCTTGAAGTGGTGCGCTCGCTCAATGACTTGGGGATCAAGACCAAGCATCCGATCGTGGTCACCAACTGGGCCAATGAGGAAGGTGCGCGGTTTGCGCCGGCCATGCTGGCATCGGGGGTTTTTGCCGGTGTGCACACACAGGATTACGCCTATGCGCGGCAGGATCAGGCCGGGCTGACCTATGGTGATGAGCTGGCGCGCATCGGCTGGCGCGGCGCTGAAGAAGTCGGGGCGCGCAAGATGCATGCCTATCTCGAATATCACATCGAGCAGGGGCCGATCCTTGAAGCCGAGGGCAAGCAGATCGGCGTCGTCACCCATGGCCAGGGGCTGTGGTGGCTGGAATTTACGCTAACCGGCAAGGAAGCCCATACCGGGTCGACGCCGATGAACATGCGGGTCAATGCCGGGCTCGCCATGGCGCGGATTGTCGAAATGGTGCAGGCCGTGGCGATGGACCATCAGCCGGGCGCGGTCGGTGGTGTGGGGCAGATGAAGTTTGCACCCAATTCGCGCAACGTGCTGCCGGGCACGGTGGTTTTTACCGTCGACATTCGCTCGCCGGAGCTGAGCAAACTGACATCGATGCGCGAGCAGATCGAGAGCAAGGCGCGAGCGATCTGCGAGGAGATCGGTGTTGGCTATGCCGTCGAAGCGGTCGGCCATTTTGATCCGGTGACGTTTGATCCGACGCTGGTGGCGCGGGTGCGGGCGTCGGCCGAAAAGCTCGGCTACAGCCATATGGATATCATTTCGGGCGCCGGCCACGACGCCTGCTGGGCCAACAAGGTTGCGCCCTCAACCATGATCATGTGCCCCTGCGTGGGCGGGCTCAGCCACAATGAGGCCGAAGAAATCTCCAAGGAATGGTCGACGGCTGGTGCCGATGTCCTGTTCCACGCGGTGCTTGAAACGGCGGAAATTGTGAGTTGATCCCATGCGGCTTCTGACGCGCTCGCTTGCCCTGACCGCCCTAATTGCTGCCGGCCTTTCGGCGCCTGCTGTGATGGCGCAGCAGGTCTCGGACTTTGCCGGATGCACCGGCATTTCCAACGATATCGAGCGTCTGGTGTGCTTTGACCGGGTCGCGGCGCCACTGGCCAAGGATGGCGCGGAAGCGGCGGCATGCGTGCCGATGACGGTGGAAGACCTCAAGCTCGATTACACCGAGCTGCTCGGCACCTGCGCGGAAGTCAGCGGCACGGTCATTCAGGCGGCCGATATCGTGATGCTGATGCAGTCGATGATGGATGCCAACCCGTTCTATGTCGACATCAGCGGGCTGACGCGTGACGAGCGCAAGATTTTGCTGAACTGCCCGACCGGTTGCCAGCTGACGGTGACCGGCACGGTTCAGGAAACCAATTACTCCAAGGGTATGAAGGCGGCCTCGATCCGCCAGTAGAAACAAGAAGAGGGGATAGCATGGCAAGCAAGGTCATTAAGGGCGGCACGGTCGTCACAGCGGACCTCACCTACAAAGCCGATGTGAAGATCGAAGGCGATGTCATCGTCGAGATCGGCCCCAACCTTTCCGGCGACGAGGTGCTGGACGCGACCGGTTGCTACATCATGCCGGGCGGCATCGACCCGCATACCCATCTCGAAATGCCGTTCATGGGCACCTATTCGGCCGATGATTTTGAAAGCGGCACGCGGGCGGGCCTCGCCGGCGGCACGACCATGGTGGTCGATTTCTGCCTGCCCAATCCCAATCAGAGCCTGCTTGAAGCGCTACAGATGTGGGACAACAAGACCGGCAAGGCGAGCGCGGATTACTCATTCCACATGGCGATCACCTGGTGGGGCGAGCAGGTGTTCAACGAAATGGCACAAGTGGTCGATCGCGGCATTACCAGCTTCAAGCATTTCATGGCCTATAAAGGCTCGTTGATGGTCAATGACGATGAGATGTTCTCCTCGTTCCAGCGCTGCGCGGACCTTGGCGCCCTGCCCCTCGTTCACGCCGAAAACGGCGATGTGGTTGCTGCCATGACGGCGAAGTTGCTGGCTGAAGGCAATAATGGCCCTGAGGGGCACGCCTATTCGCGGCCGCCGGAAGTTGAGGGCGAAGCCACCAATCGCGCCATCATGATCGCCGATATGGCGGGTGTGCCGCTTTACGTGGTGCATGTCAGCTGCGAGCAGGCGCATGAAGCCATTCGGCGGGCGCGGCAGAAGGGGATGCGGGTTTACGGCGAGCCGCTGATCCAGCATCTGACGCTGGACGAAAGCGAATATTTCAACGCCGATTGGGACCATGCGGCGCGGCGCGTGATGTCGCCGCCGTTCCGCAACAAACAGCATCAGGATTCGCTGTGGGCCGGGTTGCAGTCCGGGTCGCTGAGCTGCGTCGCGACCGACCATTGCGCCTTTACCACCGACCAGAAGCGGACCGGGCTCGGCAATTTCTCGAAAATTCCAAACGGCACGGGTGGGCTTGAAGATCGCCTGCCGGTGTTGTGGACGGCGGGCGTCAATACTGGCCGCATCACCATGAACGAGTTCGTGGCGGTGACCTCGACCAACATCGCCAAGATTTTGGGGCTCTATCCCAAAAAGGGCGCCGTGCTGGTGGGCGCGGATGCCGATCTGATCGTCTGGGACCCCAACCGCAGCAAGACCATCAGCGCCAAGGCGCAACAGTCGGTGATCGACTACAACGTGTTTGAGGGCTTTGAGGTCAAAGGCATGCCGCGCTTCGTTCTGAGCCGTGGCAAGGTCTCGGTGACCGAGAGTGACGTCACGGCCGAGCCGGGGCATGGCAAGTTCGTCGGCCGCGAGCCGAAGAACCCTGTGAACCGCGCGCTCAGCCAGTGGAAAGAGATCGTGGCGCCGCGCAAGATCGAACGGTCGGGCATTCCGGCTTCGGGGGTATAGCGACAGCAGCGTGATCAATATTGAGGCACGGGCCGGGAGGAGCAGGACAAGTCGGATAGCAAATCCGGCATCCTGAAAACGGCACGGAGCTTGCATTTAAAAGGACTGTCGGGCGGCAGGCATGAGCCGCCTCCCGACCAGGATAACAAGAGGGGGCATAGGCCTTTGTCCGTGACGTCGCCGACTACTGCTGCCATTTCCGACACGGGCGCCCGCGCCGTGGTATCGGCTGACCATCTCGGTCTCACCTTCAAGACCAATGATGGCGACGTCATTGCGCTCAGCGATGTGAACCTGACCATCAACAAGGGCGAGTTCGTGTCGTTCATCGGCCCATCGGGCTGTGGCAAGACGACGTTTTTGCGCACCATTGCCGATCTCGAACAGCCCACATCGGGCACGCTGACGATCAACGGGATGACGCCCGAACAGGCTCGGCAGAGCCGCGCCTATGGCTATGTGTTTCAGGCACCGGCGCTTTATCCATGGCGCACGATCGAAAAAAACATCGCGCTGCCGCTCGAAATCATGGGCTATGGCGCCGGCCAGCAGAGCGAGCGCATTCAGCGCACGATGGAGCTGGTGAACCTTTCGGGGTTCGAGAAGAAGTATCCCTGGCAACTGTCGGGCGGCATGCAGCAACGCGCCTCGATTGCCCGCGCGCTGGCATTTGATGCCGATCTTTTGCTGATGGACGAGCCGTTTGGTGCGCTCGACGAAATCGTGCGCGACCACCTCAATTCGGAATTGCTCAAGCTGTGGGCCGCGACGCAGAAGACGATCTGCTTTGTGACGCACTCCATTCCCGAGGCGGTGTATCTGTCGACCAAGATCGTGGTGATGTCGCCGCGGCCGGGCCGGGTGACCGATATCATCGAGAGCAATCTGCCCGCCGAACGGCCGCTCGATATTCGCGAGACGCCGGAGTTTCTGGCGATTGCCGCGCGAGTGCGCGACGGGTTGCGAGCTGGTCACTCCTATGATGGGGATCATGTCTAATGGGGGGCTCCAAAGTAAACGGAGCGCGCCTCACCTCTCCCCTGTGGGAAGAGGTCGCCGTGCAGCGGCGGGTGAGGGGTTCAGCGCGTGGCGCGAGCACCGCGTCTCAAACGACCTCTGAATCCCTTACCCCAACCCTCTCCCCTCAGGGGCGAGGGGGCGGATCGTGCGTGGGGCGAGTTTCATGAACCGCACGCTTCCCATTCTCACGGTTCTTCTTGCCATTCTGGTCATCTGGTATGCCGCGGCGATTGGCATGAATGCGTCGTGGCAGACGCGGCTCAATGATCGGGCCAATCTGGTCGACGTGCCGTTTACCGAATTTGCGATGCAGACCTGGGCGCAGGATCGGCCGGTGCTACCGGCGCCGCATCAGGTGGTTGGCGAAATCTGGAATGCCACGGTGGCGCTGGAAATCACCTCCAAACGCTCGCTCGCCTATCATGGCTGGATCACCCTATCTTCGACGCTGCTGGGCTTTGTGCTGGGCACAGCGCTCGGTGTCGGGCTGGCGGTCATAATCGTCCACAATGAAGCGGCCAATCGCTCGCTGATGCCGTGGATTATTGCCAGCCAGACCATTCCCATATTGGCGATTGCGCCAATGGTGGTGGTGGGGCTGGGCTCGATTGGCGTCACCGGCACCGTGCCCCGAGCGCTGATCTCGATGTATCTCAGTTTCTTCCCGGTCGTTGTCGGCATGGTCAAGGGGCTGCGCTCGCCCGAGGCGATCCAGCTGGACCTGATGCGCACCTATGACGCGACCAGCTGGCAGACGTTCTGGAAGCTGCGCTGGCCTGCCGCCATGCCGATGCTGTTTGCCTCAATGAAAGTGGGCATTGCCATTTCGCTGATTGGGGCTGTGGTCAGTGAACTCAGCAACGCGGCCGGTGGTGGCCTCGGCGTGCGGCTGCTGACGGGGTCCTATAACGGGCAGACCATTCAGATCTGGGCGGCCCTGTTTATTGCTGCAGCGCTGGCGGCAGTCCTTGTGATGATCGTTGGCTTTGCCGAGCGCATGGTCAATGCCCGCATGGGGGCACGCGCATGAGCCAGTTGCAGTATTTTCTCGCTCTTGTTGCCGGCGGTCTTTCGGCTGCGGCCTTCGCCCTGAGCTTTGCGACGCCGCTCGAACAGGGGCTGTTGCTCAAGGCGTTTTTGGGGCTCGGCTTCCTGTCGCTGATCCGGTTTTACGTGCCGCTCGGGCTGTGGGCCGATGGGGCTTTTGCGCTGCTGGGTGCCGTGGCGCTGCTGACCAGCGTCGGGGTGTTTGACCCGACGCCATCGTTCTTCTGGATCGCATTGGTCGTGGCGTGGCTGTTTGCCTGGCTGTTTGTCGAGCGGCTGTCCAAGACGCTGGCGCCGCGCCTGAGCGACAATGGTGGGCTTGGGCTTCTGATCCCGGTGGTGTTCGGGGCCGCCTTGCTGGTGATCTGGGAAGTGGTGACGCGCGGGGCCAATATTCCGCCGGTGCTGCTGCCCGCGCCGTCGATGATCGCCGCACAACTGGTCAATTCGACGCCGATCCTGTGGGCCGATTTCGTGCAGACCTTCATCAAGTCGGTGCTGCCCGGTTATGCCATCGGGTGCCTCTCCGGGTTGATCGTCGCCATCCTTGTCGACCGCTCGCCATTCCTTAAAGCCGGGCTCTTGCCGATCGGCAATTTCATGTCGGCGCTGCCCATTATCGGCATCGCGCCGATCATGGTGATGTGGTTCGGTTTTGACTGGCAATCGAAGGCCGCTGTCGTTGTCGCGATGACGTTCTTCCCCATGCTGGTCAACACCGTCGCGGGGCTCAACGCCTCGAGCATTATCGAGCGCGACCTGATGCGCACCTATGCCGCCGGTTACTGGCAAACCCTTATGAAGTTACGGCTTCCTGCTGCGGGCCCCTTCATATTCAACGCCCTCAAGATCAA
Organism: Devosia sp. 2618; assembly: GCF_040546815.1. Classification (NCBI taxonomy): domain Bacteria; kingdom Pseudomonadati; phylum Pseudomonadota; class Alphaproteobacteria; order Hyphomicrobiales; family Devosiaceae; genus Devosia; species Devosia sp. 2618. The sequence continues at coordinate 3,338,960 of NZ_JBEPOO010000001.1, forward strand.
CTCGACTCTGGCCTTGATCGGCGCAATCGTAGCGGAATTCTTCGGGACGCCCGTCGTGGGAATGGGCTTCCGAATTTCTACAGGCGTTGGCCGTTTGGCCATCGATCTGGTCTGGGCAGAGATCGCCGTTGCAGCGGTCGCGGGGTCTGCCTTCTACGGGGTGATCGCCCTCATCGAGAGGGGCGTCACCTTTTGGCATCCGTCTGTCCGTGGTGGACGGGCGTAACAGGGAAAAAGGGAACGAAAATGAAAAAGTATATCGGAGGTTTGCTCGTCAGCGCCCTGGCGCTTTCGGCCGCTCCCGCGTTTGCGGCGGATGCGCTGACACTGCAGCTCAAATGGGTGACCCAGGCGCAGTTCGCCGGTTATCTCGTCGCTGAGTCCAAGGGGTTTTATGACGAGGAAAACCTCGACGTGACCATCCTGCCCGGTGGCCCCAACGTTGCGCCTGAGCAGGTGATCGCCGGCGGCGGTGCCGACATCATCGTGACCTGGATGGCAGCCGGCATGGCCGCACGCGAAAGCGGCGTGCCACTGGTCAATATCGCCCAGCCGTTCAAGCGCAGCGGCCTGATGATGATCTGTCCGGTCGAAAACGAGATCAAGACCGTCAAAGATTTCCCCGGCCACACGCTGGGCGTCTGGTTCTTTGGCAATGAATATCCGTTCTTTGCCTGGATGAACAAGGAAGGCATTGCCACCGATGGGTCGGCTGGCGGCGTGACCGTTCTCCAGCAGAGCTTTGACATTCAGCCGATGATCCAGGGCCAGGCCGACTGCATTTCGGTGATGACCTATAACGAATATGGCCAGGCGCTCGATGCCGGTTACGGTCCGGAAAACCTGACCATTTTCAACTATACCGAAATGGGCAATGACCTGCTTGAAGACGGGCTCTATGTGCTCGAAGACTCGCTCAAGGATGCTGCCAAGGTCGACGCTTATACGCGCTTTGTTCGCGCGTCGATGAAGGGCTGGGCCTACGCTGCCGAACATCCAGATGAAGCCGCACAGATCGTTGTCGACATGGACGATACCGGCGCCGCAACCCTTGAGCACCAGCTCTATATGACCGGTGAAGTCGCCAAGCTGGTCGATCCAGCCGACGCCAAGCTCGACATGGCTACCTATGAGCGCACCGTCAAAGCCCTGCTCGACCAGTCGATCATCAAGGCCGAACCAGAGGGGGCTTACACCACTGTCGTCACCGACGGGCTGTAAGTATTCGAAATAATGAGTGAGAGGCGGGGAGCGATCCCCGCCTTTTTTCGTAGTCGCGGCGCAGGTTTACTTGGACGTTCGGCCCCTGCCCCAATCTGCCCATATTTTGCGCATGGTCGGAACTATTCACCGCGCTTTCGGTTGTGGACACATCTGCGTCACAACAAGAGGGCTCTAAAATGAACTCCATCATCTACATCGTCGGCCTCATCGTTATCGTCATGGCGATCCTGTCGTTCATCGGTCTTGCCTGACCGCCGCTGCGGCATCAGCGACAACCACAAACACAGGAGCCACAGCCATGACCATTGACGCGCCCGCGGGCGTAGCCGTCATCGAAACCCCCGCCACCAATCGCGACCAGTCATCATATGTCGATTGGCCAGCCATCATTGCCGGCATCGTGTTGGCCTCGGCCATCAGCCTCGTGCTGATCAGCTTTGGCTCCGCCGTTGGCCTCAACTTCCTCGACTTCGGTTATGGCAAGAGCGCCAACCCGATCTTTATCGGCATTGCTGCCGCCAGCTGGTTCCTCTGGGTCCAGGTGTCGAGCTTCATGGCCGGTGGTTATCTGACCGGCCGCCTGCGTCGCCGCTATTTCGACGCCAATGAAGACGAAAGCGATCTGCGCGATGGCGCCCATGGCCTGCTGGTCTGGGCCGGTGCAGCCCTGCTCGGCGCCGTGATTGCCGTCGGCGGTATTGGCGCTGCAGCAAATGCTGTCGGTTCGGCCGCTTCGACCGTCACCACCGCCGCATCCAATGTTGCCGGCGATGCTGTCGACCCGAACGCCTACTTCGTTGACACGCTGTTCCGCTCGAACCAGCCAACCGACGCAACGGTTGCCCGTGCTGAAGCCGGTCGCATCTTTGCCCAGGCCGCTCTTGGCGATGGCGCTGTTGCTGCCGATGACCGCACCTATCTTGCCAACGCCGTAGCGGCCAATACCGGTCTCACTCCAGACGAAGCGCAGGCTCGCGTCGATCAGGTGATCACCAATGTTGAAGCTGCCCGTCAGAAGGCCATCGAAGCTGCCCGCATTGCGCGCAATACCGGCATCATCGCTGCCTTCCTGATCGCCGCCTCGCTGCTGGTCTCGGCCATTGGCGCTTTCTGGGCCGCTCAGAAGGGTGGCAACCATCGCGACGAAAACACTGTGCTCACCGGCGTCTTCCGCCGCTTCTAACAGTCAGAAAGGACATCACATGCTTCGAGGTATTGGACTTTGGCTACTCGGCGTGCCGATCTGGCTGATCATCATCATCATCTTCTTCCTTCGCTAGGAAGAGACGGAGCGGGACGAAAGTCCCGCTCTTTTTTTGAGGGGATACCGCATTACCAGTCGACATCCTCCCCCTTGAGGGGAGGGATCAAGGGAGGGGGTGGGTCGCACGCACCGCACTCTCGGAGAGATCCCCCCCACCCTGCTCGATCACGGACTTAGCTAAAGCTAAGCCCTATCTCGCTTCCCTCCCCGCAAGGGGGAGGGTGGACGACTGAGGGATAGGTGGGAGATGTGCGAGCTAGTTAAACACCCGCCGACATTTGAACTGGCCAAATTCTACCCAGCCGGTTGCCAGCACTTCGCCCTTAAAGCTCACCCAGCATTCGTCGAGCGATACCGGGGCACCGGCGCCGGTCAGCAGGATCGCGTTGCCGTGGCGGATGGCGGTTGCCTGTTGCGCGTCGAGGCGGATTTCGGGGAGGTCGGCGAAGCCCGAGGACACCGACTTCAGCAAGGCATCGCGTTCTTCGAGCGACAGCGCTTCGAGCTGGTCGATGGTGAGCGCATCGTCATCGTGGAACGGCCCGACGGCGGCACGGTGCAGAAAGCTCACGTGGCCGCGGGTACCGAGCACTTCGGCGATGTCGCGGGCAAGCGAGCGGACATAGGTGCCCTTGCCGCAGGTGACTTCGAGCGTTGATTGCTCGGTGCCGTGCTCGATCAGGGTGATGGCGTCGACGTCGATTTCGCGTGGCTGCAGTTCAACCACTTCGCCGGCGCGGGCCAGATCATAGGCGCGTTCGCCGTCGATCTTCAGCGCCGAGAAAATCGGCGGGCGCTGCATGATCGTGCCGGTGAACTGCGGCAGCACGGCTTCAAGCGCAGCCTGATCGGGGCGCACTTCCGAAGTCGCCACGACCTCGCCTTCGGCATCGTCGGTGGTGGTGGCACTGCCCCACTTGATGGCGAAGCGATAGATCTTGGTGCCATCCTGC